>QHXW01000561.1 GCA_003223115.1 Acidobacteriota bacterium
CGGAAGTCCGCAAAGGCCACCATGCCGCTCTGTGCCATGCTGCCTTCCTGCATGCTGACGCCATCCATAATGGCTTCATCACCGGAGGCCAACCCGCCATTGATGCGAGCATCGAAAGAGCTATTACCACCGCCGGTTGAGACGCCGGGGAGGAGGACGGCGAATTGCGCCGAGTTACGCGGGCCGCCCGCCACTACCAGTGGCAGCTCACCGATCGTCTCGCTGGTGACACCCTCGTTCCGCGACGCGTTCTCAAAGTTGAGTTGCGTGGCCTCGGACTGCACCTCGACCGATTGCACATCGGTGCCGACCTCGAGCTTGACGTCGACGCGAGCCAGCTGATTGATGGTCACCGCCACACCGCGCTGCACCAGCGGCTTGAATCCTACCGCGGACGCTTTCAGATCGTAGGCGCCAGGCAGCAGGTTCGGAAACGAGTACAGGCCGTCCGGGCCCGTCGTGGTCTTCGCGGAAATCTGGCGATCAACTGACGTAAGCACCAGTTCGGCTCCCGGTATGACCGCGCCGGACGGGTCGGTAACAGTACCGTTGATGCTGCTGTTCTGGCTTTGGCCAAACGCCAGAAGTGGAACAAACAAAGTTAGTACGCGCCAGCTTCGTTGAGTCAACATGCCTTGGTATCCCCTTCGCAGACGTGCCAGACGTCCCCGTCTACTGGAAAAGCATTAAAGAATGACGTTAATATATCACTAGAAAATCCCTTGTCAATGCGGCGGTTTGCCTTTTTCTTGTTACTTATTTCGCTGCCAAGCTGCCGCGCTTCGGATGCCGCGAAAACTTCCGGGCAAGTCGTCGCGATTCAGAACCTGTTGACGGAAGAACGACTTAGCGAAGCCCAGTCCTCGCTGATCCAGGCGCTGGCCGCGCAACCTGACGATGCCGCACTCTGGAACCTACGCGGTATCATTGACGCCAAACTGGGTAACGTCCCGGGCGCCGAAGAAGCGTTCGAAAAAGCCGTTCGACTGGCCCCGCAGCTCATGTCCGCCTGGCTCAATCTGGGGCGGTTACATCAATTGAACTCCGGCCGCAGTGAAGCCATCGCGAAAGGAATCAGAGCGTATCAGTCGGTGCTGCGGATTGAACCAACGAATGCCGAAGCGCATCATCAATTGGCTCTTTTTCTTGAATGGAAAGGAGCGTTTCGCGAATCATTGGAGCATCTGGACCGTCTGCCCCCGCAGGATCGGATAAGGCGGCAGGCGATGGCATTGCGGTGCGCGGACGAGGCAGCACTCGGCAATACTAAAGTCGCGTTACGTCTTGCGGACGACTTAATGCGAGATTCCCAACTGCAGGAGGCCGATGTCATCGCTGTCCTGCCCGCTATTTCAGCGAACGAAGGCGTAGCGCTGCGGCTGCTCGAAGGTCTCGAGTCGCGCGGCTTGGCCTCAGATCAAACCAAGTCCTCGCTCGCGGTGTTATACGAGCGTCAGGGAAAGCTGACCTCAGCGCGTAACAAGTATGAACTTATATTCCGAAGTTCCCCGGCATCCGCCACCCTCACCGACCTTGCCCGCGTAGCGTGGAAACAGAAAGACTTCGAGAGTACGCTCAGCTATTTGGCCCACGCACGTGACCTGGCCCCGGATGACGCCGGCATTCACTTCTTCTTTGCACTGACCTGCAACGAGATGCGGCTGCCAGTGGAAGCCAGAAAATCCATCGAAAAAGCTCTGGCGCTGGCGCCCGAGAATCCGTATTACAACTACGCTATGGGCGTCATGCTGCTCCAGTGGGCCGAGAAAGACGGAGCCGTTCCGTTCCTCAAGAGATACGTCTCCGCTCAACCGTCTGACCCGCGGGGACACCTGGCGCTGGCGGCCGCGTACTTCGGAACAAGTCACAATGACGACGCCAGGCGGGAACTGGCCGGGATAATGGGAACGTCCCAAGCCAGAGCCGGCAGCCAATACCTTCTGGGCCGAATCGCCGCACAAGAGGGCGATGTGACCGGCGCCATCGCTCACTTCAAACAGGTGGTGACACTCGAGCCGAACTCGTCCGATGCACACGCTCAACTCGCGGACCTGCTATTTGGCAAAGAGGACCTCGAGGGCGCGCGTCGCGAGACCGCCGCCTCTCTGGCGTTGGATCCGGATAATTACGCGGCGAACCGCACGTTGCTGCGGCTCTACCGGATCGCGAAGGACCCTCGGCTCAAATCCCAAACGGAACGGCTGAAAACGCTGGTCGAACAGAATGATGCCAACCTGCGCTTGCTGCAGCGGACCATCAAAGTTCAGCCATGGTGAAGATTCCGCCCTCGTCGTTGTAGCCCATCCATCAGGCCAAAATTGAATTCACAACGTCGCCGGCGATATCGGTAAGCCGAATAGCTCCGCGCAGTAGGATCGAGATCCGATTTCGAACCGCCGTTCTGGTATCCGTTAGCTTGGCTATCATGACCAGATGAAGCTCGTCGCCATACTGGCTACTGCCGCTGCCATCCTGAGTGCCGCCGACACCCTCGAAATCTTTGGCCGGCAGTGGATCGTTCCTGTCGCTACCGACTGGCAGGTGGTCCAAGAGGACGGCACACAAGTCTTGCGCCTGGTGAAGAATCGCGGGCCTTTGCCCGGGCCGCGCCGGCCGATTCAGTTCGCACTCGCGGACGCGCGGGATCTGGGCGACGTTACGGTGGAGCTCGACGTCAAGCCGCTCGGCAGTTCCCTGCTGTTGGTCTTCGCGTATCGCGATGAAGCGCACTTTAACTATGCCCACTTGTCCACCGATACCGCGGTGAAGCAGCCGGCGCATAACGGAATCTTTCACGTATATGGCGGGGAACGCGTCAGGATCAGCGCGGATCGCGGTCCTGCTGCGTTTCATGAGCGAGGGCGCTGGCATCACGTAAAGCTCACGCACGACGCGGCGACCGGGGCTGTCGGCGTGATCGTAGATGGCGAAAGCGTGCCAGCCCTGCAGGCTGTCGACTTAAGCCTCGGCACGGGTAAAGTCGGCGTCGGATCTTTCGACGAAACGGGCGAATTCAAAAACATCAGGATCACGACAACAGAGAGCGGTTCGGTCCAACGGTAATGCCGCGACGCGACAGCGTTACAATCGCACGATGCGAATGGCACCGTCGCCGGTGCGGAGAATGAGCTTTTCGCCGCCGCCGTTGAGCTTGCCGCGTACCTCCGCAGTGCCGATGGATCCCGACGCTATCACCGGTAAATCAACCGTGATTTTTCCGTCGCCCGTGTGCGCATCAAGATCGGCGGCGAAATTTTCGGG
>QHXW01000141.1 GCA_003223115.1 Acidobacteriota bacterium
TGATTCTTAGCTCCTAAGCCTACAGGGAACGCTTGTACTCCAAAAGTGCGCAGCGTTCCCTCTTTTTATGTCCGCTCGCGCCCTATTGAATCCGATCGCAGGCTTTCCACGCCTTCCTTTGTGTTCATCTATCTTGCATCGCTCAAAAATGCAGCGATGTGCGGATCTGGTCTCTAATGTTCCGAAAATACTGCTAAGCGCGCTTCTTCGGACTCTTACGCCTTGGCTGGGTCTTCAAAACTCCAGTGCAGCCTTGTGGTATCACCGGGAAGACCGGACACGCCTCGTTGGCACTATCGCACACGGTAATCACGCAGTCGAAGTGTCGGCCGATGAACTTGTCCACATACTTGGGAAACTGGCCGGAAATGTCGACCCCAATTTCATCCATTACCTTGATGGCTTCGGGCCGGACTGGCGTTGGGTGGGTACCAGCACTGTCCACTTCAAAGCCATCCCCTCCGTCATGCCGGAGTAGCCCTTCCGCCATCTGGCTGCGCGCGGAGTTTCCGGTGCAGTCAAACAGGACTCTCTTCCTATCCATCACGGCCTGTTATAGCGGCATTGAGCGTTCCCGTTTCCGTGCGGGAGGCAGCTGCCACGGTCGGCGTATTGCCGGAGATTGCAGGAATTAACCATGCAACGAGCGATGCTCCGCCACCGTGCCGATCAGCTGAGCCACGGTGAACGCGGGCGCATCAACGGGTCGAATCCCGGCAAACGTGTTCGTCCATGAGCGGGCCAGTGTAACAGCCGGGTTCGCAAATGAAGTGGAAGCCGTGAACCAATCCGCTCCTGTTATGTAAGCTCCCACAGCGAACGACACGGCGGGCGGCCGCACCCGGCTACAGCCCGAAATCACGGCCAACAGACCGAATGTCGCCACAAATTCACTGAAGAATTGAGCGCCGCCTGCGCGAGAGTGCTCCGAGGAAGAGAACAGCGGCTCACCAAACATGACTTGCGCCGAAGCCACACCGGCGAACGCGCCTAAACATTGAGCTGCAATGTAGGAAGGAACGTGCCGCCAGTACATTCCTCGCTGCCAGGCTTGAGCCAACGTCACCGCGGGATTGAGATGCGCACCGGAAATCGGGCCGAAAACGAGGATCAAAGCTACTAACGTTGCGCCGGTGGCAAGTGTGTTCGCCAATAGCGCGATGGCCCCATTCCCACCAGACACATCACGGTTTGGATGAATTTCAATAGTATTTGAAATTTGGCAAGCTGGAGACTTCTTGGGCCTTCTTGGGCCGCCGCGTCTGATCACTGAATCCGATCGCAGGCTTTCCACACCTTGGACGCTACCGAAGCCGGCAAGGGAGCGTATCCAAGATCCGCCGCCATTCGCTGGCCGTCCAGCACCATCCAATGCAGGAGATCCACGATGATCCGCTTCTTAACAGGATCCGGAATGCGCGCGGGCGTCAGCAGCCAAGTGTAGCTGGCGATCGGATATGCATCCTTCCCTGGCGCGTCAGTGATGGAGATCCGAAAATCATCCGGCATTGACCTTGCTGATGCGGCAGCCGCGGCCCTGATGCCAGCAAGATCGGCCTTGACGAACCTACCAGAGGCGTTCCGTACGCGCCCGTAGGCTATTTGGTTTTGAAGGGCGTAGACCAACTCCACGTAGCCGAAGGAAAACGGCGCTTGTTTTACGAGTCCCGCGACGCCCTCGTTCCCCTTCGCTCCGATCCCCACCTTCCAACGGATCGAAGTCCCCGCGCCCTCGGTGGTCCTCCATTCCTCACTCACCTTCGACAGGTATTCCGACAGGACATACGTGGTGCCGCTGCCATCCGATCGATGGACCACGAAAATCTCAGTATCCGGAAGCTTTGCGCCGCGATTCGCTTCGATCAACTGTGGATCATCCCACCTGGTGATCTTTCCCAGCATGATTCCGGCAAGCGCCTGCGGGGTAAAGTTGAGTTCCCGCGTGAGATTCGGGATGTTGTAGACGGGTGCGACGCCGCCGATCACTGTAGGAAAGTGCAGAAGGCCAGTCGCCGATAGTGCCGGATCGGAATCGTTCAGAGGCATATCGGAAGCACCCAGATCCAGCACGCCCGCTTTCAGCTGCCGGATGCCGGCGCCCGAACCGACGGACTGGTAATTGATGAGCGCGCTTGGGTGCAGGCGGTGAAACTCGTCGAACCACTTGGCGTATATCGGATAAGGAAACGTCGCCCCGGCGCCATTGACCAGCACTTGGGCGAGCGCCGGCACGGAAAATGCGATCAGGAGTGCTTTCCGCATGGCACTACTCGGAGACGCTCTGAAGTGTTACGATGCCGGCACGGTAATCCAGCGTAACCACAAAATCCTGGAGGATTGCATTGCCAATGCTCCCGCCGCGCTGCCCACGATTTTCGTCCGTCGCGTACCCTTTGCGAGCGTAAGCAACTTCGATGGCGCCCAGATCAATTGTCTTGAGCATGACCGACTTGACCCACCCTTTGGTCAGACGGGCCTCTCCCAGATACCCGGCAGCCTCCATTGGGATACCCGTCCTGGCGAGCTCGGCAAGGCCAAGCCGCTCGATGGTATATGGAAACAGAACCAATCCCAGGCTGGAACCGGTGTCGAGAGTAACCATCAGCCGCATCCCATTCACAAAGCAGCCCTCCAACACCGGCAGTACGGATTGCGAATGGAACTGCATCGGAAACGAAATTGATTTCCCATCCTCGCGGCGTGCATTCCGTGAGAACGGGGACTCTTCATAGAACCGGACTCGCCGTTGAAAGTAGTCGATCTGTGCAATCCTTGAGTCCAAGAAGCCGAAACCGAGTACGCCATGCAGAGGCCGCCCAAGGGTGCGAGAAACACCAGATAGGTCGAATACCGCCGCGTCGAGACGGCGAACCACGAGGCTACCTACACACAGTTCCACGAAAGTAGTTGCACGCCCCGCGGCGTGCCCGGCGCCGACTCCCTTGCTGGTCACTTGCGCACCCAGCGGCAGGCCAAGCTCTCGCGCTACTTGTAGGTCGATCGTCGTGGCACGGGTGCCGCTATCCAGGATGAAGCTGTACGGTCCATGCCCGTTCAGCATTCCTCGCAGTACGATCTGGTTGTGGATAAAGTCGAACGGTATTTCCAGGTTGGAGTCGGAGGCGAACGTGGGCAGGAGCCAGCTGGCAATGAGAAAGGCACTGACGCCCAACCGCATACTTCCGATTGTGAGCCAAGCCTGTTCACCTGTCCAGCTTGGCTGAGCGCATCCCAGAACTCCTTGCGCGTGAAATGACGATCCAAAATGGGTGGCAAATCCTATGCACCCAGACGGACTCGCCACCTTTTCGACCACTCGCGTCGACTAAATTTGCGGATGTATTCCCGGAGAGCATCCAGTGTCAGCTTTCTTTGCTGAGATAGATGATTGTAGAGTGCCAACTGTTTACGGCGATGGGCCGAGATCTGACCGCCCGGCCGCTGGCGTGCGTGTCTTAGGAAAGCCAAAGCAACATCGTGATCATGTACATGTCTGGACAAACGCGATAGCTTTCGTACCCGTCGTCGAGTTTTTCTTACCTGCGCGCGGGGATAGAACTGAACAAACGAGAAAAGACTCACATCAAAGCGTTCGAGTGCAGTGCAAAGATCAGCGATCAACGAAGGATTGCTTGATTGCCTGGCGCGGCCCAAGAAAAATGCAAGTCGACGCAACAGAGCTGAGGTCTTCTGTTCGGAATATGTTTCAATTGTCACGAGTTGCCTCAGCCTTCGGAGCCATGCGATTGGCGTCGGCCTTGGTCGAACGGGCAGCTTGGGGCGGGTCATCCTCGACGTAGAGATCTTGTGCACAGACTTCCAGTAAACCCGTGAGGAACAACCACTTTAGTTCGCGTTTCTTCATGCGACACAGGAGGAGAACACCAGCGAGCGCGGACAAGACGCCACCGATCATCAGTTCCTCAACCACTCCAGCGCCTAAGAATAGTGCGGCAGTGTTACACGGAGATAACAATAGAGGCAAGATTCGGTTTCAACGAATGGCTGCTGGGCGAGGATTCTCCAAAATGGGGTTCATTCAGCGGGCCGGACGGCCCTCAGATCCGGTGGTATGGGAGTAATCTGGGCAGGTATGCGTCCTTGCAACGGCTCCTTTCATGCTTTGGTGCTATACGACATCGCCGAAGAGCTGGACCTGGAGATTCTGCGTGCGTCGCTCGGAACCGGTCCGCCGGCCCGCAAACCTGAATTCAAGCTGCCGACGCCGGTTTACGTGCGTTTCGAAAACCCGCCGGTCGTCGAGACTTCGGAACCGGTCCGCCTTTCCACCGGTGAGACTTTCGCTGGTCGTTTCCAATATTTCGACTACGGAGTGGTGAGTCTTGAGCTCGAACTACAATTTGAGTGCGATTGGGAGGAGCTGATCCGGTTGTCCAGCCGCTGGATCGAGGCTCCGGATCTGGAAAGGTCCGCGATGCAGGTGGCGCGCAAGCGCATGGCCGGTCTCAACTGTGCCGTACGGCGCGCCTACGCGGAGTGGCTTGATGAAGTTTACTATGCAGTGCACCTTCGCGAACTCGGTGATCCGGCCAGCCGCAGGCTGAGCGGGGCCGAGTTGGTGTCCCAATATGGCGGCGCCATTACGCAAATCGTCCGCGGTGAAATCAATTCCCTTTCGCCGGCTGAGGAAAGAGAACTCCTGGGCTCCGGCATGTCGTACTATCCAACCGACCTGCTGGTCGTCGGCTGGATGACCGCATTCGTCTATGACACCGACGAGGGAGCGGCTCCGATTTTCCAGCTTCTCGAATACACTAACTCGCAATTGTTGGAATATCGGAGATACGACGAAGTCCTCACACGCGTATTGAAGCGTGCCTATGATTCGCTTGGTGGCCCGCGGAGTCCGCTTTCGAGCTGGAAACTGGCGTCAGAGGCCAAGCGCTTCAATAGGTTGAGGCTTGAAATCACGGAACTGGCTGAGCGAACCGACAACGCCATCAAATTCTTGAGCGACATGTTCTATGCTCGCGTGTATCAACTGGCGTCGTCGAAAATTGGTGTGAACGACTATCGGCGCATCGTGGATGATAAGCAGAGGATTGCGCGACAGTTTTACGACTTCATGGTGAGCGATTTTCGAGATGCCCGAACGTTTGCTTTAGAGCTCATGGTCGTGATCATTCTGGTCATTGAGCTGATATTTCTCTTCCGTGGCAAATAGGAGCGAACAGAGGCCCTGGGGCTTGCAGGCTTGCAGGCTTCCAGTTCCGCCGTGTCGCAAGGCCCGTAAGCCGGTCTGATCGCGCCGGCCGCGTCTGCGAGCCCGCCCGGCAAGATTTCGCAACCAAACTTTTACTGCGTCGTAGTGACGGTTTCACACGGCGCGGCTAGCAGCTAGCGTTGCCAGAGGAGTCGGCTGCAGTCGTACGGTGCGCTGAGCAGCGCGTTGATCAGGAGGGTTCAAGTCCCTCTGGCGCTCGGATGAGGAGCGCCATATCCAAAAGCGAGGGTAATTCCTCGCTGGCCGGGAAGAGTAGAAGGTATGGAGAAGCCTATACGGGCACGAAGGCGAAAGCCGGATACAAATCAAGGCGGACCTGAAGCCGCCGCTCCGCAGTTCCCGGAGGGCAGGGTGTCCATCGCGAGGTGGAATCCGAAGGGCATGAGGAGAAGTACCGGGCCGTAATCGATGGGGGCTACCCCGAAGATGAACTGGTCGGCCAAAGGCGGGACAAGGTCGAGTCTGCCGTATGAAGACGAAGGCGTACTCATTCACCCGCCGCACCAAGGTGCTTGCGGACGGCACGGTACGGAAGAACAGCGCGTGACCTCAGGAGGACTGGCAGAGTCCCCAGCAGGGTTTGGGGTAAGCGACCCTATAAGCGAAAGCGAAGTGGGAAGTGAGGCTCTGTCAGTAGTCGGACTGCCGAATAATACTTCAAGCACGGTGAAAGCCGTGTGACCGAGCGATCGGCGACGGGAGTGGGTCGGGGAAGGCGGCAGACGAAGGCAGGAAGGAAGAGAAGGGAAGTCAGACGAGTAAGGGCGATGAGGTGGATCAGTTCCTTTTGTGAAAAACCCGTACATCATCGTCCGAGGAGAGTGGTGGACTGGATCAACCTGACAGGTGCGGAGCCGGCCCCACTCGGCAGGGCCTGGATCGTAT
>QHXW01000032.1:0-7500 GCA_003223115.1 Acidobacteriota bacterium
TGCGCTGGTAGAGAGCAGTCAGCTCCGCTTCGGCCTGCGCGAGAGTCGCTTCAGGGCGCAGGCGGCCCATCACTCCCGAGAAGAAAGCCATACGCCTGCTGGCAAGCAATTTCGGATCGGTGAGTGACCGCAACGGGACCCACAGATCCGGCGCGTAGCCTGGCTCACTGCTGCGAAAACCCGCCGGAGCTACACCCACGATCGTGCAGACCTTCTCACGCACGATCACCGGATGCCCGAGCACAGCCGGATCGCGGCGCAGAGTTGTCGTCCAGTATGTGTGGCTGATGACGGCCGCACAAGTCTCCGCCGAAGGTTCGTCATCGCCGCCGGTAAGCAGCCGTCCGAGAGCCGGCGAGAGGCCGAGCACCTGAAAATAGTTACCGGAAACGAGGCTGCCGCGTACGTAGACCGGAACCGCCCGCCCGAACGCAGCCTTAAGATAAGGCTCATCGGATATGGCGAACATTCCGGCAAGCGACCGCTGGCTGCGGCGCAGTTCTTCAAAGAGGGGATTAAACAGTACGAAGCGCTCGCCTTTTAATTTCGGATGAATGACAACCAGCCGCTCCGGTTCGGCCACGGGCAGCGGTCGCAGCGCCACAGCGTTAAGCACGCTGAAGACCGCCGTAGTCGCGCCGATGCCCAACGCCAGTGACAGCATCGCGACCGTCGCAAACGCCGGGCTCTTCCGCTCTCCGCGCAGCGCGTAGCGCACGTCCTGCACTACTTGCTCTAACGTCGTCCATGCCCACATCTGGCGCACGTCCTCCTTAACCAGAGTCGTGTTCCCAAAGGCGCGCCGAGCGGCATGACGTGCATGGTCGGCTGATAAACCCGCTGCCTGTTGCTCCTCGGCTTCCAATTCCAAGTGCGAACGCAACTCTCGGTCTAAGTCCTCTTCATGACGCTGCCGTGACCTCCATGGCCGCCACCCAATGATGGAGCGCCACCGCTGCATATCAGCCCTCCTCAACCGGCCACATCACCCGCGAGATCGCGCCCGCGACCTGCTTCCACTTGGACTCCTCACGGGCAAGCTGCTTCTTGCCGGTTGACGTCAGCCGGTAGTATTTGAACTCGCGATTGCCGTCCTGCGCCGTCTCTCACTTCGATACCACCCAACCCTTGCGCTCCAGCCTGTGGAGGGCTGGGTAAAGAGAGCCGTGCTCGACCTGCAGGACATCCTCGGTAGTGCGTTGAATGTGCTTGGCGATTTGGTGTCCATGCGCGGGCCCAAAAGCAACGTTCGCAAAATCAGCATGTCGAGAGTGCCTTGGAGCAACTCAATCCGGTCAGAAGGTCCCTTAGCCATATATCGCTGGTAGATATTCTACTTGTCGCGGCGCCTAGAGTGCGCGAGCTTGTTGTTTCAAGCTGACGACCAGGTCCCAGCCCACTGGCGCGGCGAGCTTCAGCAAGTGCGCTCGTGGCGAGCGGCATGGGCGGTGGGTTGTCCATCGCGAGGTGGAATCCGAAGGGCATGAGGAGAGCGACGAACTTCGGTTTGGCCAATCCCACCAACAGGAACGGGGGTTAGTACCGAGTTGACAGCTCTCTTTTCCGCCGAGCTCAGGCAAGGTCGTAGCGATCAAGGTTCATCACCTTGGTCCACGCAGCCACGAAGTCTTTCACGAACGCCTCTTTCGAGTCGTCGCATGCATAGACTTCCGCGACGGCCCGGAGCTGAGAGTTAGAACCAAAGACTAGGTCGACCCGGGTGGCGGTCCATTTGATTTCGCCAGTCGCGCGATCGCGCCCCTCAAACACGCCTTCGGTTGTAGAGGAGGCCTGCCACTTCGTATTCATGTTGAGCAGGTTGACGAAGAAATCATTCGTCAGCGTCTCGGGCCGGTTGGTGAGCACGCCGTGTTTGGACTGCCCGGAGTTTACGTTCAGGGCGCGCAAGCCGCCGATGAGAACCGTCATCTCAGGAGCGGTCAGCGTCAGCAACTGCGCCCGATCCAGCAGCAGTTCCTCAGCCGGTAGGGGCTGTCCGCTTCGGAGATAGTTGCGGAACCCGTCAGCAATCGGTTCAAGCGGCGCAAAGGAGTGCACATCGGTCTGCTCCTGCGAAGCGTCCGTGCGCCCCGGCGTGAAAGGTACCTTCACGTCGTGTCCGGCTTTCTTCGCCGCCGCCTCGACGGCTGCGCAGCCGCCCAGAACAATCAGGTCAGCGAGCGAAACCTTCTTCCCGCCGGACTGCGAAGCGTTGAACTCCTTTTGGATCCCTTCGAGCGTCTGCAGCACCTTTCCCAGTTGAGCCGGCTGGTTGACTTCCCAACCCTTCTGCGGCGCGAGGCGAATGCGCGCACCGTTCGCGCCACCGCGCTTGTCGGAGCCACGGAACGTCGCCGCCGACGCCCAGGCCGTCGAGGCCATTTGGGAGATGGACAGTCCCGACGCGAGAATCTTGGCCTTCAGAGCAGCAATATCCTGCTCCCCGATCAACACATGATCCACTGCGGGAACAGGATCCTGCCATAGCAGCGATTCCTTCGGCACCAGCGGACCGAGGTACCGTGAGATCGGCCCCATATCGCGGTGCGTGAGCTTGAACCAAGCCTTGGCGAAGGCGTCTGCGAGCTCCTGCGGGTTCTCGTGGAAGCGCTTCGAGATCTTTGCGTAGGCCGGATCCATCCTCAGGGCGAGGTCTGTCGTGAGCATCATCGGCGCGTGCCGCTTCGACGGATCGTGCGCATCCGGCACGGTGCCTGCGCCGGCGCCGTTCTTAGGCGTCCACTGATGCGCGCCGGCAGGGCTCTTCGTCAATTCCCACTCATGGCCGAACAGCGTGTCGAAGTACCCAGTGTCCCACTTTACTGGGCTAGGGGTCCATGCGCCTTCCAAACCGCTGGTGATCGTGTGGGCGCCTTTGCCGCTGCCGAAGGTGTTTGTCCAGCCGAAGCCTAGCTCCTCGATGGGGGCGCCCTCCGGTTCGGCGCCGACATATTTGCCCGCATCGGCAGCGCCGTGGGTTTTGCCGAACGTGTGCCCGCCGGCAATGAGCGCAACGGTCTCCTCGTCATTCATCGCCATGCGAGCGAACGTTTCGCGGATATCGCGTGCCGCAGCGATTGGATCGGGCTTTCCATTGGGCCCTTGCGGATTCACATAAATCAATCCCATTTGAACAGCGGCAAGAGGATTATCGAGCTGACGATCGCCGCTGTAGCGCTCGTCTCCCAGCCACTTGCCCTCAGGCCCCCAGAAGATGTCCTCTTCGGGCTCCCAGACGTCCGCGCGCCCGCCGCCGAAACCGAAGGTCTTGAACCCCATCGACTCTAATGCGACGTTACCGGCAAGAATCATGAGGTCGGCCCAGGAGATTTTCCGGCCGTACTTCTGCTTGATCGGCCAGAGCAACCGGCGCGCCTTATCGAGGCTCGCATTGTCCGGCCAGCTATTGAGTGGCGCAAAACGTTGTGTGCCGGAGCCTGCCCCGCCGCGGCCGTCGCCGATGCGGTACGTGCCTGCGCTGTGCCACGCCATACGAATGAAAAACGGCCCATAGTGGCCATAGTCGGCCGGCCACCAATCCTGTGAATCCGTCATCAAGGCATGCAGGTCCTTGATCACGGCGTTTAGATCGAGGCTCTTGAACTCCTCAGCGTAGTTGAACGCCTTTCCCATCGGATCGGAGAGGGGCGAGTTCTGGTGCAGAATCTTCAGGTTGAGCTGGTTCGGCCACCAGCCCGCATTCGTCGGGGCCCCAGCCACTGTGTGCCTGCGAGCGCCAACCTTTACAGGGCACTTGGCTTCGGTTGGATTATTGGGGACAGCCGCGGCTGTCGCCGTGAGTTCTTTTTCCATCTGTTGTGATTCTCCTTCGAATTAGTCCCAAAAATATCGCGACGAACTGCGACCCCGTCTTGGCTTTCCATTCTTGTAACCGCCGCCGGCCGCACTTGCAGACGCGCGCCATTCCCCCGGCATCCACGCGCCTAACGGAAAGCGCGCCGCGGAGCGCACTTCGTGCAGAACCCCCGGAAAATGAGTTCGCATTCGCGAAGAACCCGCTTACCGAGGGAGCCCGAGGCAGGCCTGGGTACGTCGTACCACTCCATGTCCTCAACATTGCCGCAGCGGTCGCAAATGAAGTGGTGATGCCGCATGCCTTTCGCATCGAATCGCGCGGCGCGGCCCTCGACGGCCACTTCACGCACCAAACCCGCCTGCACCAAGTCCCGCAGATTGTTATACGTCGTGGCCCTTGAAGAGCGCGGATCCACGCGATTCACGCCTTCGAAGATTTCCGCAGCCGTGGGATGCCTGGTGTGTTCCATCAAGAATGCCATCACGGCGTAGCGCTGCGGAGTGCACCGCAACCCGCTACCCTCCAAGGACCGTCTAATGGACTCGGCCTCCATGAAGAATTCAGATTATATCTTATCTAATGTGACATTTTGTCAAGACTTCTGCTTTGGTTGCTGTTGCGAGCAGAAAACTGGCGGATGCCGTTTACTCTTTCCACGTCGAACGGTCCTGAGACGACCAGGGCGCGGGCGACAGATTGGTGCGGAATCAGGAGGCGCGCTTTCCCTGAACGTCAACACCTGGGTGGCGCTCCTAAGCCGCTATACTCAAGCGTATGCACAGAATGCTCGTAGCGCTCTTCTTAGTCGTGTTCTCACACGCACAGACTCCCGGATCTGCACAGACCGCGGTGCTCGTGTCCGGCGGCTTGTGCTGATCAAACATCCATCCTGGATGAATTTCCGCCCCACGAATGGCACGGTACGGGGGCCTGCGCCAAGTGGGTCAGCGACTTCGACGCCGATGCCAAGAAGAATGGCATCACGGATGGGGTTGTCACTCTCAGCAACCCGTCGCACGTGGACATCACCGCAGACCACGCTTACGTGGTCATTCCTGCCAACTACGCCTTCAAACAGAAAGGGAGGCCAGTCAGCGAAGTCGGCTCCATCATCACGCTCACCTTGCAAAAGAGCCAATCCGGTTGGCGAATCACCGGATGGTCATGGGCAAAACATTAGGCGCGGGGGCCAGGTGGGCTTAGTCGCTGACTCGCTCCGCTGCAGCGGGTTCCGTGCCTACGGTTCGATACCGATGCGGTCGTTCGCGGCTCCGCGAATCCGCTGCTTGCAGCCGAGATAACGCTGAATGGCACAGCTTCGCGCACGAGCGACGCCTATGCCGAATGAGCCCTGTTGCACCCCCGAATCCGCAAGGGTTGGACAGCGCGCGATGCGGCATAGCCCCGCTCCTGCTAGCTCTGCGAATCGGTGAGATGAGGAGATGTAGGAGCACTCGCTATTCCAAATAGCATCGAGTGGCTACGGTCAAACCCTGGCAGACAGCCAGGTTTTTGAAGCTGTGTGCATGGTACGACGAAGACTGGGGTTGCCGACCTGGTGGTCCCCTGTTCAGCTTTTCGCCCAGTTTTCCGACGACCGGACTATGCCGCATCATCATTCGCAGAGTCGATATCGCTCAGCGCCCATTTCACAGGTCCGCAACCATGTGGTCGCGTTTTGATTCGGCATAGTCCGGGATTCGGGATAGCGTCGTAGATCATGAGGTGCGAGTCGGGTGAAACCGAGTCTGGTTGCGTACTGTTTCACTACGTGCCAGACTACCCGTTCTGTTACGCCGTCACCCCAGTGTTTGCCGGCTCGACAGACACATCAGAACAATCTTCCGGCCGAGATTTCAGCTGCAGCAATCCACAGGTCGATCGTCGCTTTGGCCCAGTCGGGCACAGGTACGGTTCGAATGTGCCCGCCTTTGCCGACGAGATCTACTATGGCCCAATGTTCCTCCCGCTGCTGCAAATGCGTGAACTCGAGATCGGCCAATTCGCGGCGCCTCAATCCGCACCCAAGCAGGACGGCGAGAATCGGCCTGTCCCGTTTACCTTTGAGCGTGGCAGGGTCCGGTGCCTGCCAGAATCGACGGGCTTCCTCAACCGTGAGCCAATTTCCAAGCCTCACACCCAGCTTCTTAGCCCCCTTCACGCGTCGGACGCCAGCGGCGAGCTCCGGGCTGAGCAGCCCAGCGTCGGCAGCCTCATACGCAAGCCGTCGTACTGCGGCGAGCCGTCCATTGATCGTGCCCGCCGCGAGCCGACGATTCTCCAGGAAAATGCGGTAACGGGTTACGACGACCTTGCTGAAACGACAGTCGCGGCTCGGAGCAGTACCACTGAATGAATTCATCGATCGCGTGTCGATATCCGCGCTTCGACTCGGGCGAGCGAAGGTTATCCAGGACGGCCGATTTGCTGTGCTCCAGATCAGGTGTAGCGAGTTTTGCTTTCGGCCGCTTTAGTTTCGAGGATTTCCGCGTGACGTATCTGCTCATTCCAGCCGCCTCCACTGCGGCTGGCCAAGAGCGTACGCCTCGACACTGGCGCGTAGGGCGTTAGACGTCCAAGTGTCTTTTTTAGCAGAGCCGGTCAGCGATTGGTAAACCCTGGGCGACTTCTTCGGTACTGAAGTTGTTGGATCAGAAATCTTGGGTCGAAGTTCAAAGAAATATCACTCTTCTTCATCGCGCGGTTTGTCACTTCATCGGAAGTGCTTTCATGAAGTGGCGGTGAGCACCGACTTCGAAATCATCCCGATCGTCCCCAGCCACGTCTCCACCAACTGAGGCCATCCGGTTATCGGAAACTTCGTGGGACGCAGCCCAAAGGCATGTTTGCCTTCCGCGTATAAATGCATTTCTACTGGAACCCGGGCGTTCTTCAGCGCAATGTAGTAAACCAGCGAATTGTTGACACTGTCCACGTCATCATTCTCGGCCTGCAGCAAAAAGGTAGGAGGCGTCTGGCGGGTGATAGGAACATCCGGATTCAACTCAAACTTCTTGTTGGAAATCCAGAGATGCCCCGGATAAAGGGCCACCGCGAAATCCGGGCGGCAGCTTTCTTTGTCGGCCGCATCTACAGCCGGGTACAAACGATGCCCAAAATGCGTGCTGATCGCTGCCACCATATGCCCACCTGCCGAGAATCCAAGCACGCCGATCTTGTGCGGATCGATATGGTACTCCGCGGCGTGGAAGCGGACCAGCCCCACTGTCCTCTGCGCGTCTTCGAGCGCCATCGGGGCTTTTGGATTCCTCTGACATTTACATCGCTCATCCCACTGCGGCCCCGAGTACGGAACGCGGTACTTCAAGAGCACACACGTGATCCCCTTTGACGTCAGCCAGTCACAGACCTCCGTGCCTTCGAGATCGATCGCTAGGACGTAATAGCCCCCGCCAGGAAACACGACTACCGCAGCGCCCGTATTCTTTTCCTTTGGCGAATAGACCGTCATCGTGGGTCGTGAGACCTTGTCGACCTCCCCCAGTTCCGTCTTTTCGGTGTTGGTCGGCGGGCCAAACTGCGCATCAGGTGCAGTCCCTGGCCATATCGGCACTTGCGTGTGGCCCGGCGATGGCTGCCAGCCAGGCTTCTGGGCGAACAGACTGCTAGATGCAGACACAATACAGAGAGCAATGATCAAAGGCTTCATTACAATCCCCACA
>QHXW01000032.1:7614-40791 GCA_003223115.1 Acidobacteriota bacterium
CGCGTCCCGATGGCTGTCTTTACCCATTCGTAGGCCCTGGCCAGTTCGTCCAGTGTGAAATCGTCATTTCCGATTCGCCCCTCGCGTCTCCAGCTCGCAATCTTCGCCTGAATGCTGGGGAGCGTCGGGGCAAAGCACAGGTCGACATTCACCAGCGAACCGCCGCCAACAGCCATTCCGTTCCGGACATATAATGTTCTCCGTCGACGGGCTCGCGGAACATATGATAATGCCGTTGGAGACGCGCGACATAATCGGGCGACTGAATCAGGAATCGGAACAGGTTCAGAAGCGCAGAGGAGTATTTGGTCTGTGGGTTGAGCGTGTCGAGGTACGGTCCCTTTGTTTCGATGGGATCGCTGTCGGCCGCGCCCCATTTTCGGTAGAAATCCAGGCTCTCCCAGCCGTAGCTGATAGTGGCCCAGATCTGGCGCCATCCGGTCTCGGGCCGCAACACGTCAATCATCACCCGTCGGCAGTCGCAACCGGGCTCGTTGCAGTATAACTCCACGAACCCCTATTCCCCATCTGGAAGATCCTGCCGCTGTGTGACGGTAACGGACCTCGTCTCACGCGCTCCCAGCTCGGGAAATCTTTCCATAAATGGAACCATCGGCATTTGATTCATCTCCGGGGCCCGCTGCCCGCCACGTGATTGTACTGGATTTCGCGGCCAAGCGGGCTGGACAAATCTCATCGAATTGTTTACTGTATGGTGGATGAGTGCGACAACGGCTCGCCGCGCAAGGCAACCGAGAGCAGCGGCGAATCGCCAGCGGCACTCCACCAAGCCAGCCGTGAATAACTGCATCGGGAAGTGGAGCGGCTGCGGCGAGAAAATGAGAACTCCGGCGTTATCCTAAACGTCAGACTGTTGCCCTCTACATCTCCTCGAACCCCGTTGGGGCTAGTTTCTGATAACCACACATCTCGGCCAGGATCGTTGGGAGGGCTGGGGCGAGCTGGGGCGAGCTAGCCCGACGCATTTTCCCCGGAGGTAAACTGAGAAACATATGCCGGATCATCGTTTGGTTCTAGCGACTCTCGCCGCGTTGGCTTTGGCAGCATCCACCCTGGAGGCGGCCGTCATTCCGCGTACACCAGACGATCTGACCATTACCATCGCCAGCGGCAAGCAAGTGACTCTGAGCCAGTACAAAGGCAAGGTGGTGGCAGTCATTTTCATCCTGACCACCTGCCCTCATTGCGAGGCCGCCGTTCAATGCCTGATCCAGGACCAGAACGAGTTCGGGCATCGCGGCTTTCAGGTGATCGCATCGGCAATTGAGGACCACGCGCAGACTAGCGTGCCGGACTTCATCCGTAGATTCAACCCGCCATTTCCGGTGGGCTACAGCGGTCTAAAGCCGTCGATGGACTTCATGCAGCACCCACCTAAGTTGACGCCGCACATGCCGCTAATCGCCTTCATCGATAGGCACGGGATTCTTCAGGCGCAGTACGAAGGCAGGGAGCAATTCTTCGTTGAGGATCGGATGGCCAAAAACCTCCATGACAAAATCGCGGCGTTGATGGGCAGAGGCGCGCCAGCACCAAAGGGAAAGGGCGTCCCGAAGGCCGCGGTCCAGCCCAAGAAATAGAAGTGACGGACATGGATGCGGCGGCGCTCCTCACGCGCCTGAGGGCCTCAGGCGAATGCAATGCCGTGAACGTCGCTGGCATGGCCGCTGAGGGAGGGGGAAAAAGGTGCGTGGCCATTGCTAATTGCGCTGCTATTTGGCGGGCCTGCTACACCCACTCCGCCTTTCTCTTAGTTGAACTGATCTGGCGCCGTCACCCAATTGGGCCATCAGCGGCATACCGTTAGTACAAATTGCCTTATCACCGTCAACCAAAGGGCTCATTTGAGGCCGGGGCAAGAAGTGCGGTTCAAGGAAGCATGGAGCGCTCCTGATCTCACAGCAGCCCGAACCGGCGGAACGCCTGCTTGATTGCCGTCACCTTCTTTGGCGGGCATGGTTCTCTTTGGGTGCGGTTCCTCGCGGATAGTGATCGAGCCGATCGCGAAGGTCGGAGCCGTGCCGAAGTTACGCAGCGCAAACCGGAGATCTTGAATGCAGGATATGAGGAAGAGATCCTGAGGCCAGCAGTTTTCAGCGTCTCCCCCGCTGGCATTTGCGTGCTCTGGGCACCATTGATGAGCCACTCGGAAACTGCTTGTATCCCCGTTCTATTGTTCAATTGGCGGCTACATCGACAAAACCCGGGGCGCGGACGCTGGTGCCCTGAGCAGACCTCAGGATTCTAGCCCCAGAAAGGCTCGCATCCGATCTAGCTCTTCTCCAAGTTCACGCTTGAAGGCGCGATCACGTGGGGGCGTTTCAACATAGCCGAACTCCGAGTCAAGCTCGCCGTTCTTTATCGAGAGGTTGCTCCAGCCAATGACGCGGTCGCGCCAAAGCAGCGGGAGAGCGTAATAGCCGAGTTTGCGTTTGGGCTGCGGTGTGTAGGCCTCGAAACGGTACACCCAGCCCCACAATAGCTCGAAGCGGTCGCGGTCCCACACGACTGGATCGAAGGGTGTCAGCACGCGCACTACGTCCGGCGCTGCATAGCGGGGCGGATTCTCTTCGGCCGGCCAGTACCATTCGGTGGCATCGACCCGCGTATGCGAGAGCCGCTGTTTGGCCCGCTCCAAGGCACTCTTCAACTCGCTTTGCCACTGGGGTACGGCAAAGCGTAACCGGCGCACAAGGTCAGAAAGACATGCACTGGGTAGGGGCGCGTAGATTCTGACAGCCACATCGACTAGCCTGTCGAGCCGTGCACGCTCTGCTCCGGCATCGGCCGGTTCCATCCCGTGCTGATGCGCAGCATACATGCGAATACCTCCCTCGCGTCGAACCACACGCAGCATGCCGCGGTAATGCATGGCATCCAGCAGATGGGTCGTGGCATTTGACGAGCCGCCCCAGTAATTCCTCACTGTGCCGTGCGAGAAATGCTCATTTACTTCGCGCGGATGCACAGTACCGCGTTCGCGTATGAACCCCAGCAGGAGTTCTGCCCGCTTCTTGCGTTCAGCCGGCCAAGGCTGACGGCTTTCCGCGGGGACGCAGGATTCCGAGCGCGGATGCATCAGGGCTTGTATGGATCTTGGCATGTAGCCGTAGACGACGAAGAAATCCTCCTCAAGACCGAGCTTCTCGTACTGTCGTTCCAGGTCGCCGGCGCGATAGTCCTTGACCCGATGGCGCAGGATGAGATCTTGAGCGCGCGCTGGCGCGCGGATCGGATCGGCCTGTACAAAGCCCAACTCATGGAGTGCACGTCTTAGGGTCGTCGGCGTGAAGAGGCTCCGAGCAACGGCAAAGCGCCGCAGGTCATCAAGAGTGATACGCATAACCGAGTGTTCGCCCCGCTTCGCAGCGCGACTAACTAACGCGTTCGTACTGTTGCCTCCATACACCATAACCAAACATTGATTTACTCTGAACAATGGTCGATCCTGCGGTTCGCGTACCCCCGTGCCCGTGAAGTCGCGATCCAGTCATGTGACACGAACAACGCCGGTCGTGCCGCCAAGTGCGCGACCCCCGTTTCTGGATCGTTATCGGTTTCAGCTAAATCGGTCAGGCATCGCCAGCTCGACGGGACTGCCTGCGAGATACTACTGTGGCCATAGAAACTGCGATTGCTATCACGAGCCACGATGCCAGGGGCACAACAAGGAACACGAAACCGACTTTCGCCCTGAGATGCCGGAAGGCGACACCGCCGTAGATCGACAAAGAAACCAGACTGACGACCAGCATCACCATGTAGAGCGGCACTCGGACATCGACGGTCCAACCGTTCGAAACGACGTAAGCCCATACGGCGGTTATGAACGGGAAGACCACCCAGATCCCGAAAAGCAGCAAAAGGACTCGTGAATTCTGACGGTGACTTGCACGGAGCATGAACGCGAGCGATGCTCCGGCCCCAGCCAGCACGGCAATGAGGGCTGCTCTGCGCAGTGAGCTAAGAATGCCGTGCTTGAACACTACCCGGGCCCCTTTAGACGTCATCTCACCGCGCTCGTGATGATGCTCTTCCATCTCTCCCAATGGAGTTGAGTGTGGCACAGCCCGTGTGCAATGGCCACTTGCTCCTAAAACGCCCGACTCGCTGATCTGGTGCGGCTGAGGCCTCCGAAGTTCGGTTCGCGGAAGCGTGACGGCGGTTCCCGACGGGATCACGGGTCCTCGAACCCCGTTTCGAGACCGTGAGCGGAACAAGTCCAGGATGCCGACGTCCAAGTGCCTGCAGCTCAGACCAGACGGTCGTATTCGGAGTGAGTGCCGATCCAGTACCAGACGATGCGATCTTTCTTCATGACCGCCAGAGCGCGATATTCAAGACCGATGCGAACCAAATAGATGTTATCCTCGCCTTCCAGTTTCTTGAATTGCAAACCGGGGTGCGCCGGATTGCTCTGGAAGAGACGATAGGCGCGCTTGGCGTCCCGTTGGGCGCCGAAGGGTAGATCTGAAAACAAACGCCTACGTGCCGGGTCGTCCTCCCGTGCCATACGGCGGATCACATCGCGTTTTTCGGCAAAACGCTTCTTCCAGGCGTCTTCGTCGGCTAGCGAGGCGAGGATCTGGGACGCAATATCGCATCCTGCTCATCCTGGGGCAGTGCGACGACTTTTTCCAGCGCCTTCTCCAACAGCGTCGACATGCTTCAATTCAATCTTATCAGCGGACACTGGTGAGCCGCTATGCCACGCCCCGAAACGGAGTGCGTTTTCAATGAACGAAATGCCTACACAACCAAGTGGCTGAACGCTTGCACCGTCGCGACCGCCAGCAGCAGGCCCAAGCCGGGGCACGTCATGCGCGGCTGAGGAAGCTCAGCCGCCGCCTGGCGATCACGTCTATAAGTCATTTGCAATCAGTTCGGAAGCAGCTCGGAAGTCGATCGCTTCCGAGTTCAAATCCGGCATCGGTTGTTCGTCGAACGAGGAGACCTGGTTGTAGCGCCGCATTCCCTCGATCAGGAATGAGTCGGCCCGCCGGTTCGCTGAACCCACGCGGACAAAAACGCCCTCCGCCGGGCCCAATCGATTGAGGTAGTGTGGCCGATTGGGGCTCGGATAGATCTCAACCGCGAGTACCTGAGTCTTTCGGCATCACCTCCATGGAGGGAACCAGCTTGGGAGAGATGCTATCCGCAATCAGGCTGGCGAGGCGCTCTTCGTCCGCCAGTACGTCACGGACACCCTTGACCTTCTTCGTTCCGTTCTCGACTCCAAGCACCATGACGCCGCCCGAAGTATTCGCAAACGCCACAATAGCTTTCAGAACGCCTTCCGGGGACAAAAGATCGCGCTTGAACTCCAGCGTCTTGCCTTCGTGCCGGCTAAGGAGGGTCACCAGATCCACAACTCTGCATTTTGCTCGGATGTCGAGCCATGAGTAAACCTTCCGAGTACGCCGCCGAAGGGCGGGCGGCTTGGCCCACCCGCCGTGGCTCCGGCGAAACGCGACTAGCTATAGCGCTCGATTTGGATGGTTTTGCCTAAGGTATTCGGGTCCGACCCCGAACCGCGTCTGCCAATAACCGTAGCTCAGGATGACGACCGGGCTTGCATTTGGATGCGTTTCTTCTTCGGTAAAGGCACGCCCGAGAGATGGCCAAACACCGAAGACGCGGAACAATTCTGACGTTGCCCACAGGCCCGCTACCTGCTCGGGCCCGTCGTCTCCCTCCGTGTTGACGGGAATGGCCTGTGCGATTGCAAGGGCTTCAAAGGATCGGGCGCGGTCATGAGCTACGCGGGTGGACAAGAGTGATCCCGTATTTGGGATGGTGCTCGACCAGCGCGATGATGCGGTCCGGATGTGGGTAGGGTTGCGGCTTCAGCAGCGCTGCGTTCACGAACGTGAAGATGGCCGTATTCGCTCCGATTCCGAGCGCGAGTGACAACACCGCAATTGCGGTGAAGCCAGGGCTCTTGCGCATCGTTCGCAGGGCGTAACGAAGATCTAGCGCGACTCGTTCGAACAGGATCCATCCCCACATTTCCCGACTCACCTCCTTCAGCAGTGTGTCGTTCCCAAACCGTCTCTGTGCTTTGTACTGCGCGGAGTCCTGATCGATTCCCATATTCCGGTGTTCCTGCTGCCGCAGCTCCGTGTGCAGCCGCATCTCTTCGTCTAGATCGCGCTCGAATTGCTGACGGCTGACGATAAATCGCAAGCTCCGCCAAAGCTCACCAATCCAATCCATCAACCCGCTCGCTTATGAAGTCTGAATCACGCGTATCATCGCCTGGTTCACGCGCTGGAATTACGACAGCTCGACTTCCAACTGTTTCCGTCCGGCTCTCGTGAGCTTGCAGTAGGGCGCTTGCTAAGTCCCCGCCGTGACACCGCATTTATTCACTCATAACGCAGCGCCTCCATGGGATCTACCTTCGCCGCTCTTCGCGCTGGAATGTAAGTTGCCAACATCGCAACAATCACAAGAAACATCGGCACGAGCACAAAGGTCGGGACGTCGAAGGAGCTCAGCCCGTAGAGCATCTCGCACAGCACGCGACTGACGGCGATGCCGCCAGCAAACCCGATCATGGCGCCGACAGACACCACACGAAGAGCCTGTTTCAGCACCAGCGCGACAACCTCAGCTCTTTGCGCACCAAGAGCGATACGGATACCCATTTCCCTCGTCCGCTGGCTCACGATGTAGGCGATCGAGCCGTAAATGCCCACCGATGCCAGCATGAGCGCCAGCAACCCGATAGCCCCGGAGATCCCGGCACTGACGCGCGCCGGCCACATCGAGAGCGCAACTACCTGATCGATAGTCGAAACGTTGACGTACAGCTTTCGATCGAGCGCTGCCGCCTCGTTACGCAGCGCCCCCGCGGCGGTCCTGACGTCGCCCTTGGTGCGGATCAGCAAGCTAATTCTGTGGCCATACAAGCTTTGAAACCGACTCGCCTGTGCCTTCGGTATGTAAGTATAGGGTTGCGGTGCATTGGCGATATGAAAATCGCGGAAGTCTTTTACCACGCCGATCACTTGAAAATCAGTACCTGGCTTCCCTTCGCGCAGATGCTTGCCGACCGGATTCTGTCCGGCCCAGAATTGGCGAGCGGCGCTCTCGTTGATCATGACCCCCGGCGGCGAGCCACTCGTATCGCCTGCTTCGAAGGAACGCCCGATCAACGTCGGCACACCTAACAGCCGGAAGTAATCTGCAGAAACGACGTTGAAGGCCACATCAACCGCCTGTCCTTCGATTTCGAACCGGGTCAGACTGATATCGTCGCCCAGCGGCAGACTGCGCACCAGGCTCGTTGCTCGCACCTGGGGCAGATTCTTCGCGCGTTCCAGCAACTGTCTGTAGAATTCATCCACTTGCTTATCGGAGTAACCCCTGCTGCGCGGATCGAACGACACTGCCAGGAGATCCTTTGTATTGAATCCAGCATCTATAAGGCTCGCCCTCAAGACACTGCGTACGAACAACCCCGAGACAATCAAAAGAACAAGGGAAAACGCAACTTGCCCGGCCACCATTGTGTTGCGTATCCGGGAACGGCTCACGTTTGCGCCAAAAGCACCGCCATCCTTTAGCGCCGAGGACAGATCGGGCCGGGAGAATTGAAGGGCCGGCGCCAAGCCGAAAATCGCCCCAGTAACCAGCGAGAGAAGCAACGAGTAAATGAGCACCGCAGAGCCAAGTGGCAGCTCGAAATTATAGTCGTATAGTGCAAGGTCGGGCTTGGTGGCGGCACTAAATACAATCTTGGGAATCCACGCGGTGAGCACGAGCCCCGCACCACCCCCAGCGAGGGCCAGCAAAGTACTCTCGGTCAGCAACTGGCGAATCACACGTCCACGGCTCGCGCCCAGCGAGAGCCGGAGGCCAATCTCTTTTTGTCGGTTAACTGCCCGGGCCAGAAGCAGATTGGCCAAATTTGCGCAGACAATCAACAACACCAGACTCACCGCTCCCATGAGTAACGCGATCACCGGCACTACGTTCCCCCGGGTCCTGGGATTGATGTACGAAGCCGGCGATATGACGACGCTGAAGCCTTGGTTGGTTGCCGGATACTCTAACTCGAGACGTCGCGACAGAACGGTCATTTCGGCTTGCGCCTGTTCCAGGGTGACGCCGGACTTCAAGCGGCCCGCTACGGCGAGCCAATGGCCCTGTCGGTCATCGGGTCGGTAATCGAACGTTGTCGTAGCTGGGATTAGCGGAACCCAAACGTCGGGAGGCGGTATCGTGATGCCGCCGAAACCAAGCGGAGCTACCGCAATTACCGCATAGCGCCGCCCGTTCAGGGCGACAGTCTTTCCTGTAACGTTGGGGTCGGAATTGAAATGCCGCCGCCAAAATCGATGGCTGATTACGGCCACTGGTTCGTCCGGGAGTGCCGGGCCCGTCCCGAGAACCGTCAAATAATTCCCTGACACGAAATCCGCCAGAACTCTTCTGCCGGTGTCATCCAGATATGGATCATCACGCTTGACAGCGACCAAGCCCGCAAAAACTTGGTTCTTGTGCCGAAAGTCGACATAATCCGGATACGAGCACCACATGGCGCTAGAAAAGCGCGGATGTCTGTTGAAGACCAGGGCGACAGTGGACGGATCGCGCACCGGCATGGTTTGCAAGAGCAAACTGTGAATCAGCGAAAAAATGCTCGAGTTGACGCCGATTCCCAGGGCGAGTGTTAGAATCGCAGCCACCGTGAAGCTCGGGCTTTTCCGGAGCACCCGGAGTGCGTAGCGCAAATCCTGCCCTAGCCGATCGATCGATCCCCAGCCCCACATTTCCCCGCTGGTCTCGCGCAACAGCAACGCGTTCCCGAACTGCCGTTGCGCCCGGTAACACGCCTCCTCCGGTTCAACGCCGGCCTCGATCAGCCTCTGCGTCTTTAGGTCGAGGTGCAGCCGCATTTCTTCTTTCAAATCCCGATCAAGCTGAGTGCGGCGCAGAAGCACGCCGAGCCTGCGCCAAAGTTCACCGAGCCATGCCATTAGACTTCTCCAGTTATGCTGTCTGAATCACTCGTATAATCGGCTGGTTCACGCGCTGGAATTGCGACAGCTCAATTTCCAATTGTTTCCGTCACGACTTGGTGAGCTTGTAGTACCGTGCACGACGGTTACCAGCCGTAACACCCATTCGGCGGTGACCCATCTTTTGATGAGCATCCGCTGGAGAGCCGGATACAGAGATCCTTCCTCGACCTGCAGAACATCTTCGGAGATCTGCTGGATCGAGTTGGTGATCTCGAAACCGTGCATTTCGCCTCCTCGAGCGAGGGTTTTCAGAATCAACACGTACAGCGTCCCGGGCGGGATCTCGTCTCGCATCGGATCTTTTAACATAGTTAGACTATGCAAGTCTGAATCCGTTAGCAGAAGATGTCAAGTCGGTTCCGTTGCGGTCCTAGGGTTGTCTGCCCGGACACGTGAGGAATGGAACAATCATGCCCTTGACTATCTACAATAGCCGGATGTATTGTAGATGATCTGAAATATGGGAAAACCAAGTGGTCTCGTCCAGGGCACCCTGGATCTTCTGATACTCAAGACCATTTCACTCGAGCCCAAGCACGGCTGGGCGATCGTCCAACGCATCCAGCAAGTATCAGCAGAAGTGCTCCAGGTTCAGCAAGGCTCGCTTTATCCGCCACTGCACCGGTTGGAGCAACAGGGCTGGATCAAAGCGCACTGGAGTGAGACAGAGGGCGGACGCAAGGCGAAGTTCTACTCATTGACGCGAGCCGGTC
Organism: Acidobacteriota bacterium; assembly: GCA_003223115.1. GTDB lineage: Bacteria > Acidobacteriota > Terriglobia > Bryobacterales > Bryobacteraceae > QHXW01. Next base: position 17,381 of record QHXW01000032.1, read on the forward strand.
GAACACAGATGGAAAAGGAGCTGGCCAACTGGGACCGGCTGTCAACGGCGATCAACACCGTCGTCCAGACAAACGAGGCGTGAGGCATGCGCTGGGCGGACAAGCTTCTGTTGCGACTGCGATCTCTGTTGCGCCAACATGCAGTCGAACATGAGCTGGACGCCGAACTCCGCTTTCATCTCGAGCAGCAAATCGCAGAAGACCTCGCCGCCGGCATGTCGCCTGAAGAAGCTCGCGTCGCGGCCCAGCGGAAAATCGGCGGGCTTGTACAAATCAAGGAGGAGTGTCGGGAGGAACGCCGGCTTGACTTGATAGAGAACTGCGTCCGGGATCTTCGTTACGCCCTGCGCTTGCTGGGCAGGAACCCAAGCTTTACGGCCGTAGCCGTGATGACGCTTGCAATGGGCATCGGTGCCAATACAGCTATCTTTTCCGTCGTGCGCTCAATCGTGTTCCATCCCTTGCCATTCCGTAACCCGGAACGGCTGGTCTGGATTCGTGACGACCCTTCTGTCCTCTCGGTCACCTTTCAATCCTGGCGTCGAATGAGCAACTCCTTCGATGCCCTTGCCGCTTTCTATAATGATTTTTTCACTTACGGTGCTGTCAACTGGACGGGACGCGGCGAGCCGCAGCGGCTTTCCGGAGTTGAGGTATCGCAAAATCTCTTGCCAATGCTAGGCGTCGAGGCCGCTGTTGGGCGCACGTTCCGCCCTGGCGAGGATCAGCCAGGTGCGCCTCCAGTGATAGTGCTCAGCCATGGCTTTTGGCAACGCAGCTTCGGCTCTGATCCGAGTGCGATCGGGCAAGTTCTTACGTTAAACGGTAGGAACTTTACCGTTGCCGGCGTGTTGCCAGCCAGCTTCGATTTTGCGGCCGTATTCTCGCCTGGAGCGCGCGTCGACATTTTCACGCCGTTGATCCTGGACAAACTCTCCGAGGAGATGTCTCATTACCTGGGCGTCATTGGGCGCCTGCGACCTGGTGTAACGGTTGCGCAAGCGCAGTCGGAAATGGACGCCCTCGGCAAGCAACTGAAAGCGGTCGACCCCACGTTGCGTGCAATGGTCCTGCCTATACACGACGCCGTTGTCGGTGAAGTACGAACACCCCTATTGGTGCTGATGAGCGCCGCGGGCTTCGTACTGCTGATTGCCTGTACGAATTTAGCCAACCTTCTACTCGCACGGGGCACTGCTAGGCAAAGGGAGATAGCCGTCCGTTCAGCCCTGGGAGCCGGCCAAGCGCGCCTTGTCCTTCAGCTCCTGACAGAGAACATGTTGCTGGCACTCTTGGGCGGCGCCGTGGGTCTGTTGCCGGCATTTTGGCTTGTGCCGTTCATCAGGACATTGCCGAATTTGCCGTTCCCTCGCCTGAGCCAGGTTCGCATCGATGTCGGCGTTCTCACATTCACGGTTGTGGCCTCAATTGTGACCGGCATACTCTTCGGCCTGGTTCCGGCAGCCCAACTCTACGGCTCAGCCATTACCGATCCGTTGAAGAAAGGTGGCCGAAGTCTGAGCGCGGGCAAACATCGAGTGCGTGATTTGTTGGTGGTTGCCGAAGTAGCGCTTGCCTTAGTGCTGCTCGCTGGCGCGGGACTTCTAATCCGCAGCTTCTGGCATCTCTTGCAGGTTAATCCGGGCTTCCGTCCTGAGGGGGTTATCGCGGTGGGGATTGATCCGGGAGGCCAAAAATATGGATGGCTCAGATCACCGGATCGCGGAAGGCGGCTGGTCAGATTCTTCGATGAAATCCGTCGCAACGTTGCGGGGATACCGGGCGTGGAGGCAGTCGCGCTCACCGACAGCTTGCCGCTTGACCGGGACCGCGGCTTCTACATCAGGCCCGCAGGACGAACCTACAGAGGACTGAATGAAACACCTCTAGCCTCGATTCACGTCGTGACTCCCGACTATTTCCGCGTTATGGGTGTTTCATTGAAGCGTGGGCGAACGTTCATGGAGCAGGATACGGCCGACAGTGCCGTGGTGATGCTAGTGAACGAAACGATGTCACGAAAGATTTGGTCTGGGAAAGACGTTCTTGGGCAATTCGCGGAGATCGCCGGCCGTAAAGCGCAGGTGGTAGGGATAGTCGGCGATGTCCGCCACTCGGCACTGGACCAGCAGGCAGGAAACGAAGCGTATCTGTTGTTCGCGCAGTATCCCTACACCTTCATGGATTTGGTCGTTCGCACGACCCTGGAGCTGGGGGCGTTAGCCCCCGCTATCCGGAAGGCGGTTTGGGCGGTCGACCGGGACCAACCTCTGGCACAGTTCCGGACTATACAGCAGATAATCGATCGGACGCTTTCACCCCGCCAGTTCAGCATGATGCTCTTGGGCGCATTCGCGGGTCTGGCGATTGTGCTGGCGTCAGTGGGCACTTACGGGGTGATGGCCTATTCCGTTGCGCAACGTACGCATGAGATCGGTATCCGCATGGCGCTAGGAGCGGAGCCAGTTGACGCAGTATGCCTTGTTGTGGGGCACGGAATGACATTGGCTGGGATCGGCATTGCCGTTGGATTAGCGGGAGCGCTAGCGCTGACCCGTTGGCTTGGCAGCCAACTGTATGGCGTTCGCCCGGCTGACCCTCTCAATCTGCTAGGCGTTGCCGCGCTGCTCGTTTCAGTCGTCGCGCTAGCCAGTTACATGCCAGCGCGCCGAGCTTCGCGCGTGGACCCTATGGTCGCCTTGAGGTACGAGTGATGCGCTGGGCGGACAAGCTTTTGTTGCTTCTGCGCTCGCTTTTCCGGCACGGGAGCGTTGAACACCAACTGGACGCCGAACTCCGCTTTCATCTCGAGCAACAAATCGAAGAGAACCTGGCTGCAGGCATGAGCGCTGAAGAAGCCCGCTACGCAGCGCGACGTTCCATCGGTGGCCTCGCACAGATCCAGGAGCAATGCCGCGACACGCGCCGGGTCAACTGGATTGCTGATCTCTTGAAGGACCTCCGCTACGGGCTGCGGATTCTGCGAAAAAGTCCCGGCTTCACCGCGGCCGCAGTGCTCTCCTTAGCGCTGGGGATCGGGATCAATACAGCGGTGTTCAGCCTGATAAACGCCGTGCTGTTGAGAACGCTGCCCGTGAAGAATCCCGAGCAACTAGTCGTGTTCAACCATCGCAACGACATCTCCTATCCCATGTATCAGGATCTACGCGACAGGAACACGGTACTCTCGGGCCTGCTTTGCCGGTTCACCATTCCGGCTAGCATGAGTGCCGATGGCCAGACAGAGCGGATTTCGGCAGAGCTGGTGTCTGGAAATTACTTCGAGGTACTGGGGGTCGAGGCGCTAATTGGCCGTACTCTCATGCCTGATGACGCACGCGTGCCGGGCGCCCAGCCCGTGGTAGTTCTCAGTAACGCGTTCTGGAGGCGGCGGTTTGGATCCGATCCTAGCGTGGTCGGAAACATGATCCGAATCGATGGGCATCCAATGACCGTCGTCGGCATTACGCCGGCCGGATTCCAAGGCACCGAAGTAGGCGTTTCGCCGGACGTTCGCGTGCCGCTCACGATGTACCGTGCAATGATCCCGCATTTACCGGGCGAGGTTGACATGAACAGCCGCGGCTGGACATGGCTTGACTTGGTGGGCCGATTGAAAGATGGAGTCAGCGGGGCACAGGCGGAGTCGGCTTTGAACACGTTTTACGTACATGCCCGTGAAGACGAAGTGCACGGTGTTTTCAAAGATATACCGTCGTCTGCGAAGGCCCAAGTGCTCTCCGAAAGATTGCGGCTTGAACCGGGCAGCAGGGGTGTTTCCGAGCTTCGCGCGATGTTCTCCCGTCAGCTTTGGGTCTTGATGGCGGCAGTCAGCGTCGTCCTGTTGATTGCCTGCATGAATGTCGCGAGTCTCTTGCTGGCGAGGGCGATGGCGCGCCAGAGGGAAATTGCTGTGCGGCTCGCGCTGGGTGCCAGCCGTGTCCGAGTCGTGCGCCAACTCATCACCGAAAGCGTGATGCTGGTGCTCATCGCCACGGGTGCCAGCATTGTCATCGCTCGCTGGGGGAGCGACATGCTGGCAAGTTTTCTGCCGGGACGCAGATTGCCGGTTACGTTGAACCTCGCACCGGATTTCCGGGTACTGGGGTTCGCGGTGATTGTTTCCTTGGTGGTGGGAATTCTCTTTGGCTTGGCGCCGGCATTGCAGCTCACGCGGTCTGCGGTTGCTCCAGCTCTGAAGGCTCAAGCAAGCTTGAGCGGGCTTCGAGGCCCGTTGACTTTCCGCAAGATCCTCGCGGTAGCTCAAGTCGCATTGTCGTTGCTGCTGCTGGCGAGTGCGGGCTTATTTGTGAGGACCCTTCGAAATCTAAAAGGTCTCGATCTCGGGTACGACCGGGAGAACGTTCTGCTGCTGGATCTCATTCCATTGCTAAACGGCTACAGCGATGACCAGAGCACCCGGTTTTTCGAACAGGTAATCGAGCGGGTGAATCAGATACCCGGCGTGCGGTCCGCAAGTCTCGGATCCATGGGGTTTCTGGAACTTGGCTTCCCCAGGGAAGACATTCACATGGAAGGTCGCAATACGCCGCGAGGAGAGGAGAGGGTCGGTTGGATCAACACTGTAAGTCCAAGGTATTTCAAAACGCTCGGGATTCCAATGCTGCTGGGTCGCAGCTTCACTGCGCGCGATACGAAATCTGCCCCGAAAGTAGCCATCGTCAATCAAACATTTGCTCGACAGTATTTCGGTGGCGAGAATCCTCTCGGCCGCCACATCGGGTTCGGGGACACGAACGGCATTGCCATCGTTGGCGTTGTTCGTGATGGCAAATACAAAGACGTGCGCGAGAAAACACCGGAACTGGTGTATGTGCCGTTTCAGCAGAATCCAGACCCGGCGATGACTCTGCAGGTGCGCACAGTTGGCGATGCGGCAAAGGTGACGGCGGCCGTCCGGCGCGAGGTGCAGGTCGTGGATGCGAACGTGCCGGTCTACAAAGTCAGAACACTCGAGGCTCAATTGGATGAATCACTCTCCCAGGAACGTCTGGTCGCGACACTGTCGAGCTGGTTTGGCGCGTTTGCACTGCTGCTAGCCGCGATCGGTCTGTTTGGGGTGCTGGCCTATAACGTCACACGTAGGACCAACGAAATCGGCCTTCGAATGGCACTGGGCGCAGAGCGCGGCGGCGTGATTTGGATGGTATTACGCGAAGCGCTGCTGCTGGTGGGCGTGGGCGTTGCGATTGGCGTGCCGCTCGCGCTTGTGCTGGCCCAGTCGGTGTCGAGTCTGCTCTATGGACTGAAGCCTACCGATTCGCTGGCCATCTCGGCCGCCGCGGTGATTTTGTTCGTAGTTGCCGCCATAGCCAGTTACCTGCCCGCGCGGCGAGCTTCGCGCGTGGATCCAATGGTGGCCTTGAGGTACGAGTGATGCGCTGGTTGGACAAGCTGCTGCTGCGGTGGCGATCGCTGTTTCGCCGACATGACGTAGAACACGAGCTGGATGCGGAACTGCGCTTCCACTTGCAGCAACAAATTGAAGAAAACCTGGCGGCCGGCATGAGCGCCGAAGAAGCACGCTACGCAGCACGGCGCACCCTTGGCGGAGTGGCACAAATCCAAGAGCAATGCCGCGACGCACGAGCCGTAGCGGTCATCGAGACTCTGATGCAGGACGTGCGCTACGGGTTTCGGATGATGCGGCGCAGTCCTACACTTCCCGGTGTGGCTGTCCTCTCGCTGTCGCTCGGCATCGGGGCCAACACCGCCATCTTCACGCTCATCGACGCAGTTCTCATCAAGATGCTACCGGTCAAAAGCCCCGAGCAACTCGTGGTAATTACCTGGGGCGCCAAGGACTGGCCGAAGATTGTGGAGTCGCATCGCGGCAGCACCGACCGGGGAAACGGACGCGTAACGGCTTCATCATTTTCTTATCCCACATTCCGACAACTCCGCGCGCGTAACTCGGTTCTCTCGGACACCTTCGCATTCGCCGGACTGGAGCAATTGAATGTGAGCGTGGCCGGACATGCCGAAATGGCCAGTGGCCAGCTTGTTTCGGGGAATTACTTCTCCGGTTTGGGAGTTCAAGCTCTCGCCGGCCGCACGTTGGTAGACGAAGACGACAAAGAGAGCGCGCAGCCTGTAGCCGTAATCAGCTTTAGGTTCTGGAATCGACGCTTCGGCCTCGATCCCTCCGCGGTGGGCAAAGCCATCACGGTGAACGGTGTTCCGTTCGTCGTCATCGGCGTGACTCCGCGCAAGTTCTTTGGAGTAACACCAGGCAACGCCCCGGACCTTTTCATACCGGTGGCAATGCAGCTTCGCGTAGCGCCAGGTTGGGCGGAGCACCGGCCGTCGTTGTTTCAGGCAAATGACTCCTGGTGGCTCAGGGTCATGGGCCGGTTGCAGCCGGGAGTGAAGCTCCAGCAGGCACGCGCCGCGCTCGACGTGATCTTCCGGCAAAGCATAACGGCGGGTCTTTCCTCCCTGCCGCCGCCGCAGGAGATGCCGGCGATCGAGGTGAGTTTGGGCAGCAAGGGACTCAGCGACCTGCGGTCCGAGTTTTCCCAGCCGCTGTTCATCCTCATGATCGTCGTAGGTCTCGTGGTGCTGATCGCTTGTGTGAATGTGGCGAACCTGTTAATGGCGCGAGCCGCGGCACGCCAGAAAGAGACCGCCGTGCGCCTGGCCCTTGGTGCCGGCCGGCTGCGTCTTGTCCGCCAGTTGCTCACCGAAAGCGTGTTGCTGGCGATGATGGGCGGCGCTTTGGGAATGGTGTTGGCCACATCAGGCGAGAGTCTCCTGTTGAGTCTGGTGTCAGGCGGCGAAACACCGCTCGCTCTCGATCTGCGGCCTGACGTTCGCATCCTGGGCTTTTGTCTGGTTTGCTCGCTCCTCACCGGCATCCTGTTTGGACTGGCGCCCGCTCTGCGCGGAACGCGTGTTGACCTGACACCGGCGCTAAAAGTGACCGCGGGTATCTTGGGCGCTCACGATGATCGCTCGAAGCGGGGGTTGGGCAAGTTGCTGGTGGCTTCGCAGGTGGCCATGTGTCTCGTGCTGCTGACCGGCGCCAGTCTGTTCGTGCGCAGCCTCCAGAAGCTGAACGCGATCGATGCCGGATTCAACCGCTACAACCTGTTGTTGTTCAGCATCGATGGAACGGCGAGCGGCTACAGAAGTATCCGGTTGGGGACGCTATATCAGGACATACAAGCCCGACTGCAAGGAATACCAGGGGTGCGCTCCGTCAGCCTTTCGCAGCACAGGCTCATTGGAGGCAGCGCGTCGACCGCTGGCGTGGAGGTCCCAGGCTATAAGCGTCGCCCCAACGAACAAATGAGCTCGTGGATGAACTGGGTAGGCTCCGGATTTTTCGAGACCATGGGTATTCCGATCCTGATCGGCCGCGGCATAAGCGCCCGCGACAGTGAGACGGCGCCTAAGGTGGTTGTCATCAATGAAGCCTTTGCCCGCCACTACTTCGCAAACGAAGTCCCTGTGGGAAAGCGGCTCGGTGACAATACACAAATCGTTGGCATAGTGAAGAACGCCAAATTCAACCGTCTGCAACACGAAGCTCCCCCGACTGTGTATGTGCCTTACCTGCAGAACCTCGAGAGTATAGAGGGCATGAATTTCGAAGCTCGCACGGTCGGCAATCCCACGGCCATCGTTCGCGACGTGCGCAGTGCCGTGGCAGCTGTGGACCGGAACCTGCCATTGTTCGATGTCAAGACGCAGGTCCAGCAGATCGACGAGTCTCTGGTTCAAGAACGCCTGTTCGCGAGGCTCTCGACTTTGTTCGGCATGCTGGCGCTGCTATTGGCTTCGATCGGGCTCTACGGCGTGATGTCTTACGCGGTGGTGCGCCGGACGAGCGAAATCGGGATCCGCATGGCCCTAGGTGCCGAGTGCGGCGAAGTGCTTTGGCTGGTGCTGCGAGAAACGATGCTTGTGGTCACAATCGGACTCGGCATTGGCCTGCCGGCGGCCGTGGCTTCTACCCGTTTGATTCGCAATCGACTGTTCGGCCTCGAGCCGGCCGATCCGCTTGCCATCTCGGGTGCGACGTTGGTGCTGATCGTGGTTACAGTTCTTGCCGGCTATCTGCCCGCGCGGCGCGCCTCGCGCGTAGACCCGATGATCGCCTTAAGGTACGAGTGATGCGCTGGGCTGACAAACTTCGGTTGCGTTTGCGCTCGCTTTTTCGGCACGGGAGCGTGGAGCAGGAGCTGGATGCCGAGCTGCGATTCCATCTGGAGCAGCAGATTCAAGAAAACCTGGCGGCCGGCATGAGCCCTGATGAAGCCCGCTATGCGGCGCGCCGCACGATCGGCGGAATCGAACAGATCAGAGAAGAGTGCCGTGATGCGCGTAGCGTGAGGTTTATCGAAACGTTACTGCAAGATCTCCGGTACGCACTACGCATGATGCGTCGCAGTCCGGGGTTCACCGCGGTGGCCGTGCTCTCGCTGGCGCTCGGCATTGGCGCCAACACCGCGATTTTTTCCTTTGCCAACGCCATCCTGCTTAAGAAGCTGCCAGTCACTGATCCGGAGCGTTTGATCACAATCGGGTGGTCGGTGAACTATCCCTTTTTCCGCGAACTCGACCGGCGCAACGGGGTACTTGCCGGTCTTGCAGGCCGTTTTTCCATCGATCTGAATCTGACGGCCGAAGGCTCGACCGAGCGGATGCATGGCGAGCTAGTCAGCGGCAGTTACTTCCCCGTACTCGGCGTGGGCGCTGCTCTCGGCCGGGTCCTGGCCGAAGAGGACGACGGCGCCGAAGACGCCCATCCGGTGTGCGTCATCAGCTATGACCTCTGGCAGAAAAAGTTCGCAGGCGCCCCGGACGTTCTGCATAAAGCCATCCTTCTCAATGCACGGCCGTTTCAGATTGTCGGTGTGAGCGAGCGCGGTTTTCGCGGCGGGGCGCTGCAGGGCCGTTTCGATGTGCACGTACCCATGTCCATGACCGGGTTTTTCGAGGGAGAGAAACGCGACTCGACCGGCTGGAGCTGGCTGCAGATGATCGGTCGTCTGAAACCAGGCATCACACGCGTGCTGGCTGAAGCCAATATTCAGGCTGTAGGCACTCACATCGACAAGGAACAGGGCCACGAGAAGTGGAAAGCCTCGTACCGGCTGTTTCCGGGAGACCAGGGCTTTGACGATCACCGCGACGAGTTTGAGAAACCCATTCTGGTTCTACTCGCGGTCGTGGCCAGCGTCCTGTTGATAGCCTGCGCGAACGTCGCCAACCTGCTGCTCGCGCGAGCTGTCGAGCGTCAACGGGAAATCGCCGTGCGACTCGCGCTGGGAGCTACGCGGGCGCGTCTGGTTCGGCAGTTATCGCTCGAGAGCCTGGTGCTTTCCGGAGTGGGCGGAATGGTTGGTTTTCTGCTGTCCTTCTGGATGGTGCAGGCTCTGGTCTACTTCTTACCGAGCGACAACTTTGCGATCGGGCTGCGCCCCGACCTGCTTGCGCTGGGATTTACAGCGGCCCTCTCGATCATCACTGGGCTGCTCTTTGGCTTGGCTCCGGCCTGGCAGGTCACGCGGCCCGACGTCGCGCCGGCCCTGAAGCAGGAAATGGCGGGGCGAGCATGGGCCAGTCGAGCGCTTCTGCGGCGAGCGCTCGTCGTGTGCCAGATCGGCGCATCACTGGTGCTGGTGTTCGGCGCTGGCCTCTTTGCACGGACGTTGCGCAATCTACGCACTGCCGATCTCGGATTTCGCCCGGAACAGATCATTCTGATGACCATGGATCCATCGCTCAGCGGCTATAAGGAGGCCGACACAGCGCTGCTGTACAACCGGCTGCTCGAAACAATCAGAAAAGTGCCGGGTGTTCGAGCTGCCAGCCTCGCGAATATGACCGTTCTTTCGGGAGGAATGTTCGCCGCCGACGTCGGCGTGACTGGCTACACGCCCCAGGACCACGAGCCGAACTACTACCTCAATTGGGTAAGCGCAGACTATTTCAAAACATTGGGAACACCGATTCTGCAGGGTCGCGATTTCAACCGGTGGGACCGCAAAGGTGCGCAGCCCGTCGCCATTGTGAATCAGCGGTTCGCAACCCACTTCTGGCCCGGGCAGAACGCGATTGGCAAGCGCTTCCGCTGGGGAGGGTGGAAGTCCGACGTCGAGATTGTGGGGGTGGTGTCGAACACCAAGTACCAAACGATTCGCGAAGAGCCGCAGTTCATCTATTACCTGCCGGTGACGCAGCAGCACGTCTCGGGGCTGACATTATACGTTCGCACGGTGGGCGATTCCGGCCGGATGATCTCCAGCGTACGCGATATCGTGCGCGCGCTTGATCCCCGGCTGCCGGTGTACAACATCAAGACGCTCGAAGCACAGATTGATTCGCAGTTATCGCAGGAACGCATTCTGGCATCCCTTTCCACATTCTTCAGCACCGCGGCCACGCTGCTGGCAGCGCTCGGACTTTACGGAGTGGTGGCGTACTCCGTCAAACGACGTCACCGGGAAATCGGCATCCGCATGGCACTCGGTGCTCGTGGCCGGGACGTCATGCTGCTCTTCGCGCGGGAAAACCTGGCGACGGTTTTGTTGGGCATTGGGATCGGCATCGCGTGTGCTTACGCCAGCGCCAAGTACTGTGCCAGTCTTCTGTATGGTTTGCGCTACAACGACATCGCCACGCTCGCAGTGGCTAGTGTACTGATGCTGGCGGTCGCACTATTGGCGTCATTTTTGCCCGCACGCCGAGCCTCGCGCGTGGACCCTGTAATGGCCTTGAGGTACGAGTGATGCGTTGGGCTGAAAGGCTTCGCTTGCGCGTGCGGTCACTGATTCGTGGGCGCCGCCTCGAGCAAGAACTCGACGCCGAACTGCAATTTCACCTGGAGCAACAGATCCAAGAGAACCTGGCGGCCGGCATGAGCCTCGAAGATGCTCGTTATGCCGCACAACGCGTAGTTGGCGGCCTCACACAGATGAAGGAGGAATGCCGGGGACATGCGACGAGTCAACCTTATCGAGACATTGTTCTAGGACATCCGATATGGCTGGCGCATGCTGCACAACAGTCCGGGAGTCACTACCGTCGCAATCGTGTCACTGGCTCTCGGCATCGGCGCAAACGCTGCAATTTTCACCATCATCGACGCCGTCATGCTTAAGATGCTGCCGATCAAAAATCCAAGTGAACTGGTGCAACTGAGCCGCTACTCTCAGGGAGAACACGGAAACTTCTCCTATCCGTGCTACGAGCAGCTTCGCAATCAGAACCACGTTCTAGCGGGTGTTTTCGCGGTGTCCTATCCGAGCGGGTTTAAGATGCGCGTCGCTGGAGAAACCGAGCGAGTACTATATCAATACGTTACCGGAAATTACTACGCCGTCCTCGGCGTGAACGCGATTGCCGGCCGCGTCATCCTGCCTGATGACGACAAGCTCACCGGAGCGCCATCGGAGCCGGTGGCCGTGCTGAGCTACGGCTTCTGGAAGCAGCGGTTTGCCGCGGATCCATCGGTCATCGGTCGGACGGCGTATCTGTATCCAGGAGTTTTCGTCGCCCTGCGAGTAGGTTTCAGAGAATTGGACTAACTGTTCCGGCCGTTCGACCGGGAGCGCCTTCAGGACCACAGCATTCAGCAGACTAAAGATCGCGGTGTTTGCTCCGATTCCGAGCGCCAACGACCATAGCACTGCCGTCGTGACGCCAGGATTCTTCGCCATCATCCGCCGCCATGGGGGATGTCCTGCAGCCAGACTTCCAGCCATCGCCATCCCCACATTTCGCGGCTGCCTCCTTCAGCCCAGTGTCGTTTCCAAACAGGCGTTTGCGCTGCATACCGTGCGGAGTCCTGATCAATTCCGGAATTCTGATACTCCCGCTGCCGCAACTCTTTGTGGAACCTTATCTCTTGTTCGAGATCACCCTCAAACTTTTGGCGGTTGACGAAGAATCGAAGTCTTGGCCAGAGTTCACTCACCCAGCTATTCATGGCGTAAAGCCTGCATCGGGTCCACGCGTCCAGCGCGCTGCGCGGGGATCCACGCCGCCACTGTTGCGACTGCCAGCATCAACACGCTCGCCGCAATGAAGCTCACAGGGTCGTTGGGTTCGATGCCATAGAGTGCTTCCCGAACCACTTGCGTCATGGCGAGCGCCGTAGGGACTCCTATCCCGATCCCGGTCGCCACCATGAACAGACTGCCGCGCAGCACCATCCACAGAACGGCGTTGCACCCGGCGCCGAGCGCCATGCGAATGCCGATTTCCGATGTCCGCCGCGTCACAGTGTACGCCATGACACCATACAACCCAATAGCCGCGAGCAGCGCCGCGATCAAGCCGAAGGAGCCGATCAGACCGGCGGCCAGTCGCTCCGGACTTAGCGACATGCGGATTTGTTGTTCCTGCGTCAGTAGATCGGCTACGGGAACATCGCGATCCGTCTCGGTCACGGCCCGTCGTACCGCGTGAGCAATCGATAGCGGAGGTACCGCGGTACGAACTTCAAAGGTGGCTTGCCCTACCCAATCGGCGTTTTGCAAGTAGCTGAGATATGCGGTCGGCGGAATCGCGCTTCTCAGATCAGTGTACTTGGCATCCCTACACACACCGATGATTTGGACGGTATCTTTTGCGACTTTGGGCTGTCCGGTCAGCTGGCCGAAGTAGAAAATCTTGCCCAGCGGATTGTTTCCGGCAAAGTAATCCCGCACAAATGTTTCGTTCACAACCGCGACCATGGGAGCATTCGGCCTGTCCCCCTCATTCAGGTCCCGCCCGATCAGTATCGGAATGCCCATGGCAGCGAGGAAACCGCTGTCAGCCACCATCTCATATGTCCGTGCCGATTCCTTTCCCTTGGGACTGTATCCCGGAACCGAAATATCGCTGTTACTCATGCTGCCTGCAATCAGAGGAAACATTGAGAACGTAGCGGCTCTTACGCCAGGAATGGCCGAGACTTTCTTTCTGATCCGCTCGTACACTGCCAGCAGTTTACCTGCCTCATATCCGCTACGCGAGCCGTCCACGGTGAAGATCAGCAGTTGCTGCGATTGGAACCCCGGATCGACTTTTGCGAGGTTGACGAGCGTGCGTATGAACAGTCCCGCGCCCGCGAGAAGCAGTGTGGACAGAGCTACCTGCCCAACGATTAGGCTGCGGCTTAACCGCGAATGCGGGGTCGCACCGAATCCGCCCGTTGCCCCGTCCTTCAGTGAAGGCGTCAGGTTGATGCGTGTCGCGCGGAAGGCCGGCGCAAGCCCGAATATCAGTGCCGTCAGTAGTGCGGTTGCGACGGTAAACAGCAATGTTCGGGCATCCACTTGAACATCGAGAGTAAGAGGATTTTTGCCGCCCGCCAAGGCGAGAACAAGTTTTGACAGGGGGGAGGCGAAAGTCAGTCCCGCCCCCGCTCCTAAGCCTGCTAGCAGAAGACTCTCGGTCAAGAGCTGCCGGACGAGCCGCCAGCGTCCGGCGCCGATGGAAAGGCGCACCGCCATCTCCCGCCGTCGTGCTGTCCCTCGCGCCAGCAGCAGATTGGCAAGATTCGCGCAGGCGATCAGCAGCACGAAGGCCACTACGCCGCTCAGAATGAATAGCGGCCCCGATGCATTTTCGCGCCACATCGGGACCCCACCCGCACCGTTCTCGACGACTGGTCGCCATGGATGCCGTTTCTGTTCTGGTTTATCCTCATACCGCGCACTGGCCCGCGCCATCACTACATCCAGAGCACCCCACGCCTGGCGATCCGGAACACCCGGCCGCAGCCGCCCCAGAATCTGCACCCACCAAGAATCCTCTCTTCCGAGCGAGTACTCTTTTCGCCCGTAGGCTTCTGCAAGCGCCATGGGTAGGATCAGGTCGTTGCCTTCGCGGGGCTCAAGTCCCAAGAATGGCTTCGGAATCACACCAGCGATGGTCACAGGACGACCATTCACTCTGATGGTGCGGCCAACTATGGCCCGATCCAGGCCGAATCTTCGCTCCCAATACCGATACCCGATGACCGCGACCGCAGGCGCTCCCGCTCGATCGTCTTCCGGCGACAGCATTCGTCCGAGGAGCGGATTCACTCCCGCTCCTCTGAAAAAGTTGCCCGTGACAAAAAGTGCGCCCGCGTAGTGGCTCTCTCCTGCAGCGAGGACCGTTAAGTCTGCGTGAGCGAAGCCCATCACATCGGAAAACTGCGGCACGCTGGTCGCCAGCAGCTGGTACATGGGATACGAGAACGAGCTGTGCACCTCGATATTGTGCAGCGTGGTTGAATAACCGCTTCCCGTAGACATGGGAATTCTCGGTTCGCCCGTCCACAGCACCAGACGCAACTGTTCGGGATTGCGAACAGGCATGGACTTCAGGAGAATCGCATTCACCACGCTGAAAATCGCGGTATTCGCCCCGATGCCGATCGCTAGCGATAGAATCGCGACGGCTGTGAACGCCGGGCTCTTCCGTAACATGCGCGCTCCGTAGCGCAGGTCCTGTAAGAAGGTTTCGAGCCAGCGCCATCCCCAAACGTCACAGCTTCTTTCCTTCATGAGCAACGCGTTGCCAAAGCGCTGCTGCGCGGTGCTGCGAGCATCGTCAGGCGCGACGCCGGTTTTCATCTGCTCCTCCGCTCTCAGTTCCACGTGCAGGCGCATCTCTTCTTCCAGATCGCGGTCGTTCTGACGGCGCCGCACCAGCGCCCGGAGCCTTCGCCAAATTTCACCGATCCATTCCATTGGACTCTCTGTCACGCGGTCTGAATCACGCGTATAATCGCCTGGTTCACACGCTGGAATTGCGACAGCTCGACTTCCAACTGCTTCCGTCCCGCCTTCGTGAGCTTGTAATAGCGCGCCCGGCGGTTGCCAGCCGTCACACCCCATTCCGCGGTGACCCATCCCTTAATGAGCATTCGCTGGAGCGCCGGGTACAATGATCCTTCCTCCACCTGCAAAACATCCTCCGAAATCTGCTGAATCGAGTTGGCGATCTCGAAACCGTGCATTTCGCCTCCGCGAACGAGGGTTTTGAGGATCAGCATGTACAGCGTGCCGGGTGGAATCTCGTCTCGCATCGGATCTCTTGACATAGTTGGACTATGCAAGTCTGCATCCGTTAGCAGAAGATGTCAAGCGTATTCCCGCACGCGCCTCGGAAGTCCGGTTCGAGGAAGCGTGGAAGGTTGCCAAACGGATGAGGCCCGGCTTCCCAGATCCCGATCCGGGACAACAGCGGTCGACTTCGTTCGGCTACAGCGTCCGAAATGAAATGGGGTTCCGGGGTAGAATACATATGCTCCCGGCTCGGTAAGCTCGACGAGGTAGCGAATTGGAAACGCTGTTCCAGGATCTGCGCCACGCGATCCGCCTGCTGCGTAAAAGTCCGGGCTTCACGCTTGTGGCTGTACTTTCCCTGGCGCTCATCGGTGGCACAGTACTATCTTCAGTGCGTTTAATGCGACCCTGATCCGCCGGCTCCGGGAACACGTTATTCACCCGGGCGACATCGTACTGGATTGCGAGCGCGAGCGACGGAGACTTCACGCGCGAAGCGCTCCAGGCAGGAGCGAAAAAGGTAGTCGCGATCGAGCTGGCACCGCAGAGTATCGAGTACCTGCCGCGCAACCTTGGCAGCGAAATCTCCGCCGGGCGCGTGGTGGTTTATCCGAAGGGTGTGTGGGACAAGTGGGACTAGGAAGACCAGATCACGTTGAACGTGAGGGACGATAACTTCGCCGCCAATAGCGTGATGATGCGGCCGGAGGCTCACATAACGGTATCACGGCGCCATTGACAACGATCACATTGTGGCGGAACTGGAGCTTCCGCGCGTGGATTTCATCAAGATGGATGCAGAGGGGGCCGAAACGCGAGTGATCGCCGGCGCCTCCAATACGAATAAGCCCCGGCTTGCCATCACGACTGAACACGGCCCGGATGACGAGCGGACCATTCCGCAAGCGGTGAGAAAGGTGCGTTCCGATTATCAGCTGGAGTGTGGGCCTTGTCTGGAAGCTAATGGCCACATACGAGCCGACGTATTTTACTCTACTGAACGTACGCCGGCTCTCTGGCCGAGCGAACTCGAACCGCTCTGGTATTCGTCGTGCCGTGCTTCGCTGCAGGTCGCCGCGAACGGGAATTGCGGAGAACAATGTTTACACAAAATGCTTTACACGCGCCCGCGCGTCACAGAAACGGTCGCGGGATGCGATGGGTTGGCGTGCACAGATTGGACCAGTTAAGTCTTTAATTTAAATACCGGCCAATCTGCTTGACTCTAAAGCGCTTACGCCGAAAGCCACGGACCAAACACTTTGGCCGGTATTTCAGTACCTTTGGCCCGCGATGCCCTGGGTATGGCCGTGGCCAGGGCGCTCCGTATGGAGGACAGGGAGACCTTGTGTCTGGTGACTCGAAGCTTATAGCGGCTACTCGGCGCGCAACGTCTGCATCGGATCTCCTGTTGCCGCTCTCAAAGCCGGGCGTGCGCTCGCAACCGCTCCGATCGCCAGTATCAACGCACTGGAACTCAGGTACGCAACAGGATCAGTGCCACTAATTTCGTAGAGGACGCTAGCGAGCAAACGGCTCAGCATGAATGCGACCGCGAGGCTTACAGCCAAGCCGGCGACCAACGGGATCATCGCGCCGCGGAGGACTACGCCAATTACATCTCGCGGCGTTGCGCCCATTGCTACGCGAATGCCGACCTCGCGCGTGCGAAGAGCGGTAGTGTACGCGACCACGCCATAGACGCCAGCTGATGTCAGGAGCAATGCCAGGCCGCCGAGTACAGAAAAGATCCACGCCGAAAAGCGCGGACGCCATATGGCATCGGCGATCACGTCGTTCAAAGTCTCTATTTTGACAATGGGCTGATTCGCATCGACCGTCCAAATTGCTCTTTTGAGTGCACCGGCCAGCGCTAGAGGATCGCCGGAAGTGCGGACAACTATGCTTGACAGGAATGCGCCGAAAATGAACTGCGTGTATGGAAGATAAATTTCACCATTCGGAGGCGTCTCGTAGCTCATTTGCGGGGTGTTCTGAACCACCCCAACAACCATGGCTCCGTCTCCTGAACCCTCACCGGGCAACTTATCGCCCACCGCATTGCGGTCTGGAAACAGTTCCCGGGCCAGGCGCTCATTGATGATGGCCACACCTGGCGATTCTTTTTGATCAGCCTCGGAGAAGAAACGGCCAGCAATCAGCCGGGTTCCCATCACGGAGAAATACTCCGGGCTGATTGTCCGCGCCGCGACAAACCCTCTCCCATTCGGGCCGTTTTGATCCAGTGAGGTGTTGACATTGGACAGCGGCAGATTATTCACGACCGCCAGAGCTTTCACGCCGGGAACTCGGTGGAGTCTTTCGACCAGTTCGTGATAGTACGCCATTTGCTCCGGTTTGGTGTCGTATTTGCCGCCGGGCCGAAGTTTTCTCAGGCTGCCGACCGGTACGCGCATCGTGAGTACGTGATCGGGATGAAATCCGTGATCGGCTTCTTCCAAACGGACCAGGCTTCGAATCATGAGACCTGAACCGACCAGCAATAGAAAAGTAAATGCCGATTCCGATGCGATCAGAACGGAGAAGAGCCGTCCCGACGTTCGCGATCCTCCGGACGCATGCCCGCTGCGCAGCACGGCCTGCAGATCAGTTTTCGACGCCATCAGTATTGGCGCCACGCTGATGATGCCCGCAAGCGTCAGACACAAGGTTACATCGAACAACAGAACGCGCTCATCGAGCGCTATGCGCTGAACGTGGGGCAGCGGAATGGGTAGCCGGGCGAGCTGCTGAATGAGAGATTGGAGCGCGTAATGCGCGATCACGATGCCCGCGGCGCTTCCCGCAAGTGCGAGCTCGAAGCTTTCTGCAAGCAGTTGCCGCACCACCTGCCACAATCCCGCTCCCAACGAAGCGCGGATCGCCATCTCTTTTTGCCGCTGCACGGCACGGCTCAGCAGCAGGCTGACCACGTTCACGCAAGCAATCATCAGGACAAGACCCACTGCGCCGAGAATGAAGACTAACGTCAATTCATATTCCCGCGTGGGCGTTTCTTGCCACGGCGAGACCTTGATCCGCAGGCCTGCTTTCTCCTTTGGATCCTCGCGCTCGAATTGATGGGCGGCAACCTCCATAGCGTTGCGAACGTGCCAAATGGAGATTCCCGCCCGCATTCGCGCCACCACCTCCAGCCAGCCACTGGTAAATCCCGGCCTCAGCCGGATAGGAACCCAGAGATCCATGTTCGAGTACGCAAATTCAAAATCCGGCGGCATCACTCCTGCGACTGTGTAGAGCTCGTCGGAGAGCAGGATCACACGTCCCACTACACTGGGATCGCCACGAAACACGCGTCGCCAGAAGCGATCACTGAGCACGGCTACGTTCGGCGCGCTTGGATCATCATCCGCTTCGACCAAGGCCCGGCCCAAGCGCGCGCGGGCGCCCAACATCGTGAACAGCCCGGCGGACGCGCGGCTGACGATGGCCTGAGCGGGCTCGTCGATGCCGGTCACGGTCACGTCGTCCCTGACGTACGCCGTGGCGTTGTCAAACAGGTCCGTGCGGGTTCGCAGGCGCAAGAAGTCTGGCGAGAACATGGCGTTCATTTCGCGTTTCGTGGTGTTTTCTTCGATCTTGACCAGCCTGTCGGCCGACGTGTACTGGAGCGGTCGCAGCAGCACGGCGTCAACAACGCTGAAAACCGCCGTGCTCGCGCCGATGCCGAGCGCCAGAATCGCAATCACACCCGCCGCGAACATTGGCTTCCTCTGGAGGGCTCGAAGTCCATGGTGGAAGTCGTGAACAAGAGTTTCGATATAAGGCACGTGACGCATATCCCGGCACCTTTCTTTTTGACGTTCCATTCCATCCATGGCGCGCAACGCGGCACGCTTGGCCTCATCTGCTGGTTTGCCTGCGGCAAGCTCCTGCGCGATGAGTTGGTCGAGGTGAAAGCGAAATTCTTCCTCGAGTTCTTGTTCGACTCGATTCCGGCGAAAGAAGGACCGGACGCGAAGTGGAACGGCATACCACCAATGCTCGAAACGCATACTCAGCCCTCCCTCATCAGCGCCATTTGATAACGTCTCCAGGCAAGAGAGGCACGCGCAACGCCTCGTGATCGCGGTTGTCGACTTCAACGGGAGCGAGTTCGTTCTGATAGCGGCGAAATAGTTCGACATGCCGATGATTCTCAAAGAAGTCGGCAAGGGTACTGCCCCACGAAACTGTTCGACGGGCGCCATTCACCATGACTGCAATTTCCAGCGATACCGTGCAAGCTTCCGGAAAGACTGTGCACTGAGAGGAACCATCGCCGCAGACGGATTCGGGCTCGCTCATGAGCTGATTTGTCATGCGGTCGAGTTCATCTGTTGATTTCGCGCCCAGCAGAACGGCACTGCGGACGTTCGATTTTTTACTTAACAAAACCTGATAGAAGAACCGGTGATGATGGCGGCGTTGCTGAGATTCACTCAGCAGTTGCTGAACCGGAGGCTGGTCGGAAGGCGGTTGGTCTACGCGCGACTCGACCGAGATTTGCTCCAGTGTGCCCGTCGGAAGCACTTGATAGCGGGCGATCTCCGTCCCGAGGAAGTTGGCCAGCCCATGTTTCGGTGCGCCTTCGCGGAAATAGGCGTTTTCGACGCGCAGTTCTGTCTGCGGGCCTAGTTCCACCCAGCCAGAGCCGACTTTCGTGTATCGGCTGAGGATTTCGGCGAAGGGAACCTCTTTGGAATCGGGCGAGCGGAGCAGGTAATCGGGCTGCGCTGGTAGAACCCGGAATGCTGTTGCGGAGTGGTGGGCCACACAGGATACAGTCAGCGCCAACACAAGCACCAGGATCGGCCGCACGCTACGCCTCCGTTAGCCTCACCACAGCGCTAATCGCACCTGCCAGCCGTTCCCAGTTCGCAGCTTCTTTCGCCAGATGTCTGCGACCTAATCGAGTGAGGGAGTAGAATTTGGCGCGGCGGCCGAGTTCGCTCGTTTTCCACTGTGCTTTTATCCAGCCCTCCTGCTCCAGTTTGTGGAGCGCCGGATAGAGCGAGCCATCGCTCACGTGGAGCACGTCGCGCGAGACTTGCTTCAGGCGTTGACTGATGGCCCAGCCGTGCAGGGGCTCGAGCGCCAGAATCTTGAGAAGCAGGAGGTCCAACGTGCCCTGCACCAAATCAGACGGCTTACTCACGAATAGCCTCGGTTACCGAGGACAATTCTACGCTATGTGACCTCGGTAAGCAACTAGTGGAACGTCCCAGTGATACCTACAGCGTGATCGGAGCGTCATTATGATGTCGTCGATTACTCGTGAAACAGCCCTTTCGTCCAACAATCTGGATCTGTCCTGGGAAACGCCGGTCACGTCCGGACAAGGTGCAGCAACGTCAATCGTTCATAAGCAGCCGCGCCGGGCTCTTCATTACATAGGGATTTATCGCCAGGAATCGGCAGAAGCATGTTGCTACGATTGCTGGTCGCATATTCGGGTCCGATCAGCGAAAATTCTCCACCAGCACTAGGTTGCTGCCGGCCTGATCGATCTGCGTATACAAGATCCAACGCCCACCTGGGGAAACCGAGATTGCCGTGTTGCTAGAATTATCCAGGTTCGTCCCGCGCGGGAATTCGTACAACGTCGTCGAGTGCCGACTGGAGAAACTGTAAGACTGCATCATAGGACGCAGCACGTCCTTCCAGTCGAAGAAGTATATGCCGTCTTTCGCTATCGCCCAAATGCCCGTACTGGCTTTGTCGAGCACCGGAGTTTCCTCGCCGCCTTCGACTGCGACTCTCCAGATGCCCGGACTTTCTAGTTTGGAGTAATAGACGAACTTGCCGTCTGGCGATTCGAACGCTTCGTAGCCGCCGCCCTTGGTTACCTGCACGGCCAAGCCCCCTTGCGCGGGAGCCTTCCAGATTTGCCAGTTCCCGCTTCGATTCGAGCTGAAGTAAACCCACCGCCCATCGCCTGACCAACTCGGGCGTATATTGTTCGCGGTCCCTGAGGTCAGCATGCGAGGCACGCCACCATCGGCGCTGATCAAGAAGATGTCGGCTTTGCCGGCTTTAGGCGCGTCGAAGGCGATCCAGCGGCTGTCAGGAGACCATCGTGGGCTTCCGGCAGGAGGGCCTCCGAGCGAAGTTAACTGCGCGGGTTCGTGCCCATTGCTTTCGCACGTCCAGATTTCGTAGTTGCCCGAACGTGTGGAGGCGAAGACGATTTTCTTCCCGTCCGGAGAGAATTGGACCTCCTGATCCGCCTCGGTGGAAGCAATCCATTTCTCCGGTGCGGCTCTCAGATCATGTGCGTTCGGCCCAGGTATGCGCCAGATGTTGGGATCGGTGACCGATCGCTGGTACGCCAGCCTATTACCCTGACGCGAAATCGAGGGCCCAACGCCGTTTTCGCCTGCGCCAGCGAGCCGTTCTGGACGCCCCCCCGCAGCCAGGATGATCCATAGCGCCGAGCCACCAGCCTGCGCCGCCGAGAACATGATATTCCGGCCGTTGGGTGTCCAGTCCAGGCCCAAGATGATATCCTGACCGGAGCTGACACGGCTGGGTACGCCGAGAGAGCCGACCGCGGCGACTGGAACGACATAAATCTCATCACTCGCCCACGAACGTCTTCTGACGAACGCCAGGCTCTTGCCATCCGGAGAGAAACTCGGCTGGAAATCGCCCTCATACTCGTGCGGGGCCGATGTCAGCCGGCGTTTTTCTCCGCTTTCGATCGAGATGAGGTAGATACTCGCGTTCTCCTGCGGGGCACGGTCGGCTACGGCCAGGATCCTCCCATCAGGCGACCACGACAGGTTGGCAAAGAAAACATAGAAGGGTTCTGTCGTTACCTGGCCCAGTTTTCTTTCCGGGCCGCCCAGGGCCGGAATCGTGAGAACCTCGGCCACGGAACCTGTGTATCTCAGAAACGCCAGGTGGCCGCCATCCGGCGACCACGCCGGGGACACATCCAGACCTGGGTTGGTGGTTAGTCTCAGTGGCTTGCCCGCCTCCACGAGCTTGACATATATGTCGAAATTGTCACTATTTTCTCCATCCCAGGAGAAGGCTACCTGTTTTCCGTCCGGCGAAAGTGCTGGAGTTACTTGCTGCCCCGGATAACTGGTCAGCGGCACTATCTTCGGAGCGGCCCACGGCGCCGTCGTTGTGCGGAGCCGATCCCAGGTTCCTAGTGTGACGGCGCCAACAAGCACGGTCCCAGCAAGCAACCACCATACGCGCGCGGTGCGATGGAGCGGTCACAGCACCCGGGGCTGCCAGCTTGCCCGAGTCCGATTCCTCCTTCAATTCCAGAAGCGCCAGCTTCAAATCGCCCGCATGCTGAAACCTCCGGCTCGGATCCTTCCGTAGACAGCGCACGATGATTTTCTCGAGGTCGCGTGGAACCTCCGCCGGCACAGGGCCAGGCTCCTCCTTCAGAATGGCCGACAAGGTCGAGAGCTTCGAGTCGCCTTGGAACGCCCGCCTCCCGGTCACCATTTCATAGAGCACCGCCCCCAACGAAAAGATGTCCGACCGCGCATCGATCTCCTTGCCCTCGGCTTGCTCCGGCGACATGTAGGCCACGGTCCCCACGATGGTTCCTTCTTCGGTACTCGGATTCTCCTCTTTCAAAGTTCTGGTTTCGCCCGCGTCGCCGCGCGCCGGTTCAGTCAATTTGGCCAGGCCGAAATCCAGCACCTTCACCAGCCCGTCCGCCGTCACCATAATGTTGGAGGGTTTCAAGTCTCTGTGGATGATGCCGGCCGAGTGCGCTTTATCGAGGGCTTCCGCAATCTGCATTCCGTACCGGAGCACTTCCGCCACACGCAGCCCCTTGCGCCACGTAATCTCGCCCAGCGTTTTCCCCGCCACGTACTCCATGGCGATGAACGGAGTGCCGCCCGCTTCGGCAATGTCGTAGATGTGGACGATGTTGGGATGATTCAGCGCCGAGGCCGCCTTGGCCTCCTGCACGAAACGGCGCTGTCGCTCCGCGTCCATGAGCTTTTCCGCAGGCAGAACTTTCACTGCGACGAAGCGGTCCAGGTGTGTATCACGCGCCTTCCATACCACACCCATGCCGCCTTCGCCGAGCTTCTCGAGAATGTTGTAATGCAGGAGCGTCCGCCCGGTCACGCACGCCTCCCAGGTGCCGGATTCGTGTATCATACATCCGGCAGCGAGCACGAGAACGGTCAGTGCCCCTTCGAGAAGACTAGCGCGTGAACTAGTCCGTGTCATGGCAGTGCTGGACCTGAACAGCATTGTAATGCTACTCAGCGGGAAGTCATGGCTGTTCTGAAACTGCGGTGTGCGACCGATTCGTTAGTGGGTTCAGAAAGCAATCACAATAGCTGTCGCGAACAACCCTACCATCCAACAATCCAGATCAGATCACTCCTGGGAAACGCCGGTCACGTC
>QHXW01000136.1 GCA_003223115.1 Acidobacteriota bacterium
GTCACGATTGGCGCTGATCTTCCCAGCAGTCATCGTGTGCGCTCGAAGTCCAGTTTGATGAGAGCGCGATGGATCGTGCCCACTGCCACGGCCCCGCTCCTAAACATTATAGCGCCGAACATGACGCTCAATGCGCCGAGCATGCCGGCAGCGTATACGGAATGGTCCGATAGCGCTCCAAAGCACGCAATCATTAAGACAAGGGTTGTGCCTGTTCCCGAGATCGAAAAGCACGGCCAAGAGCGAAGCCGCAGCATGTGCTTGCCATGCCCATAGTTCTCGGAGACCGTGCGGATCCGTACGCCACCAAACAAGCCACCTCGTATTTCCAGATCCCAACGATCGTAGTCACCGCCTCGGCGCACGACGGCGCCACTCGAACGCAGAACCGATTCCAATGAAAGGAGTGTCTCGGCGCTATCAAGCCATTTTTCACTCCAGAGCTGAAACATTCGCGGCCACGGGAAAGAGAGAGTTGGAAAACGACGGATCCTCCGGGCCGTGAGGGAATAAACGAGGCGACTCCAGAGGCGAGCCAGAGGCTGCAAAAGATGAAGCGCCACGATAAGAACGCGTTGGCGAAAGCGAGCAAAGCGAGTTTTGGCCGTCGCTGAGGGGCGAAGCTTCAACGCTGCGCTTATTGCCACGACCAGCGACAACACGAAGGCAGCGAATGCTGCCGGTAAAGCGCTCAACAGGGGGCGCCAGGCGATGCTGACCACACAGAGTGCCATCAAGACAAGAATCGTGAGTTGCCATTCGTGCATCAAAGGCAGAGTGTACAGAAGGCTGGCAGCGGGCTGGTACAGCCGCGCGTAACCTGCTGTTCCCCAGGTTCCCTGATAGATCCGCCCACGAGATAACGAGAAAGTACGGAATATCCCGTTCACATATATGCGTCCTGCCCACGTCGCGTAGCCACCGGAATTGTACTTTTCCGGCCACTTTCTCTCGAGCATGGCCTCGGCCTTGCCGTAGCCCATCTGTTGCTTCCAATACGCCCGCACGGTCCGGCGATAGTGATGCCAGACCATGGCCGCCGGACTGAAACCGAGTTTCCCGCCTCGCTCCCGCGTTCTCCAACAAATATCTACGTCGTCACCGGCTTGCCGGAATTGCGGATCAAATCCATTGATGAACTCCAGCCAACTCCTGCGGAAAGCCATGTTACAGCCGGGAATGTGCTCTGCTTCGCAATCGGAAAGGAGCACGTGGGCCGGACCTCCCGGCGAGTTGGCGACACAATTCGCCGTGCCTCCGTCATCCGGGATTGGTATGTTCGGGCCCCCGACGCCTGCGTAATCCTCTTTGAGGAAAGCGGCGGCTAGGTATGTCAACCAATCGGGATCGGGGCGGGCATCATCATCAATGTAAGCGACGATCTCTCCTGCCGCTGATTGCCATCCCACATTTCGGGCCGCGCTAAGACCCTGGTTTTCCGTGCGGATCAAGCGGACGACGTATTCGGCCGCAATATCGCCGGCGCCGTCGGTTGAGCCGTCATCAACCACGATGGTTTCATAGTTGGGGTAGCGCAGTTTTCCGATTCCTTCCAAGCAGTCGCGAATCGTGCGGCTCCCGTTAAAAGTGCAGACCACGACAGATATTTTCGGCCATGCTTCTTTAGAGGGGAACGGAACTTCCTCAAACGCTTTTCGAACAACGCCGAGCGCCCATTTCGGCTTTCGATCCCGGGTCGTCAGACCAAAATCCCAGTCCATGACGTCCTCGCCACCCCTGTGCCATTCGTCGGTCCAGGCATAAACGAATGCCCCGGCACAGCCCGCAGCGAAGGCTTTTCGTACCTGCCAGTCCAGGCAATCGGACTGCGCTTTCTCTCCATTTCTGTGGCTGTCGAGACCGATTTCCGTTACGAGCAGAGGACGATTGCCGGCCAGGTTCTGGAGCCGCGCGAGATAGGCGTCATATTTTTCTTGCGACTCGAGGAAAACGTTGAAACAAACCAAATCGAGAAAGGACAAATCCAAATATTCCGTCGATGGATAGTTTGCGTAGGAAACCAGAGCTTCGGAATCCTCTTCCTTCACTTCGTCGCGTAACTGCTTTAGAAATTTCTCAACGGCGCCAGCTCCGTGCCAACGCACGATGGATGCGGGGATCTCGTTGGCAACCAGATAGCCTAAAACCGCTGGATGACCTGCGCAGGCCCGCGCTCCGCTTCTAATCTGCTTTCTGATCTCGCGAACCACTTTTTTCTCGTGCAGAAATGTGTAGTGGCGTTCCCCTTGCATGCCAACCAAGACGCGTAGGTTACACTTCAGGGCAATTTCAAGAAGCCAGTGCGGTGGGGTGTTGTAGGTTCGGACAGCGTTCACGCCGTTTGCAGACATTAGAGAGAAATCCTGCTCAACCACCCTCGGTGAAGGAAACGCGCTGCCGTCCATGCCCGATCGAAATGTTCCGTAGGTTACGCCACGGACATAAAGCTTCTCCCGGCCGACCCAAACAAATTTGCCGCCTATGATAGCGCGCGAGCCGCCGGAGGCTGTTTCTGGAGCGGAGCTAAGCCCCAAAGCAATCTCCGGCTCAGGAACTGACGCATCCGCAGGAACACTGATCGGCATGATTCTCACAGACATAAGCGCGTTCCAACTGAACTAGCTGGTAATTCGTCGAAGCCACAGTCGATTTGCCTGTGGGGTTTGCCACGTGGTTCAGGTGCGGCCGCGCCGATGCAAAACGCAGAAGAAAGCTCTGCGGAACACCTCTCCAGGACTGCAAACTCGAAGCCCTCTCGTACGAATAGTTTTATTGCACGGTTCCGGACGCCGTGCCCGACTCGAATCCTATGGCGAGGCGAATGCTCGCCCACACTAGATTTGTTTAAAGAGGCGTTCCTGATCATGCTTCACCACTTGCGATCGAGATTGAGAATGCACATAAAATCTGCTGTCGGTAACCGTTCGCGTACCCAAGGGCCGAAGCTTGCTTCACGCCCGAATTTCTCTGAAATCCCGCTCCTCCAAATTCAAAAACTGTACCTCGCGGAAAGCTGGATCGTCCTTGCCGGGCCTGCCGCAATGGCCTTACCGAAGAGCGGGGAACTCAGCACACCGATAATGCCGGTGACGTTTGTGTGATTGATGGCGTTGAACGCGTCCCCGCTAAGCTCCATACTCCGTCTCTGATGACGATGTTTGCCGTCGGGCGCGCGATCGAGGCTGAACACTTTCGTCAACCGTACATCGAGTTGCAGGGTTCCCGGACCGCGGCCTGTGTTCCGGGTCACTCCGGGGGGCCGCGTGATCGTGTCGCCGATGGGATCTGACCCTGTGGTGATGTTGAAAGGAGCTCCGCTGGCTGCCGAGAGAATCGATCCCGCGCGGAAGCCGAATGGCAGTTGCATTGTTCCTGCGAAGTTCAGTCGATGTCTACGATCAAAGTCAGCCGGCCCTACCTCTGGCTTCAAATCATAGTTGTCCGCCGGGAACAAAAACGTGCCCGGCCCGTTACTCGGTGCATCGTTGGTGTATTTGGAGAAGACATATTGACCGTAGCCCTTAAAGCGCTTTCCCAATCCTCCGCGGAAGGTCAGGTTCAAGGCGTGTCCGCGAAGGAATGCCGTCGATACGACCTCCTCAACGTTCGAGAAGTTTAGATTCGGGCGCAGACCGGTCCCTGATGGCAATGGGGCGTTGACATCGCGGATACGGAAAAGGTGCACGCCATGCAAAAACGAATATTCCAATGAGAGCCAGGTTCCTTTCCATATCTCTTCTTCGACTCCAGCGCTCGTTTGTATCAGATAGGGCGACTGGGCGTCGGGCGCCACGCGCATAACGCTGGGCGCTGGAGATGCTACATGGCCGCCCAAGAATGGGTCCGGATAAGACGGGTAGGAAATGTCGACCTCCCGGACGCGCACTCCGTCAAACAGCAGCGCATCCTCTGTGGCTGACCGCGGCAAATTGTCGTAGAAGATCCCGGCCCCGGCACGTAGCACGGTCCTTTTCCGTTTGCCAGGCGCGAAAGCTAGCGCGAGCCGCGGAGCAAGATTTCTGCGGTTGTTAAGCGTGTTTTGCCAATCATACCGCAGCCCAAACGTAAGGCTAAGGTCTGGCAACACTCGCATCGTGTCCTGCGCAAATCCGCTGGTGTGCTGCTCAAGGTAAGACACCCGCGGGTCGCCTTGATTCACTTGGAACAGATCCGGAGTTCCCACGTGATTCTGGACGACATTCCTGTACTGGTCAAGGCTGTTAAAGGCAAAGGTTCCGCCGAAGTTTGTTGCTTCGAAAATGTTCGACCACTCATTCCTGACCGTGGCGCCAAAAAGGAAACTGTGCCTTCCACGGATGTAAGTCGCGGTATCCTGGACATCAAACGCGCGCCTTTCTTTGCCATCAAAAGATTGGGATGGTCCACCGACAAGCGCGCCGCTTACCAGGATCTCCGGCCCGCTGGCTTGGCTCCCAGATCGTGACGTCTGGTCTTTGAAAACAAAAATGACCTCGTTTCGGAGCTGCGGCGAAAAGGCCGCGCTTTCGATCAATTGCGCCCGATGTGTGTGCCGACCAGCGCTGGTTCCTTGTTCTGGCAGAGTTAACGCCCCGACTCCGTTGTTTTTGCTGGAGTGATCGGTGAAGGTGTAGTTCAGGGAGAGAGTTTGCATCTCCGTCAGCGACCAGTGCGTCCGCGCGAACAAATGGTCTCGCCGTTGCGGCGTAGGCACATTAATGTTGATAGGACCTGTTAGGTTGACCGTATTCAAAGCATTCACAACGGCGCTCTGATCGTTCATCAAACGCTCTCCGCTGACAAAAAAGTAGCTATTCTGTCCCAGCAGTGGCCCCCCCAAACTGCCCTCCACGAACCGGCGGTTCAGATCCGGTCTCGTATCGGCAAAGGCGTTTCGCGCATCGAAGACGGAATTCCTTTCAAAAAATGCTGCGCTGCCACGGTACCGATGCCCATGCCCGTGCTTTGTGGTAATTTCTGCTCGTGCAGCGCCGGGATGTTGAAACTCTGCGGAATAGGGGTTGTGATTGACTTTCACGGATCGTATCGCGCTGCTGGGCATGTCGAGTTCTGCCCCTTCGACACCATCGACAACGATTGAAGTTCCTTCATGGCCCTGTGCTGCCGCGGATGTAAACGTGTCTATGAACGGGAGCAGGTAGTCGACATCGAGGGGGAGCCCATTGAAAAAGGTCTCGTCCACTTTGATCGACTGAGCATTACTTTCGGGAGACAGTCGATCATCGCTCGTATCCGGTCTCACGATGACTTCCTCTTTCACGGTTTCCAGTTTCAGCTTGATACTCAAGGGGTTCAGCTTTTCCCTCCCCACCTGAACGTTCGCCTTGTATGGCTCGAACCCGCTCGCTTCAATCTGAAGGAGGTAAGCTCCTGGTGTCAGATCCGTGAAGCTGAATCTGCCATCTTCTGCCGTCACCGCCTTCTGTTTCGTGTTGGTCTCTTGATCGACTAGAGTCACTTTCACCCCGGTCAACCTTCCGCCGCCAGATTCCTCAACAACTTTGCCGGTTATGTTCCCGCTCTCCTCGGCCAGAATGAGGAGCGGGAACATCACACATGCGAGAAACAGGCGCAACGCGAGATGTAGGGCAACAGTGGAACCTTCGCAGCCACTCCACGCAAAAGGTTGACACACGCCCCCGTGGCGAAGACCGGAGTGCAAGTCCGCCGGCACCGGCGATTGCCGCGGCGGATTCCAGCCGGTGGGGAACAAGCCGACTTGTTGATAGTCAGTCTGCTGCTGCTGCACGTGGACCTGTACCTCCATGCGCCTCCAGATTTACCTGGGCTAAGGGAACGCGGGTTCGACTGACGTGCCATTGCCAAGCCGTTTCAATGATTTCATCCAGCGAAGAGTGTCGCGGCTCCCATCCGAGAAGTTCCTTGGCTTTCCTGGCGTCTGCCACGAGACACGGGGGATCGCCGTCACGGCGCGCCGCCTCCCGAACGGGAACATCACAGCCACTCGTTCGTTCCACAGCAGCAATGACCTCACGCACGGAGTGGCCATTTCCCGTTCCCAGATTGAGGGCGGTGCTCTCGGCTCCGTCTAAGATGTTGGCGAGCGCGAGATAGTGGGCTTCTGCCAAGTCCGTCACATGGATGTAGTCTCGGATTGCGGTCCCGTCGGGCGTTGGATAGTCTGAGCCGTAGATCTCCACAAACGGAATTTCACCCAGCGCGGCCTGGATCGCGCGTGGTATTAAGTGGGGTTCGGGATCGTGCTCCTCCCCGATCTCGCTCTCTGGGTCCGCGCCCGCAGCATTGAAATACCGCAAAGCCATCCATCGCAGCCCGTAAGACTGGGCATACCAGTTGAGCGCCCGCTCTAGGAAAAGCTTCGAGTCTCCATAGGGATTGACGGGCGTCTGGGAGTGATGCTCCGGAATGGGAACCTCTTGCGGAACTCCGTATGTGGCACAGCTGGAAGAGAAGACGATGTGCCTCACTCCCGTATCGACCATGGCATCCAGCAAATTGAGCGAATTCACCACGTTGTTGCGGAAGTATTTGCGGGGATCGCGCATGGACTCCCCAACGTAAGCGTGTGCAGCAAAATGGATGACTGCTTGAATGTCATAGGCCCTTATCACCTCTCGGAGTAAGTTGAAATCTGCCAGATCACACTCTACCAACGGTCCCCACTGTACGGCCCAGCGGTGACCCGTGTTCAGGCTATCCAGCGCGATCGGCTCATATCCGGCTCGTACCAACAACTTAGCGGTATGGCTGCCGATGTAACCTGCACCGCCGGTGACCAATATTTGCACTTTTCCTCTCCTCAACAATCCTCAACAAACGGAGTAGCCCTACCTAGCAGGGCCATGGGTCCTGGTGAACGCGTGAATATTTCATCCAGCGTAAACATCGTGGCACTGGCACTTGAAAATGTGTAGGTCCCCCAATGACGACTGCACCGATCCCAGCCAGGGAAAGCACCGGTCTGACACCAGCAACTGAAGTGAAGTTCATCATGTCGTCGGGACGCGATAGCCGGCGCATCAACAGTCTGGTGATTTCGTTGACTGTGCTTTCCCACGCCAAACCCGGGCGTCCGGAGTGTGAAATCTTACCATTGAAAATTGCTCTTGAGCTTACCAAGGTACTTTAGGCAACATGAACCTCCGGGTTTCCAAGTGCGCCCACCCTTCTTTCGAACAACGAGGGCTTTTTTTGCTCGCTAAAGTGACTAAAGTAACTACTGCGAACGCTACAATACTGTTACAAATTGACAAGACGACGTAGATTTGTCAAGACGACGTAGATATGGCTCAGTATGGTTGGACACTGATGTTCTGACACATCACACTGCCGTGCGAGATTATCGTAGATGCGACCCGCCTAGCGGTACTCGATGGCTTATTCATCTAGAGAGTAAGATATGCGGCTGATGCATATCACAGGCACGCTACACATTGAGCGCAGGCCTGCTCAGACACCGATTGTCGTGCGCACCTGTTTCTTAAAGGTGTCTTGAATTGGCTGAAGGTCGGCATCGGTGGGATCACGGTTATTAGTACCTATGCAATCAGATTCTGGCTGATCCGGGGCAAAAGGGTGGGTTCACCGCGATGCGATGGCAGCGAGTTGAGCGAGTTGTTCGAGCTTCAAACCAGTGGCGATGACACACTTACCGAAGTGGTGAGGCAGTAACGGTAGCTGCGCATGACTTTCTTGATGAAGCCGTGCAAGCGCGGTCGTTTGGCTTTGACAATTCCAGGCACACCGGTGAGAACCGCCATCCCACCGGTCTGGAACGCGCGCGCCGTTTCCCGCCAACTCAGCCGCCGCGCCCAGCGCGCTAAGAACCCCATCATGGCGCCGGTCACGGGACGCTTGCCGTCGCTCCAGGGAATATGCTCGACTACCACCCCGTGCTCGGCACACGCCACGCGCCGTGGCGCGTAGCAAAAATGGTGGGGATACCCCACAGGGGCACAAAGAGCCAGCGCCGCTGGGGCAGGCGGCCATAGCCCGGCGCTGGCCGTCGACAACGCGAACAGCGCCCGCGTATCCCGCCATGCGGTGATCTCGATCGACTGCGGTCGCCCCTGGCTGTAATGCAGGCGCACCTGTTGGTAGACGAACCCTACGCGAAACGTTGCACCTGATTCAAGATGGTCTTAACCTGTAGCTGAATGGCCGATCTCCTCGGTGGATGAGTCTGGGTCTCTTCAACCTGCAGATTAATCCAAGCCGCCCAAGATCAGCTATTCTTCTTTGCCACGGACCGATTGGCTACTGCTTCCCTTCGCTTTCTTCTCAGTAGGATTTGTGGGAAGGTCGGTGTCCAGGGCGCGCGGTTTTTGCGCGGCGAAGCGAACCCTTGACACCGCCCCGACCTTCCATAGAATATCCCTGGAAAGCGAAGGGAAGAGGACGCTGAAAAGCCGGGGCATCGGTGCACGCCCCCGAGTAAATCCCCGCTGCCGTCCGGTCGTCGAGCTCCCCCGGAAACGGTCCTACCCTTTGCGGAGTCTCCCACCGAGAACGGCTTTTCCATAACTATCCACCCATATCCACCCATAGATTCCGCTACAGAGCCCAAAATTGCCGCCTACCTCCTTCACTTTAATCCCTGGGATACGAATCTTTTTCCGGTAAATTAACTTGCTGATCTCTTCGATCTTGCCGTGAATAACGGAGAAAATGCGATACATATCCGTGATATCCGTGGACCCGGCCCGAATTGGCTGTTTGCACTGACCAGTGAAGATAAGTGAAGATGCAGCCTCTCTAGGTGTTGCAGGCGCGAGCAATTCGAGAAGTTCACGACTCTCTTGGCTCTGCTTGCCATTCGGAAACGCAGGCAAATACTCTTTATATGCCGTCGGGGATTCCGCTTTAGTTCTCACCTTTGCAACCCAAAAGACATTGCCTTCTCGTTCCAAATCGGGCGACCATTGGATAGCCCTCCGTAAATAGTGCTTTGCTGTATCTTGTTCCGCAGGCAGCGGGAGAAGCAAGCCTACGTTCTTAAGCAGCTTTGTCGGCCGTCTATAGCTGGTCGGGACTTGCTTCGCCGGCTAGCATCGCGTACGCTCCACTCTCCAAAAGAAACCCTTTTTTGGCGTAATATTTGGATATTTCAACGCACACCTTTGCTATATGCCCATGACTTTCTGGGTCAATCTTAGCAGCGGTTTCTAGCAACGAGATCGACTCGGTGGTTCTCTCGGCCCGCGTGACGTTGCTGGCGGTTGTCATTGCCCAAGTTGATACATTTCGTCAAGTCTGAGTCATAAGTGGTCGCCTTGTCCAAGTACAGCCAGATTGCTCGTGAATATCGACGGCGCGCGTCTCGGTCTTGATATAAATCTCTTGCAGATTGCAGATAAATAACCGCGATTTTAGTTCTTGCTTTCGCGCTCACTAGCAGCGCTTGATCGAAGGCATCGATTGCAGCAGTTAGGTTGGGCATCAAGAGATTTGCCTCCCGAGCAATAGATATGCATCAGCGTTCTTGGGATCTGACTTAAGTTCGAGATCGATGACTTCTTTAGCTTTATCGTACACTCTCGCACAATCTATGTACTTTTGTGCGTTCTAGCGCGCAGTGTGTGTGTATGATCGAACTTATCGAATTGGTATCACTAGTTTGCGACCAATTTTGATATTGACTTCGGCTGCCTCCTCGAGTGAAGATCTTTTTGTAACAAGGCTGTAATGAGGTTGTAATAAGTCCGTGAAGCCACTTCAAAACAAAACAAGAAAAGAGCTGGAAGATGGTGGGAGTCCCGCCTTGGATGAGACTCACCGATGCTTGTTCTGTCTTTTCCCTTGGAACAGCAAACCGTATCGCATGTGTGGTTGACCGAAGCGGGAATCGTGTGGTCGAACGGCCGATGAGCTGATGAAGACCGTACGTACAACTGGACCGAGAACCGGCTGCCCAACCAGGGCGTGGGGGCGTTCGATCTCGCCCCGCGGGCCTGGAACGAAAACGATCGGACGCACGAAGTGCGCCTGTCGGAGACCGCCATTGCGACGCCGCATCTCCTGAACGAATTTCGCTTCGATTACAAGTACCGGCCGAAACTGGCCGTGAGCGGAAGCCACGCGACCGCGATCTTGGTCAATGGCTTTTTCAACAACGGCGGCGCGCAGATCGAGCGGAACGACCAGGAGCGGTACCTGGAGTTTCAGGACCTCGTCTCCTACGAAAATGGGAAGCACTCGTTGCGCGGCGGTGTGGTCGTCAAAGCGAAGAATATCCACTACATGGACCGGTCCAATTTCGGCGGGACCCTCCGACCTGGGGAGCTTCCTCGACAACCAGCCTTTGCTGTACACCGTCAACCTCGGCGACCCCCTGGTGAGGTTCCACCAAAATGAGTACGCCTGGTTCTTCCAGGATGAGATCCGCTTGCTGCCACGGCTAAGCTTAATGCTGGGGCTGCGCCACGAACTCCAGTCGAACTTGAACGGCCACCTCGACCTGGCGCGCGCGTCGCGCTGTCATTCGGGAGCGCCGATGGCAAAACGATCCTGCGGGCGGGCTTCGGCATTTTCTACCAGCGCCAGCCCATCGCCATGGAAGCGCGATCCTTGCTGCTCAACGGCTCCCACCTGCACCAGGTGGTGTTGAGCAATCCCAGCTTCCCCCTGCTGGGCAATCCCGCCGATCTTCCCGATCAAGCTCCCAGCGTGCTGCTTATAGACCCGCGCATCCGTGCTCCCTACGCCCTCCAAGCCACCCTGGGCCTGGAGCGGAAAGTGAGCCGGGATACCTCGTTCTCGGCGGAATACATGATGCTGCGGGGGTTTCGCCAGTACCGCCAGCGGGATGTCAATGCGCCGCTCTCCTTGACCGGCCAGTGCCCCGATCCGAGTTTCTTGAATGTCGATCAGTTCGAAACTTCGGGCAGCTCCCACTTTCACAGCCTCACCCTCAAGTCCCAGACCACGGTGTTCCGGGGCCGGCTCCAATTCCATTCGCAGTACACCTTCTCCCACTCGATCGACGACACTTCGGGCATGCTCTTCCTGCCGGCGAACAATCTCGACTTGCGGTCCGAGCGGGGGCGGTCCGACTTCGATCAGCGGCATCGGTTCACTTTTGCTGGTGTCTTCAACATGCCCCGGAATTTCAGCTTAGGTTGTATTGCTACGGCGTACTCCGGCATCCCTTACGACATCACGACCGGCTTTGACGATAACAGCGACACCGTCGTCAATGATCGTCCCAGCGTGGGGAGCCCCTACGCACCCTGGAATTCCGTGGGTGTGGACGGCAGTTTGGTCGGCGGAACCAGGGGCATCCTTTACGACGGCGCACAGGCGTTGTTGAGAGGGCCGCTGGTCCCCGTCAACGGGCGCAATTTCCGTTGGTGGATTGTCCCCGGGCCGGGAAATGCCGGGCGGAACCTTGGCAATGGGCCGGGCCTGAGCGAAGCGGACCTGCGCCTGACAAAGAAGTTGATGCTACGAGAGAAGCCGGAACGGCGGTATCCATCGCGGACCTGCCCGCAATCGTCCTGCGGCTGCTGGAACGGGCGCCCGGCCGCTCGGACCTGTTGGTGCGCTACCTGCGCCGCAAGCCGGGAAGGGGGTCAGGCCGGGCACGGCGGGAGCGCTCCCGAGCGCTCGGTCACGGTGACGATCGGCGAGCCGGCGCTCGTGGGAACCCGGATCCGCTTATGCGCGCGGCAGCTTGACCAGGCAAGCCTGGAACTCCAGGCTCCGGGCGTGCTCTCTACGGATGTCGGCCTCACGATGCAAGTCTTCCCAGCCGACAGCGGTCTGCCGGCGCCCGCTGCGGCCTGCGCTCCGGATCCCGGCGGCCCCCTGTTTCGAGCACTGGAAGGGGGGCGCGGGTCCAGCTTTGCGACACGCGCTGTCGCCTCATCTCGGCGAAAGCCGAGCCTGTGCGCTACAATCCCGCCAGCCGCTGCGTGATCCGCTACCGTCTCGCGCTCGAGAGAAGCACGAGGAAAGGCACACTTCAGCGTGACATGACGCTGTTCGGCAAAGTTTACAGAGATCCCGGGCAGGCCCGCGAGGTCCATGCCTGGATGCAACAATTCTACGCGGAGCACGCTCAGTCGGGTGAACCAATCGTTCCGCGCCCGCTCGGCATCGCGGAGAGCCTCGGGCTCACGCTCAGCGAGGCTATCGAGTCGCCGCAAGGTCTGGCGCCGGAGACACTGCGCACAGGCTTGCGCGTGTTCCAGCCGAGGGGCAGTGAGGAGGTCTTTGACGTCATCCCCGACAGAGAGCTGCGCCTGACTGCGGTCGCACTCGCACGCCTGCACACCAGCGCCGTGTGGCCTGCGGGCGCGCCCCGTACGGGAGCCGTAGAGGCCAGGCGTGTAAGCGAACGAGCGGCGGAAATCGCTAGCCGTTATCCGGCTCAAGCGGAAACGGCACAGAAGATAGCCAACCAATTGACGAGCCGTTTGGAGAGGCTTCAACCCGGGGCCTACCGTCCGGCCCACGGTGGATTCAAACCCTCGCAGTTGCTCTTCCTTTCCCAGCGAGTCTTCGTGATGGATTTTGACGGTCTCTGTCTCGCGGATCCGGCGCTCGACGCCGGCTATTTCCTGGCCTACCTCCGCCCGAGCGGCCTCTGGCGCCACCGTGCGGGCATGCGCCAGTGGTTCGAAGATGCAGCGGCGAGCTTTGCCACCGCCTATAGCCTGGCCTTGCGTGAGCACTGCGTCGGGGAAGCCTTAGTCAAGGGCATCCTGGAGCGCATGCGCCTTTACGAGGCCGCCATCCTGTTCAAAAGCGCGACCCAGCGCGTTCACCACATCAATAGCCCGCGTCCCGGAGAACTTTGCGCTATGCTCGCGGAAGCTGTCGGCCTGAAGTATGGCAGTTATTCATCTAGCTTCTAGCTTCTAGCCGTCTAGCAGGATATGGAAAAACAGGTAAAACAAGTTACGCGCTGAATGTTTTGAGCGTCAAACACCAAGCGGCATGGTGGCAGCGCCATTGACGAGCGGACCACGCGGCACGCCGGATATGGAATCAGCCAGAAGAAGCGGAAGCGAATCGAAGAGAGTTTCGGTTGGCTGAAGACGATCGCACTGATGCGCAAGGTGCGGCATCGGGGGATTCACAAGGTAGGTTGGGTGTTCACGTTCGCGGCGCCTGCGTACAATCTGGTGCGGATGCGGAATCTGCTGTCACCATCGGTTCAATCCGCGTAAGTCAGGGAGACGTGTGCCCAAAATCGTTAAATGGCGAAGTGGGACATACTCAAATACTTACGAACCTCGAATTCGTATGCTGTTTGGCTTGCCCGCCAACGGATCAAGAATACAGCTGCGGGTTGAATTCATTTTTTCCGCGGCCTGCTAGAAGCTAGAGAGTAAGACATGCGGCCAATGCATATAAAAGGTACGCTACGCGTTCAGTGCAAACTCGCTCAGGCACCGATTGTGGTGCGCACATGTTTCTTGAAGGTGTCCCGAACTTAGTTGCAGGTTGGCATTGGGCTGGTCAACGTCATTATAACTTTGCAGTCAGAGTCTGGCCGCTCCCGGCAAGAAGGAGGGTTCACCGCGACGGGACGGCAGCGAGTTGAGGGATGGGTACAAATTTGTTTGAGCTTCAAAACCAGCGGCAATGACATGGCGTCCCGAAGTGGGACTTGTCCCACAAAAGTCTCGGTCAAGTCTCACGCCTGCTCAAACGACGGCGCTTGCGCGGCTTCACCAAGAAGGTCGCGTGTACCTTACCTACCGGTTACTGCCAGGTGCGAACGCAACTATTTGTTCTGCGGCCAGTGAGCGATTGAACCCACCGCGAGCCAGAGTTTCAAACAGTCGCTGATCCTCCGGTTCAATCCCAGCAACAAGACTTTAGAGAGCGGAGGTAAGGTCATGAGCGTCGCGACGAATGTAACTGACATACAGGAGATGATCGGCTGCTCAAGGCGAAGAAAGCCAGTTAATTCTCAGCGCCCGAGCTTCAGCGGTTTGCCAAATTGTCGCTCGAATAACCGCATGATCCACTTGCGGTGAATGGCTATAAAGGCGTCGAAATCCTCCGGATGCGCCGGATCGAACTGCGATAGATTCCAATCCAGTTTCGGATCGTCCGCGGTCGGCTCTACAATGCCCTTTGTGTCCCCTGGACGGTCAAGTTGTCGGCCGATGTATCGGTTTCCTTCGAAAACGATGCCCTTTGCCGGACCCCAGCCGGGCGCCAGCTGGTATGTACCTTCCTTGTTGCGGCTGGTCTCGTGGCCGTAACGCGCCGTGCCCTTCACGAAGAACGTATTGTCGCGGAACAGCGCCCCTTCGGCCCAACCGTCCCAGTTGGTCACGATCAGCATCTGCACATCGATGTCCGCACCAACATAGATCGCGTTGCCATAGACCTGGGTCCGCTCGGCCGCGCTCAGGTGGAAGATCCGCGCCCGGTCATTGCGGCTGATGTTGTACCGGACGATAGTGCCGATGTTGCCCAGATTTTGTTTTGGATCGCGCTGTCCCGGCGTGCAGATCAGCATGAAACCGCCTTCATTATCGTGGCTGTAGTTGTACTGGAACACGGTGCCGCGCGAGTTGAAGTCGGAATCGAAACCCTCGCCATCGAGCGTGGTCCGGGTGAACGCCGCCTCATTGAGTTGGAAGAGAGAATTATCCGCACTCCAGGGCCAGATGCCCGCGTTGTAGTCTTGCGCGCGCCGGTTACAATTGAGCGCGATGTTGTGCTCGACGAGCACGCTGTCGGTGGCCCACGGCACGATACCATCGCCGCCGATGTCGTCCACGAAATTGTCCCGGATCACTACGTTCAGACTCGGGAACCAGTGCGTTCGCGGCCAATGATAGCTCTGGGCTGCAATCGCGGACCGGTCGACATTCCATACAACGTTGCGTTCAATTTGCAGGCCATCAAAGCGGCTTGGGGTCTTGTTGCCGTTCGTCCGAAAAATAATACCGCCCGTATCTTTCTTCTGGTTCGTGCCATTAACGTCGTGAACATACAACCCGGACACCACGATGTGCTTCGCCGTGCCGAAGTTGTCCAGAAAAATGTCCGCGCCGCGTCGCACGGTCCCTTCCGTGCCGTGATTCGTGATTTCGAGGTTCCTCACCTCGATGTGCTGCACATTGTATAGCTTCACCGCGTCTTCCACCTGGCCCGCGCCATCGATCAGCGGCTTCGGCCCACTGCCGTAGCGGTCGACGACGATCGGTGATCCTCCGGCTCCGGAGCTTTTCGGAACCAGTTGGCCCTGCCATATCGCTCCGCTCTTGAACAGAATCTGGTCGCCTGGCTGGAACTCGGTCGCGTTCACCTTTGCCAGCGTTCGCCACGGTGCGCTCAGTATCGTGCCAGAGTTTGCGTCGGAGCCCGTAGCCGAATCAACGTAATAGGTAGCCGCGTGCAGCATAACGGCCGACAAAAACGACAATCTCCAGATCATTACCGCTCATGTTAGCATCCGGGCTGCCCGGACATCTCGATATGTGCGCGCAGCTCGAGTTCGCGCTCCAAGTGTGGCGCTTGAGGAAGAATGGCTGGCTCTGGTGCAAACGCGAGGGTGGCGGGCGATGATGAAGAAATGCAACGGTTCGTCCCGATCGAAGATCTGTTCAAAGGTCGGCACTTCGACCATGCGAGAATCTTAGATCGACCCGTTTAGTGTGGTACTCGATGGCTTATTCATCTAGAGAGTAAGATATGCGGCCGATGCATATAACAGGCACGCTACACATTGAGTGCAAGCCTGCTCAGGCACCGATTGTCGTGCACACCTATTTCTTAAAAGTGCCTCGAACTTAGCTGAAGGTCGGCATCGGCGGGATCACCCTTATTAGTACCTATGCAATCAGATTCAGGCTGATCCGGGCACGAGGGTGGGTTCACCGCGATGCGATGGCAGCGAGTTGAGCGATGGGGACAAGTTGTTTGACCTTCAAACCAGTGGCGATGACAGACTTACCGAAGTAGTGAGGTAGTAACGGTAGCTGCGAACGACTTCTTGTGAAGCCGTGCAAGCACGGTCGTTTGGCTTGACAATCTCCAGACACATCGGTGAGAAAGCCATTTGTTTCCTAAATTGTCATAGCTCAGACTTGATCTGACATAGTGTTAGATCAAGTCTGAGCTATTACACTATATTTCTGTTCTGGCGCTTCGCCCAATATAATCCAGTCAAGGCTCTTTCCCGACTGGAGTGTCAACCTAGTGAGAACTGTGAGCGTCAATTCGCTTTGGCCGAGTTCGTAGCGGGATAACTGCGTCTGCCCAATGCCGAGAATGCGAGCAAATTCCGCCTGTGTGCGGTCAAAGCCGCGAATCTGCCGAATCCGACGGCCGATAGCCACACGATCAGGAATCACTTTTGCGATAGGCATCTTCTTGGAATGCGCTTGACGGGTATGCATTATTAGATAGATAAATGCGTCAAGTAGATTGATCTGGTTGATGCTCCGCTATTGCGAAGTTCGTGCAAAGTCCGGTTGACTCTCCTTCCGCTATTATTTTCACCGGTTATGACGGCAGGCACAATCGGGTAAAATCCGGGATCGCCAAGGCCGATAGCGGCATTGTACAGTCAGCGGGTCATGGTCCTCCACCTATTGAGTGTGCTGCTACTCTGCTGTTTCTGAAATCCGTTTATGTTTGCTGACCTTGCGAATGATGGTATTAGCGTCGCAACCCAGTGGAACGCCGTGGCGCAGACCGTGGTCGTGGCCAGGCGGAGATAGCGGGCCGTGGTCGAGAGACTGCGATGACCAAGCAGAAGTTGAATTTTGCGTATGTCGGTTCCGGCTTCGAGTAAGTGGCGTGACGCATCGAGTGCGGCGTGGTGTGCTTCGTGGGGCCAGCGCGTCGGCTGGCCTGAGCCACGGCATCGCCGACGGCTTCTCGGCTTAGAGGTTGGTTGGGATTTTGTCCCGGGAACATCCATTCCCCTGGCCGCACTTTCCGCCAATAGCAGCGCAGCAGTTCCAATAGCTTGGGGGAGAGTTGAACGTCGCGGTCCTTATAGTTTATAGCCTTTACTCAGATCAATGCGGATCATCATGCGCTGGCTGTCGATGTTGTCCGCGCGCAAATGCACTGCCTCACTGACGCGCATCCCGGTACCGTACATGGTGCTGAAGATGACATGGTGAGGAAAAGAAGGAGCCGCTTGCAGCACATCGAGAACCTCTTGCGGGCTGAGGATGACCGGCAAGCGATGATCTTTCTTGAGGCCGGGAATGAGTTGAACGGTCCAATCACGTTTCAAAGTGACGGCGTAAGAGGAACCGGAGCGCGCTGACTGCGACGATTCGGGTTCCAACAGACACCTTCCTCTCCTGGGCCAGGTAGATCTGGTAGTTGCAAATCTCTTCGGGACTCAACCACTCCGGTGACTTGCCAAAATGCCGGGCAAAGAGGCCGACCTGACCTAGGTAGCTCTGTTGTGTGTTGGGTGCAAAATTGCGCACTGTCATGTCTTCGATCATCCGCTGGCGCAAGGGTGAGACCTTGCGGGCGGTTGGAATCAGGTAACCAAACGTGAACGATCAATTGGCTGATGAACAGCCGAAAGCTCGCGATATCCTTTACCTCTACCTCATGCCGGAACACAGGCGCTAAGCCGTGGATGTAGGTGACCCAACCGTCGGCGCGCTCAAAGGCGATCTGCGGAGTCAGATGTGTGACCCCTTCTGGGAACACCGGCAGTTGTAATTGCGGCACAACCCAGTTTCGTCTGCCGATCCTACCGGCCGCAAGCTTCGAAAACGTGCATCATCTCTTTTTCCGGCTCTCTACCGTTGAATCTGTAACGTACCCCCGCTTCATTGAGTTTCGGGGCTGTTGGCACTCGCCAAGGCTGGAAGGCTTCGGAAGTGAGTGAGCGCCAATGCTCACCGGCACTCCGGCACGCTTTTGGCTTCCATAGCCGGCACCAACTGAAAGTGCCGCGGTTCCCGGTTTGGGTCTTTTCCCTATGCAAGGACGCGATCACCACCCGCTGATAGATGGGATGCGCGAATCCGCTGCGCGCGGGATGCTCTGACTGCTCAGACGACGCGACGCCCCAGCCAGATCGCCACAAGACCCTGTGAAATCGATGGTTACGCCCATCAACACTTCGCCTACCAGCCTCGGATTCTGGGTCCCGGCAGCTCTCAGAGACCGGGCGCTCCAGAAGTTCTCCCGCTCAGGGCGTCGCACGAGAAAATGGATCCTGGCGCGGACAATCCCCTGGGGGAGGGCAAAACGCTCAAGTCTCCGCCAATTGCCCACTTCTCCAAATTCCCGAGCCCTTTTTCCTCATGCGTCTGCAAGTCTCTGGAATCACAAGACGAAATCAGGAGTTCTGACCTTCCACCTCCTCCGGCCAGCGAGGAATTGCTCCCACTTTCGGATACAGCGCTCCTCATTCGAGCGCCAGAGGGACTTGAACCCTATTGATCAATGCGCTGCTCAGCACACTACGAGGTCTCCGACAGCGAAGACATCGTTGATGTTCTTACCGACGCACTATGTGGATATATCGGGGCGCCGCGTGTTATGCGCATGCTTCGCAGACGTCGGGTAAGTTCTACGAGCTGCAGTCCCAAGTCACCCGTTTCCGCGGCCTTGAAAGCGGCTACTCACAAGCGGAAGCTTTCATCCGCCACGCGCAAAGCTCGGGACATTCGCTTCCGTGACGCTGCGCCTATTCATCTCCTTCCAGACATGACGCGCTGGTTTCTCATTTCGTCGAATTGATTCCTGTTAGGGCCGCCAGACGGATAACAAACTTAAGTTAATAACGGAATGTCAACTTAATGGGACACCTGGAGTATCGCTATTGCAATCTTGTCATAGGAGCACAGCACGGGCATCATGGTACCTGGACTCTATGTCTTTCAGACCTTTACGAAACAAGTCCGCCGGGCAAGCACTCATCCTGGTTACGTT
Organism: Acidobacteriota bacterium; assembly: GCA_003223115.1. GTDB lineage: Bacteria > Acidobacteriota > Terriglobia > Bryobacterales > Bryobacteraceae > QHXW01. The sequence continues at coordinate 18,868 of QHXW01000136.1, forward strand.
CGCACTGATTCCGATGTTCGGCCTTATGGGCCTGGTTGTCGATATCGGATGGATGGAGTTCGTGAGAAAGTCGGCCCAAACCGCAGCGGACGCAGGTGCAATGGCCGCAGTGCTGCAGTTTCAATCCACAAACTTCGCCACTACCTTTACATGCGGTGTCGGCGGTGTAATCTGCCAAAGTCCCACCTCCTGCAACCCGGCCCCGAGCAGTTATCTGCACAGCGGTTGTGACTATGCCCAATCGAATGGATTTTCGTCCACGACGGCGAACCAATACGTGACCATTGCATCCGGGACGGGCGTGCCGCCAACCGCGCCAGGTGTCAACTCTTCCGCGTATTGGGTCACAATGAGAGTGAACCAATCGGTTCCTCAACTGTTTTCCGCGGTCGCCGGCAACATGAACGGATCGGTGGCGGCCCGCGCTACGGCAGCCTTAAACCCCGCCAAGGACTGCGTCTATGTGATGGATCCTGCCGGCGCCAACGCAGTTGACATGAACGGAAGTCCAAGCATGGTTCTCTCGTGCGGAGTTTACATCAATTCGAACAACGCCAGCGCGTTGCATGGAAATGGTACGCCGACCCTGAGCGCGACCGAGATTGATATCGTGGGGAACTATAGCTTCTCGGGTACATTAAACCCTAACCCACCCAGTACTGCTGTGGCACCGATGGCCGATCCGCTGGCGCATCTGCCGGCGCCAACCGTACCGGCGGCGTGCGATTACACGAATTACCAAGTCAATACCAATGGTACAGATATTTTGAATCCCGGAGTTTACTGCGGCGGAATTTACGTCAAGAAGGGTACGGCATCTCTTACTCCTGGCATGTACATCTTGAAGGGCGGCGGAATGAGCACTCAAGATTCGAACTCCCACATTGTGGGCACCGGCGTAACGCTTTATAACACGTACAGCAACCCATCGCGCCCGTACGCGCCATTCAATATTGTCGCAGCCTCAACGGTGACACTTACCGCTCCTGTAACCGGTACATATGCCGGCGTCCTGATCATGGAAGACCGAAGCATCGCGGCCGGTACTTATACCGATAACTTCGGTGGAGGCAGCTCCGCGGCCTACACCGGCATCATCTACGGCCCCAGATCTACGATGAACTTTTATGGAAACGCGTCGCTGACTGCTTACACAATTATTGTTTCCTATCGGCTGACCATGGCCGGAACCACTGACATAAATAACGACTATTCTAGTCTTCCGACTGGGAACCCCATCAAAATTACGGCGCTGGTGGAATGAAAGTGATCCAGTCGATGCTGTCTAAATTCGGCTCTGAGCCTAGAATCCGACAGAAACCCGTTTCATGCGGCTTTCTCAAAAGCTGCGAATTCTATCTTCGTTGCGGCGAGGCGCTGAGCTTTCAGCAGCAGATAGCACAGATTTCTGTACCCACGCCCGCGTCAGAGTAAGGTCTTGATATTCCCATTGATCGCCTCGACAACGCACGGCGGGACTTTGGTCCGGCGATAGTTCAGGATTCCGTCAAAGTGATCCACCAACATCTCAGCGAGCTTCTGAAACGGTAACAGGCGCTGTTCCACCCGCTTCCGCTTCTGCTGACTCGTCTGATATCCGCCGTGCCGCGTCGTCCGCGCGTCAATGGCACTCGACCGTCCGGCCCACTAGTAGTTGCCGCAACAAAAGGCGCGCCAAGACGATGCGCAGCGTCGCGATCGAGTGCGGATTATGGCGCTCGGGGCGTGCGCGGCGACCCGCGCGGGTGGAAGTCCGGCGCCGGCCTCGGGGTGACGAATCCCAGATGACCGGCGCGGGCAGAGGGGGAAAAACGGTTCCGCTCGGCCACCAGGAACCCATAAGCTGCGATGCACAGCGTGGCGTGATGGTGGAACCCGCGCTAGTTGCGGCCTTCAAAGTGCCCACAGCCCTAACTAAACTAACTCTTGTTTCAACTCCTCATAATCCCGTTCGAGGATCCAGCGGTGTTTGGCCATCTGGATCCAAGCTTTGAGCTTGGTTGTGGGCGGCAGTGTCGATACCCAATATTGTGTGGGTTCTTTCTCCGGTCGCGGCCACTCGATCAGCAACAATTCCTCCGCGTGTGGTTGCGCTTTCTCGTAGTCCCGATGAGCCGAGTATGCGAACGGCGGCAAAGCGCGATTGCAACTTCCGCTCCCCGGCTTCACGCCAAGTGATTTCCTTGAAGGCGGTGGAGGACAGACTCATCGCCAACTGCTTTACCGAGACGGGTTGATGGTCCGCGGACCGCTGCCATAGCCGCGGAGGGCGTCCCATTTTTCCTCGTGGCTTGGCTGGCAAAGGCTGTTTGCCAGGCCCCCAGCCCGTCATCGAGCTACGATTCGGATTCGGCCGGACCGTCAATCTGAGTAGCGGCGGCGTGCTTTTTGAAGCCGATTGTCATTTACCTGCGAGCGGCCTAATCGAGTTAGAGTTAGCCATGAGGGCAGCAGCCTGTCGGCTATCTGACGCCGGCACGGCTTGATAACCCGCCTCGCTCAGTAGTTCCCCAAGTTGATATCAAACAAGAGCCCAGCCGCGTAGCGGTTATTGCGCTCGTTTTTATGTCCCCTGCGCTGCTCTTTGTGCTTGCTGCCTTGTTGAAGTACGGAATGGGAGTTGGCCTTCTTTTTGACCCGGTTGAGCGTCTAGTCTCCGACCCGTCGAGGCTCCGTGTTTTTAACATTGTCTCTCCAGCACTCTTCCTAGGCGGCACAATAGCGGCGCTTGTTTTGAATGTGCTGTCTCACAGGTTGAGCTGCATTGGCAGCAGAAGTCGCTCGTAAGCACCATCAGCATCCAAGGCAAGGCGCTGAATTTGGCCCTGATCGGTGCTGCCACCTTTGTTTTAGTCGTTTTTGTTTTGTACGCATTCCTCGAAAATTATTCGATCCTGTCACGCTAGGCTAGCGCTCGAAGCATGCGCGTTTCTTCGGCCATTCAAGCGGTCTCTTCGCGGTAGAGCCACGCGCCGACAAGCGTTCCAACGAGGACTTCTACCAGGCCCACCGCAAGGCCGATGGCCAAAATGTGTCTGGGGAAAAGATGGAGTGCAAGCGGGGTGACCGCTGCAAGCAGGTACCCGAGGCTCCAGACTGCCGCACCGGCACAGAGCGCCGTTTTTGCCCCGGCGCCGTAACGGGGGCGTATGGCGGCATAGAGCCAGACGGCGAAGATGCCCACCAGGAAACCCCACACGGTGAACATCGCAAGCGCACTGCCGCCCACCTGTCTGCCGAGCGCGGTCATGGCCACCTCCATGTCTTTGGCTAGAACCACACCATTCAAGACGAATTCAAAAATGTTGATGATCACCCCGGCGATGAGTCCTCCGAGCATCACCCGGTTCCAGTTGATCTTTCCCATGGCTTGCTCCTTCGGATGGAAATTTGGTTGATTGTACCGCCGGGCCTCGGTCAAGGGGAGTGGCGGACCGGCCTCTGCGAGAACACCCCGGTCCCCTCTGGCAGTCCGAGGGTCATGTAGGTCAGCCGGTCCCGGCTTTCGATGATGACTCTCGCAACGGGCCGTGTTCAAAAGTCACGAGAGCAGCAAGGGGAGACGGTCAGTGCTTGTCGATGGCTTGCTCCGTGGCGCGGCGGATTTCCTCTTCAGCTTGGAACCAGTCATCGAGTTCGCTGCCAGATTTATTGCCGTCTTGGACGTAGAGCTCGTACGCCCTGCGGCGGATACGTTCTTCGAGGGAGAGCCTCTCCTTAAGGCGTTGTTTTGCAGGTGCGGGTGCTGCCATTGGGATCACCTCTGGCGATGAACATATCACAGATGGGGGCCGATCGGAAGGCTTGGCAAAAAGAAATGACCGCCGGGCGGCGGTCTGGGATGTTTCTGCGGTTTAGGGTAGCGCTAGTCGAGAACGACGCCGAGTTTTTCGCGGAGAACGGCTTTGATTCGATCGACATCGTGTTTCATGAAAACGAATTCCTCCTCCGTGTCCGTAAGGCGTTTGAGGAAGTGCTCGAGGGTGTTCGTAAGGCTGTTCAGTTTTACTATGAAGCGCTGTTCCAGCTTTTCAAGACGTTTGTCCACAGCGGTCAGGATGGCGATATTTTGCGCGGCGAAGCGTTCCTCAATCCGTTTGTCCTGGGTGTTCAAACCGACTGTCCATTTCAGAGATCCAGGAGGCGTTCTGCTTTTTGAGGCGATGATCCACCGCGTCGAGAATCACGGTGGTATGCTTTGAGAGAAGGGGCTCGATTCCTTTGGACGAGACTTGCTTAACGCGGCTGTTTTTGGATTTGAATTGAGCCATTGGAGGCGAGCTTAAGCGAGTACACCTTCAGTTTAGGGCGGTGGCGGAATCTGTCAATGGATTGCATAGGAAGGGCGGGCGAGCTTGCTGGGCTGCGAGGTTTGACTGTTTGGAAACAGCGTGTTGAGGCAGGTCGCGGATCTGACCGGACAGATTCGGGGCATGAGGTCGCGGATTCGTCAGGACAAGTGGGTCGCGGATTTAGCCCACTCCCCTGCTGGTTTCTGCTCGGTTGTGCGGCAGAGTTTCACCGGGGACCTCGTCGTGCGTGGGCTTACACAGGTTTGGCTTGTATGCGTTCGTCTATGGCTTTGCGAAGCTGGCTGGATTTGAGATGCAATGCTGCCACTGCGGCCGGATCAGCAAGCGTGGCGAGAAATTTCATCGCGATCGCGTACGCTTGTTCGGCGCTGGCGTGATCCCCAGCATCAAAATCATTTGCGCTGGCAAGCTCGATGCCGGACGCCAATTCGCGGTGGATGACCTCGGCTAAATCCTCATCCGTTTTCGCGCGCAATTCGGCGAGCTTCGATTCTCTTGATCTGTCGGTCATGGGTGTCTTCTTTTTAGACGCTCGGGAGTCCGGTTTGGATTGAAGAGAATTTGCTTCGGGGCGAGCAGCCATCATCCTGGATTTCCGCCTTTAGCAAAACTTTTGCCAGCAAAAAAAGGCGGACGCGTTTGGGTGGTAGGGGTGCGCCCGCTGTCGTAACGGGTGTGCCTATGAGACGATGCTCGGCGGATTTTGGTCGCTTTTTTTATGAAGTTTTTTTTTAGAGCCTCGTTGTGCAACAGCCGGGTTGCAGATGAGTGTCCTTGGTGTTTCAAATACCCACACATCATACCTGCGTTACCGCAAGATTCGGTAGTGGGTCAGTTTGACTTAAGCCCTTCGTGTTCGGATGTAGTCGACGATTTGCGCGATGACTGCTCCAAGAAATGCCGGGGCGGCATAAATGCAAAGGGCTACGAATTCAATCGGCCCTAAATTGTGACTAGTCGGGTCGTGCCGATAATCCACGATCATCACGATGAAATGAGCGATGCAAATACCCAACAGTACGAACGCCACCGTACGGTACCTGCCCCGGGTCGCACCAAGAGTCACGATAAACCCAATTGCCAGCGCCACTTCGGCAAATGTCAGGTAAATACTATCTGGCAGTCGATTTCGCTGCGAGTAGGACAGGAATCGATAAAGGATGAGGACGTACGCGACGGAACCCGCGCCCAACGCGATGATGTAGCGGCGTCTCACTATATATCGTTTTCAGCCTAGCACCTAGCCTAGAGTTTTGCAGTTTTTGAAGCTTCTCAGACGGAAAATCTGAGCCCGTCCGCTTTTGAAACGGGCGCCCTTACTCCAAACAAGTTTGAACATAATTTGTTGTTTTTTCTCTTGCATGGCAGATTGATCTGTTTTATCTTTCATTTTAGTGAAATGAAGATAGAGTCACTCAACTTACTGCTCTCCGCAAGCAACTTCTGCAGCAAATGCCCGATCTTTCCTCCGTCTTGCCGGGTTCCTTACTCAGCCGTATGGTGCGTTGTAATAAGCCCGGCTGCCGGTTTTGCGAGAAGGGCAAAGGGAAAGGCCACGGACCGATTTGGATTCTCTCCGTGAGTCTCGGCAGTCGCCAAGTGCGTCAGATCCCCGTCCCCAGCGAGCCAAAGAAAGAGGTAGAAGAAAGCCTGCGCGCGTTCGCTCTGATGCAGAATGTAGTCAAGCAGATCGCGCAGGTGAATCAGGAGCTGTTCAAGGAGCGCAAGCGCCAGCAGCAGTAGGTGTGCGTAGCCAAAATCTCGTCTGACCGTGACGACCTGCGCAGGATGCGGCAACGTCGCGGCATTGCGTTTGCCGAGCGTGCAGTTTGTCAGACCAAGCCGGCGCATCCGGCGGGCCAAGAGCGGTGGGTAAGAATACAGCTCTGAAAAGAGCCAGTCGGTCCGTTCTTACTCATTAGATCCGCTGGCCGATGGAACATCATCTGCCGCTCCGCTCAAGACCACAAAGAACAGCATCGAGTCAGCAGACTCGAGGTCGCTACGCAGCTTCGCGCCAGCTGTACCGATGATAAAGGCCGTCCAGCCGGGCCTGGAGATTACTGTGGCAGCCGGCGAAAGCCGGCTGTCAACGGGCCGTCGGTTCAGGGTGTCCTTAACCCCGAGCGTGAGCAGCTCGTTTCGCCGCCCTTCTCCCCTGCCCTCTTCGGTTCCAGTGTGATTTCCTAGTTTCCCTTTACGGCATGTTGCTGCATAATGGGGGAAACGACGGGGAGATCCGGGTCCTGTTGAGGGACAGCTCGCGTTGCCCCGCCGCACAGTTACCTATGCCAGGCGAGTCAGGAACCGCAACGAAAATCCAGAAAGACCCCCTGTCGTATCTTCCTTGCTCCACGATTGTGGAATGTAGCAGAGGCCGGGTCCTCTATGGCCCAAAGAATCCTTCCGCCAATCTCTACCTCATCATCATCGGCATGGTAGCCGTCCAACGGATAGCCGCCGACGGACGATCCGTGCTGGTGGACATATATAAAACCGATGAACTATTTGGGGAATCAGCGCTGATCGGTATGTGTGACACGCACGAACAAGCTACAGCTCTGGAGGACACGAAAGTCATGATCTGGGCGCGGCACGAGGTAGAAGAACTCGTGGTGCGACAACCTCGCTTTGGTATTGCACTACTACAATGGTTGACACAGCGGTCCATCGAGCTTACCCACCGAATCGAGAGCTTCTCGTCTGAGCAAATCGATCAACGGCTGGCGCGGAGCCTGATTCATCTCAGCCAACGGTTCGGGCAGCCACTGGAGGACGGGTCGATTCGCATGATGCCAATCACGCACGAGTTGCTATCCCGCTACGTGGGCACCTCACGTGAACTCGTGACGCAACGCATGAATGAATTCCGCAGACTTGGATATGTGCCGTACTCGCGGAAAGAGATTGTGCTGTACCCTGAAGCACTTCGGAAGGTTTTCGGTATTCACGTGGCCACGACCTAAGCTCAATTCTGTGTTGTCTTCCGCTTGCGCTAGGTTGGGTGGAGGTTTGTCTCCTGGATCTGGCAAGCCAAAGGCGTATTTGTTTACCGCATTGAACTCCAATAAAATCCGGCCTTCCAAGTAGGGGCTGAACAAAAACCGCGACTTCGTTTAGAGTATGGTTTGTTTCTCAAGTCCATCAATCCGCTCCGCCGCATCCGCGAACTGGCGCAAGAGTTGCCTCGGCGGTCACCCAAAACCGGCCAATGGCGGTCACCTCAAATCCGGCCAATAGTTCGCCTGCGGCACTCTCGAATGGCATCGCGTAACGGTTCTGCCCAACGGGGATAGTCAAAGATGCGGATCTGGTGCTCATAAAAGTAATCCGTCATGCCCTTGGCGTAGCACCACTTCGGAACCGTTCCTTGGATGATGATCCGGTCGTAGCAGGAGAGAACGCCAGCCATCTGGCTCTGGTACCGCTCGGTCAGAAGTTCAACGCCCATTCGGCATCATAACGGATATCCTGTTTGGTTCCGGCTATGCCGGGTTAGGGCTGACGCAAAAACAATTGCTCGCTGAGATTCGGACATCGATCATTACTGGGTGCTTGGGTGGCCGCATCTTCTGCTTCACACAATGTTCGTGACCCGAGGGCCAGCGGGACCTTTTTCCCCGGTCTGGCTTAGCGAGACAGTAAGCCGCACAGTCTTATGGTCATGAGGCCGCCCTGGTAGTAAGTCGGGTCCCGAACTGGCTTTTGCGAGGTCTAGGGTTCTAGAACCCCTCTACAGAGAGTGAGCACTTAATGGAGATGCTCTACCTGGCAAAACATCTCAAGTTGAGTGCCTACTATACTACGGGTGAACAATATAGCCGTCGATCAGTGCTCCCGACGTCTGGAAGACCGAGCCCGTGGCAGTAATCCAGCTAATCGCGAAGCGGTTCGCGCCGATGATCGGCGCATTGCCCAAAGCAACTGCGGTGTAGGTGACCGGAGTACCGTCGAGCAGGGTTCCCGCGCCTGTGATAGTGGCTGGTAATTGATAAGCGCTTCTCTTAGTGCTTAGGAGGGAGGCGGGTGTGCTTTGGTGGAGGAAACCGTAGTTTTGGAACCGAAGAGATTGTGTAAGGCGTCGAATGTTGAGGAGGCCCGGCCCTTCACGGCAGTCTGAATGACGCTGGTGAAGGCAGAAAACGCCTCCGCCCCGCGGACGTTT
>QHXW01000137.1 GCA_003223115.1 Acidobacteriota bacterium
TTACCAGCACCGGAGACAGAGAGCCGTTGCTGTTGTCAATCCTGAAGCCCGTCACCGTGTTGTCACCATTAGCTACGTAGAGCAAAGTACGTTCCGTTCGTGGCCATCCCGTTGGGGTCAGCTGCCACCGAATCGGGAAATGGCGAACCACTTACCTGCGCTAGGCTGCCATTCGATTTCACGTCGAGCGACGTAATGGTGTTGCTGACCTGGTTGCTGACAAACAGCCACTGGTTATTGGGGCTGAGTATGCCCACACTGGAATTCGCGCCGGGGACGAAGGTGAAAGGAGAGCCTGCGATCGGGCTCAAGGCGCCACTGGACGCGATGGTTGATACGCCGACCTGCGTGTCGGTTCCACAACAG
>QHXW01000129.1 GCA_003223115.1 Acidobacteriota bacterium
TCGGCGAGTTTGGTGCTAACCAGCGGTTCCCCTTTCGTGAGAACTGCTGGAAGAATCGCGTCTTGAATATGTCGAATTCGTTGTTCGACTTCAACAGGTGTCTGGGCAGTTAACACACCCAGATTGATTGTGGATAGAATCGCAACGACTACTAAGGGATCACCACACAATAAGTTTTACTTTTAAATAGGGCGACCACGTGGCGAGATGGTATAGTTCCACTCCGGATTGGTGGAATGGGTCCGGAGACTGATCTGCTTCATCTCTTCGTCGCTGATCTTGACGCCAGCCTCGTAGTATCGCGTGTCCAACTTGGCCTTAACTCGAAGGCCGGTAGCAGTGCGCGTGGCGCCAATGAGATTGATGACTGTTTCATAGCTGACCAGAGGCTTGCCCCGCCAGTTCAGACTGATGAACGAGAACATCCGGTGCTCGATCTTGTTCCACTTACTGGTGCCTGGTGGATAATGACACACGGTGACGATCAAGCCGGACTGATCCGCCAATTGCTGCAAGTGATATTTCCAAGCGCGATTCCGGCTGCCATTACTTCCCCCGCCATCGGCGCACAGCAATAGTCTCTGGGCCTCAGGATAGCGCCGCCGCCCAATCCATCGCCACCACCGCCGGACGCTCTCCACCGCGAACTCGGCCGTGTCATGGCTGATGCCCACGTTCACGAAGCCTTCGTTCCGCTGCTGGTCATAGGCTCCATAAGGAATCGCTGGACCGACTCCCAAGTGTGGAAAATCGTAAACATTGACTTCCATCGGTTGACCCTTCGGACGCCAGGCCTTTCCAGCATTTTTGAAGTTCCCGACCCGCTCCTTCTTCTTCGTGTTATCGCAACATTTCGCTAATGCCAAGAAACGCGAGATCATCGGCAACTTCAAGAATGCCGGAGCCAAATGGGATCGCTCGCCCATTCTGGTGAACGATCACGACTTCCGCTCCGATGCCAGCGGCGTGGGCATCTCCTACGGCATTTACGACCCGCCGCACAATCGCGGCAGCGTCTGCGTCGGCGTCTCTCATGATACGCCGGCTTTCGCCGCCCATTCCATCGCCACCTGGTGGAAACGCGAGGGTTCGCGTCGCTGGGGCCGTGTTCCCAAGCTTCTGGTTTTGGCAGATTCAGGCGGCAGCAACAGTTGTACCTCCTGGGCCTGGAAAACCGAAATCCAGTGGACAATTCCGCCGCATGAAGTCCAACTGGCGGTAATGACCGGAGCCTCAGGCGGGGGCATTATGGCGGCTTTGACAGGGGCCGCGCTGAGCCAGCCGTTCGCACACATCCATGAGCAGTCTCCGGGACCCGCGACGAACCTGAATACATTGTTCCGCAGTTGGGTCACGGATATCGATTTGCGGCCCCTTCTCGCACACGCTGACTAATTCGACGAATCGCGGCGGATGCGCTGACCGTGACTGCGCCGTTACCCCACGTACGGCCTTGGGTGCGCAACCCGCTGAAGCTTATCCTCACCTTGACCAACCTCGCGGGGATTCCGTATGCCATCGAGCCACAGACGAGCACGGACGCAGCGCGTATCTTGTACTATGCGGACCGACGTGAGTTCGCCATAAACTGGACCCCGGTGCCCGCGCAGGGGGAGACGATCAGCCTTGACGCGAGTGGCGGACCAGCGTGGGCCATGCTCGCTGATACCGCCGTGGCTACCGGCGCCTTCCCGGTCGTTTTAGCACCACAGGTACTCGGTCGCACCGCCGGCGAGTACAACCACCGCCTGTGGCGAATTTCCCAGGACGACCCAACCTGCGTGGATGGAAAGTGCGTTTGTGAGACGACCGAGGAGATGGCCCCCGCTTGGAATGTTACAGGCCAGGACGGTGTGCCCGTGAGGACCTTGAACGTCGACGGGGGCGCGACGAATAACAGCCCATTTGAGTGCGCCCGCCTAGCGCTCGCGGATCTCCCTCCCCGGCAAGCCTCCGGGCACAATCCGCGCGATCCAGAGCTTGCCGATCGTGCCGTAGTGAGCATCGCCCCGCTCTCCAGCCCCACCAGCAAGAGCATTCCGCCACTTCCGGAGGAGCACCTCACCGCACTGCTGGGGCAATTTATCCAGGCGTTGGTCGCGCAAAGCCGGACGCAAGGAGAGAATCTAAAACTCACTAGCGATCCCACGGTGGCCAGCCGTTGGGTTACCGCCCCGACATCGGACGCCGCGAACACCGAGGCTCTCGCCGGCGCGCTCTTAGGCGCGTTTGGCGGTTTCATCGCTCAGCGCTTTCGGGAGCACGATTACCAACTCGGACGGCGAAACTGCCAACGCTTCCTAACCTCGTACTTCGGCCTGCCGTGGAGCAACGTCATCATGCGGCAGTGCCAGCTCTCCGAAGCGGCGCGGGCACACCTGGATGCGACGTACGGATTCAACGCCGAGAAGGAACACCCGGACGACTCCACCACGCGCCTCTTCCCGCTCATTCCGGTGCTTCCGCCGCTGCGTCCCGAAATAATCGCCGTAAAAAACGCCATCTCCGAAGACGAACTATACGGCCTCGGAGACCTGGCAGTCGATCGGCTGAAACGAGTCACGAAAGGAATACTGCAAGTTGGCGGCCCTTTCTGGGTTGCTGGTAAACGCCGCATTTTTTCTGTTCAGAGGAAAAATACGCGACGCGCTAGTGACGTATGCGAGTAAGGAATTAAGAGGCCAGGGTTTCATCAAATGAATTCCGCTTGTTTGACGCTAGTATGCACGCCGTGGCGCCTGGATCGTCATGGAGAGACATGTGACCCTGCCGCACCGTTGACTCCTTCAGTGGTATCCCTCATAATTTGGCGTTACAAAGGAAATTTTGCGACACCCGAGTTTGTACCAAGGTGTGCGTCTTGTTAGAACGGTTAGAGCGGTCGCTCTTCGGGATCAACCTGGTCCTGATTTGGATTTTCGGAGTCTCTGCCCTTGCTTGGTTTCTTTTCTATACTGACTTGTTTCCTGAGATCGGAGGTGTCCTTGCCCTTGGCGGACTGTTCTCCTGGTTCGCTTTCGTTGCTAAGCTTCTTACCGAACAGCGTATCAAAGACCTTCAGGGGTGGTTAGACCGGCGCATGTTCAACAAATGGGCGACAATCCTGCTTCTCGCGCTGATTGTCGGCGAAGTGTATTTGACCGGTCATCGGGGCGCGCTTCGCATCGAGTCGCTGCAGGAGTCGGCGGACCGCGTTGTCCGCGTGTATCACGCCGCAGACCTTGTGGACGGCCCGCGGCAACTGCCTACACGCGGTCAATTGCATATTCCCTTGCTGACCAGCGCGGGCTCACCGGCACGCTTGCGGATCAAGGTAAATGGATACCCGGACAAGCAAATCACCCTCGGTCCACGAGACATCGCAAGGTTATACGTGCCGGAAAGTTTTTTCCGGCCAGTGGTTCTGCTGCGGCCTACGGCAGACCTCGTGGAGTCCGTGAAGCATAATCCGGTGAAGCTGTGGATCACGGTTGGCGGGCATACCGCGATCATCAACAAGTTTGCCGGGCAGGCCGTGTGGGTAGGTTGCGACGATGATGTGGAAATCCCGCAAGCTTTGCAGGATTCCTGGCGCGTTGAGTTGGCGGCCCGACTGAAGTCGGGCTTGGTTCAAAATTGGCTCACCCCCGAAGCCGCGATTTTTCCTGGCGAGCCGTACCTGGCGCTCATCCCGAAACAGACCATCGCGGTAAAGCAAGAGGACGTACCGGAACCGCTAAAAGTGATTACTGTGAAACCGGTTCAAGTACGTTCTTCTTTCCCGCAAGTGGAGGATCTCGATGTACCCAAATCATGATGCCCTCAGTCTTGGGGGTCTTGCGCTGTTGGCAGCCTTCAGCGTGTCTGGCGTCGCACGGGCACAAGACCTGGGGGAGCTTCCGACGATCAATGTGTCGTTTGCCCTCAAGGAGCCGATAGCAATAAACGCAGTGCGCAGCCATGCCTCCGACTTTCAACGGCAGCTAAGTGTGGTGCTGGCGGAAAAGCTGAAGTCCACAGTTTTGGACATCTGGAATTTCACCGGCAGCCAGGATCCCGCCGCCTTTCCACGGCTGGATATCTCCCTCAAGCGGCACGAAGGCCAATGGGACATTGTCATTAACCTCGAGACCAGCGCATCGGGACTGGGATCCCTGTTGGCAACTATGCCCCTTTACCCTCCCGAGGAACTGGACCGCTGTTGTGAGAACGCACTACCAGGGGAAGGGCGTTTCCGGCAGGACATTGGCGAAAAATTCGAGGAATGGCTTCTCGGTGGCGACCGTGACGCATTTCTGAAAGCTCTCATGCACACGGTTCCGCTGGGGAACGGCATTGTTCCTCTGGATCCTCCGGCAGCGGGCTTGGCGTTTGCGGTGCTGCCGCTGCGGTGGGACCCGAAATCGCCGCTGGCCTCCGCCACCTTTGCGGTGTTCTACCACTGGCCACAACATGGAGAAGTCACCCTGCATTCCACAAGTTTCTGCGAGCCTTCCGACTACACTCCGCAAACCAAGCTGTTTGCAGGCATTAAGGTCCGTCACGATTCGTTCCAGGTCAAAGGAAAAGACAAGGAAGACATCGCGCAGCACCTCGCTGATCTCAGCCAGCTCCAGCCTCTGCGTTTCTTACTAGAAGCCCCGCCCGATGTCGGCGACTCTTGCCTGGGATTAGGGCCGGTGGTTGCACCTCAATAGGAGAGAGCACATGAGTAAGACATCGATGGCGAACCGCATCGCCGCATCACTGCTTGTCCTGACACCAGCGGTGGTCTTAGGTCAGACGACCGTTGATAAATCTAAAGCGGCTTCGAGGCCGGTCGTACTGGACGAGGCGCGTGCGGCTCAACTCCACGGAGACGTCAAGACGTCCTTGCAGAAATACAGCGCGGCCATGGAACAGGCTAAGCGGACGGGAAACACAGTTATAGTTTCCGAAGCTGCTCTAAGCTCTGCACGGATGATTCAGGTAGTGAGCCAGCACGAGAGGTCAGACGCGTCCCTGCTGCCCAAGGCCGTCGAGCAATACCAATACGTCTTGAAAAACGGAACGCCTGCCCAGCGCAAGCTGGCCGGAAATAATCTGGGCGTCTTGTATATCCAACAAGGGAAAGCCGCAGACGCCGTCGAGTCGCTACGAGCGATCGTGAACAGTCCGCCTTCGCCGGAACTACGCGACATGTACGTGGTTCGTTATAACTTTGGACGCGCGCTCGAGGCCAACAAGTCCCTTGAGCAGGCCTATAGTCAATACAAGCAGGTGTTGCGTGAGCAGCCGGGATTCAAGCCCGCGGCCGTTGCCGCCTTTAGATATCTGGAAAGCTCCGGCCAGCCCAAGCTCGCAGAGGCCGCCGGTCTGGCAACTCAGCTCATTGCGGCCGGGCAAACGGAATTTGCGGGCGCTCAGATTCATGGCCTGCTCACTCGCTGGTCCGGTGATCGGGAGGCCCAGCGTTTGCTTGCTGCCTTGATTCAATACTATGCGGCAACTTCCCTGATTCCGCCCGACTTCAACGAAAAGGAGTCGAAGTTTCTCGAGGCCATCAGCGAAAAGTCTACGGCCTTAAGATCCCCGATTGCGGAGATTCGTCTCGCATATACCGGCAAACTGGCACCCACCTGGGTTCCAGGCAGAGCTTCCGAATCCTTCCCCTCGTGGACCAAGGCGGAATGGCAGTATCTGCCATTGCTATCCTTGCTCAAGAGAGTGGCAGATTACTACGACCACCAAGGCGAGCCACAAATGGCGCTGGCTCGCTACTCGCTCGCATGGTCGCTCAACAGGACAGACACTCAGGCGATCCTTTATTGCGCTACAGTTTTGCGCGACCACCGCGAGCTGCTCGACCCTAACCGAAGACTGTTGGACGAACTGGTCAGAGGTCTTTTTCAGGAAAAAGGCATGGCGTATCAGAAGCAGGACTGGCTAAACATTCTTCGTTATCATATGGTTCTCGGCACAATTTTCGAGCGCGAAGAACGTTGGGGCCCGGAAGGGGATTCCCACAGCGCGGTGTTTCAGTGGTCGCATGCGCTCGCTGCTGACACGCAATACCGCCGCGCCAACCCGGATTTTCCACCATCGCCAGGGCTGTACGCTCATCTTGCACAAGCTTCTGTGCATGTCGGGCGTCCTGATCTCGCTTGGGATCTGTATTTGAGCGCGGCCGGCGGATTTCTTACTTATGACATGCCCGGCGATGCTCGGAAGACTCTCGCCGCGGCGAGCGCACTGAGCCTTAGCTTGAAGCCTGACCAACAAACGCGGTTTCAAAAAGTGCAGGCGTTGGTCGATGCCCAAGCCACAGTACCACACTGAGCTTTGCATCCGTTCCGAATTCGGTAACCCATTTGGTTCTGATCATATCCGTGGCTCCCAGAACCGTGCCCATGAGGACCGGATCGCTCAAGATCCGGATGTCACCCTTCTCGAAGGCCAGCGCCAAGAGCGTCGATTGCTTCCGCCTTGCTGGGATTGGTCGTGGTGAATCCTTCGACAGGCAGTCGCGCGTGTTCCAGTTCTTTCGAGTAGCGGCTGACCGATGGAGTTGGCTTCGGCTATAATCCGTCGCGGCTTCCATAGCGCGTTGAGTACCTGCAACCGGCCACGCTGCTGCACATTCAGTGCTGTCCAAATTAACGAGATTACTGGACGACGGAACGCGTAGCACACCGACCCGTTGAGAGGCTGAGCTCCTGATACGGTGGATTGGGTTCCAGACAAGAACCAATTCAACGGCAGGAGACTCAACCTATGTACAAAGTATGCAGCATTTTCTCGCAGGTGTTGAAGCTGTTTTCGCGCGGGGATTTCGAGAAGGCGGTCAAGGAGCACAAGGCCGAGCGGCACGCGCGGGGTTTCACGAGTTGGGGCCAATTCATGGCCCTGCTGTTTTGCCAGATGGGACGGGCGCATTCGTTGCGCGAGATTTGCGGCGGTCTGGCGTGCTGTGAGGGGCAGTTGAAACATCTGGGGGTACCGGTCGCGCCCAACAGATCGACGCTGGCCTATGCTAAATGAGAAGCGGCCGTGGGAGTTGTACCAGACGGTTTTTGAGCAGACGCTGAGCAAATGCCAGGAACTGGTGCGTAGCCAGGGCGGGCGGAAGAAGTTCGCGGTGGTGACCGAAGGCAAGACGAGCGAGATCAAGGTGGCGCGCACGCTACGATTCGCGCCGGGCACGATCCTGGCCATTGACCGTGGCTACGTGGATTACGAGTGGTTTCGGGAACTGACGCAGGAGGAAGTGTACTTCGTGACGCGGATGAAGGAGAAGGCCGTTTACGAAAGAGCCAGTGTTGTTCCGGCGCGTGGAGATCTGGGACACGGAGAAGCAGGAGTCCATCGTGTTCCTCTCCAACCTGCTGGCCTTTGGGACGACCATCGCAGCCATCTACAAGGACCGCTGGCAGGTGGGCGTGTCCAGTCAAGGACACATTGTCCAGTCGGTGCGAGACCGACCGAGGCTAACAGACTCAGGCCTCGTAGCTGGGGAGGTGCCGTGGCGCGAAAGTAAGACGGCGGAGCCCTCCGACAACATACTCAGAAAGGAGTGTGCGCAACGCACCAGGTTGCAACGTGCAGTGAACGCAGAGGTAGCCTCGTTACACGAATCTCCGGTGGCTGAGACGGTCTACAACGTGCGAAAGCAACAAGAGTTGGCCGAGGTGCACGTCTCCCATGGCTCGAGTAACAAACGAGTCCGATGCGGCAGCTCTCACCGGCGGGGTATCAGCGGCGACATGGTGTGAAGGATGATGTGGAAACTGGAGAAGCCCTCGGTGCCCGAAGAAATCTCGTCGAGGAGATGCCGGCCATAACCGTGAGTGCGCAGTACCGTTGATGGGCGTGTAGCAAAACGCGCTCGGAGGGAAGGGCCCGAACCGGTGAGTATTCCGTCCGTCAAGGAGAGGCAGGGGTGTGAGCAGCCGACAATGCTGCGAATCTTGCGAGGTGCAAGTCCTCGTTCCGCCAATTGCCTGTAGTCGGGCGGATAGCATATCCGATGCGTGCGAAGGTAACAACGTACGTTCTGCTCGGATGTAAACGTCTCAGCTGCCCTGCAGCGATAGCTGTAGCGGTAGGAACGATCTGGGAGGCAAGCAAACTCGGAGGTCTGAACATAACGAAATAGCTGCAACCTCGAAGCT
>QHXW01000138.1 GCA_003223115.1 Acidobacteriota bacterium
GGGCCAGAATAACTCGGGTGCTGGTCCGGCTTCCCTGGCATCGGACGTCATCGGCGCCTATAGTGAATTCGACGTCGACAGGATCATTTTCACGTCGCTTTCATCGAATAACATTAGCGCCCAGATTCGTTTCAATCACAGCGTTCAAGGCCAACCCTCACTGGCAGACTTGGCGTTGCACTCATATTTCTTTTCGCCCTACACGTTGCCCGTCGCAGACCTGCTGTTTGACGTAAACGGAACATACACGTTTGGTGTGCCGTTGGTGAGTCACGACGGGTTAGTGGCCGGCAGCCTATACCAGATGTTGTCCGTACGCACTTCCAATGACTATCTGAGTGGAAGCGGTTACTTCTGGCGATTTAATACTCCGGTGACCATCAATCCGATCGGCGCGACATTGCTGAACGCTGGCGCGGCACCGGTCACCACTGGTCTGGGTTATGCCGAAGTGCAAACGACCATCAGCTTCACGCCCAATGCCGGCTTCTGGAACGATTTGACGGGCCCCGGCCTTAGCGTGCATTTCGCATCGGCTGTTTGCGCAAACGATGTATTGGATGGCAATATACATGCCACACCGGAACCTGGGGCCATCATCCTGTTCGGCACCTCACTCCTACTCATAGTGCCGATCTTACGTCGCCAACTTGGAGCGAAGCGTTCGCAGTCTTCTGAAGATAAGGCCTAAGTATGCTAGGCACGATACGACGCTGAACGTACCAGCTTGCACCACCAAGCCTAATATCGCCGGGTCGGAGGTGGCGCACTGAGTTGCCCCGGTGCTGGCCACCGTGCGCCGCTCAAACGTGGTGTGCGGTTTTCCCGCGACATTCGTCGCGCGCTCCCTGGTGTGAATCCTATGTTTCGAGACGCACTGTTTTTGGCACGCAAGGACATCCGGCTCTTGCTTCGCTGTAGCGAAACCATGTGGACATTCGTCATGCGGTAATCTTTTTCTATTTCATCGGCACCATCACGCGCGGGGCCGAAAATTCGCCGGATGCGAAAGACATTCTTGCAGTGAGCGTTTCAGCAAATGCCGGTTTTCTGGCGGATCAGCTCATCGAGCGGCTGAACGCCCGCGATTACCGTGTAGTCCGGACTAGCACGCCCGAGGAGTTCCTACGCCACAACAGGCGTCTCGAAATCCCGTCCGCCTTAACCGTGTCGGTACTGGCGGGAAAGCCCATGAAGATCCGCTTCAGCCGCACGGGCGAGGACCTCGACGCGGATTATGACCTGGTCCGGCTTTCGCGCGCCGCATATACAGTGCTGGCGGACTTGATCGTCCTCACCAGGGACAGCGGAGTGGCAACGCCCGCGGGCTTCGCGAAACTGGCCTCTCAGCCTAGGCCGCTCCAGATGGACGTCAAGCCGGCGGGCACACGTATCCACCCGCCATCGGGCTGGAACAGTCTATTCCAATGGTGATCTTCACGTTGCAGGTGATATTCACCAGCGGAGCCGTTACATTGACCATCGAGCGCAGGCGAGGCATCCTGCGCCGGCTGGCGTCTTCCCCGATATCACGCGGTGCTGTGGTGCTGAGAAAATGGGGAGCCCGCATGGTGCTCGGGTTGATCCAGATTGCATTCGCGACGATCGCCGGCAGTGTGTTGTTTCACATCCATTGGGGCCAGAATCTGCCGACGGTGCTGCTGGTGCTGGTGGCTTACGGAGCGCTGCCCGCATCCGCCGGAATGCTGCTGGGGAACTTCGGGCGCACCGAAGGACAGGTCATTGCCTTGGAAGTCATCGCAAGCAACGTGCTCGCGGCTCTCGGTGGCTGCTGGTGGCCCATCGAAGTCACGCCCTTCTGGGCGCTGAAGCTCGCGATGTTGCTTCCCACCGGCTGGGCGATGGACGCTTTGCACAAGCTCGTGAACTTCGGCTCCAACCCGGCCGCGGTGATTCCGCACCTGTCTGCGATGTCGGCGGCGGCTCTGGGCGCGGGATATGCGCTGTCGGGATCGTTTCGGTTTCAGTAACCTGTGCGTGGATCTCTACTGCACAACAGCGTCCGCGCCGTGACGCGTTCTTGCTCGGACGGGGGGACGTGGTTCCGGCTCCTCATTGGGCATTCGCGCGGTTCCGTCTTCGGCTCCCTTGAGAAGTTTGTAAGCCACGCGATTCGTCGGGAGGTGTTCTTCGACATAGTCGATGCCATCCGAGGTAATCGCGTAATCGCTGTTCTGGCTGTTCGCAACGTATTTTCTGTCGCGCAAGTACCAAAGCGTGAAGGTCAGATGCTCTCTGGGAAAACCCATGATCTTCTCGAGGTCCAGAATCGAGATCCCGGGGTTATCTTCGTCGCTCCGCCGGGCGTTGTACAGCAGGCACAGAATGCCGATGCGGCGATTCATTTCGCCGTCAACTCCGACGGCAAACTCACTCATCTCGAATACCGGCAACGGCTGATCTGACCGGGTGCTGAGTTCGTAGTCGTACCTTGCTCGCTTTTCGGGATCGGAAAGCGTCTCGAAGGCTCGCTTGAGGAGGAGAAACCGGTCCGGATCCCCCGTTGACGAGTTGTCCGGGTGCAGCCGAACTGCGAGCATTTTGTAAACCCGCTTGACGGTTTCCAGTTCCGCGTTCGGGCTGATTTGCAGCACTTCGTAGTAATCAACAAATGCCTGATTCGGTGCTGTCTTGGTCTCCATGGGTCACTCTCCTCCGCGGGGACTGTTCCGCTTTCAGAACGCTGTTTCCCCCAAATCCTTCTCCCTACGCATTCTATTTGACACGGATATATCTGGAAATACAAGATTATTGTTCTGATTTCAGAACATAACTAACCATAGTTATTAGAAATACGTGGCCTGAGGGTGAACCAAAAGGCTGAATTAAACCTTATATCTGCTTCGGCAGACCTTTCACGCGGTCGCCCGACTTTGCCGGCTCGGTTCCGGTGTAAGCCGCTTCAGCAGAGACATCGTCAACCGATGTCACGACGGCCTCTCCGATCAGCGAGTCGTCAAACCGCAGCACCTTCCCGGTGGCAGGATCGCGTACTGGCTTCCCAGGTCTCCAAACCTGCATACGATCGCCAATTTTCACTCCCACGCGTCCCCCGACATTGAGGATCAGGCGGCCAGCGGCGTTGGTATCCGCGACCAGCCCGTCGACCAGCGCTACTCGAGGCGGCAGCTTCACCAAACTCTGCTCGAGTTGTGGGGCCAGCAGTGCGACGGCTTTGTCCATGGCTTCAGCCATCAGCCCGCCGTCAGCCGTGTTGCCGCCCATGTAAACCGAGGCATCCATAACATTCGTCTTGACGCCTTTGTGCAGCGATTCCCCTGTGGCTTGCGCAACGGCGAGCACTTCCGCGGTATCGGGGCTCACCACGCGAGCGCTGATTTGCACCAGGCCCCGAATATCCTGCTTGCTGGTCATGCCACCACGCCCTATGCCGAGAGGCGCCCACGCGGAACCCCCGCCCCCTTTGACTTTGGTTTCACGGTCGTAGTGGGTGATACTGCCCAGGATGATGGCGTCAACGCCGAGCACTCTGCCGAGCTTGGCAGCGGTCAAAGGGTCGGTACGGTTGCTGTTCGAGAGGTTCTGTTCCTCTAGTAGCTTGTCCAGGGCCTTGCGCTCGATGACGCTACAGGCGGAATCCTGTACCAGGCGAGTAACCAGCAGGTCGGCGACGGCTTTGCCAAGTACTCCTGTATTGCTCGTCTGCTGAAAGAATGGGATCGCGACCTGCGTTTGCACCGTCGCGTTATCAAAATCAAAGACCGCCACCCGCTTCTTGGGCTGGACCTGCCCAAGCGCCGGAAACACCAACCCGACGGCTAAAACCGCAGTGAAGACAACAGTTAAGACAACCCTAAGCATCGTAGAAACGCCCCCAGCACATAGAAACCTGCTCCTCATTATAGTGCCGTTAGCGTCCCGGCAGGCCGCCGGCCCTGGCGGTCACTTCCCTGGATAGGGCGTCTCGTATCCTTTGCGATCCCACCATAGAATGCGATTCAACACGGCCGTACGGATGTCATCCGGGTGAGCCCAGTTCATTGACAGCGATTGCCGGGCCGCCCAGAGCTTCCGTCCAGTTAGGGCCTGGAGCGGAGGGTTCATCTCATCCAACTTCAGACGCGCCTCCAGACACTTGTATCCCCCCGAATCACCGCCAGGCGTAAAAATACTGGTCATCGGCCGCGCACTGGATGCAAAGCGAGTTCGCGGCGGGATTTCGAAGATCTCCTGAATGGTGCGCACCAGGCTGGTGTGCGAGTAGAAATTTGAATCCACCGCGCCACGGCGTATGTGGGGCCCAATGGCCAGGGCCACCGTACGGTAACCGTCCACGTGATCGAGCCCGTCCTGCGCATCATCTTCAACCACGAAGATCTGGCTCTGCTCCCAAAACCTGCTCTTCGATATGCCCTCCACCATGCGGCCCAAGGCCAGATCATCTTCCGCCACCATAGCGCGAGGCGTGGGCGAACCCGGGCGCGTGCCGTTGGTGTGATCTGCGTTCAAGGTCACAATCAAGAGATTGGGTAGCGCACCGGATTTGTCGTACTCGCTCAACTCCTGGAGAAATTCCTCGGCCCGGAGCTGATCGGGAATGCCGGTCGAGCTGTATGGAAATTTAGGGCTGACGTATTTCGCGAGCGCCGGCACGCCGCTGCGCTCTCCCACGACCGCCTGCCATTTTCCCTCTTTATAGAGACGCCAGTATTCGCCCCAGCTCAACAGTTCCTGTTCGGTAATATCAACTACACTCTGGGTGGCCTCATCCCAGATCGCCGGACGGCTGAATTCGCCATAGATCCGCACATCCAATGGACGTTTGGCGGATTGCCAGAAGAAACCCGCCGGCGATACGGTGAGCGCGTCGCTCATGTTCCAGGCATAACCGCGTGGGGAAGCTGCAAAAGCGCGCTCCACATAATCACTGACAAAAGCCTGCATCAACCACTGATGGCCGTCGAAGCTGATGGCGCCGCCGCTATGAAAGTTGTCCAGAAGCACGTACTGCTCAGCCAGCGCATGATGATTCGGCGTCACCTCACGCCCGTAAAGGCAAAATTTGGGATCGCCGTTGCCCTTAGGGAGATCGCCGAACACCTGATCGTAGGTGCGGTTCTCCTTGACAATGAGAAATATATGGCGAATTCCAAGCGAAGACAGGTTCGATACACCGCCCGCCGGCTCCATTCGTGGACTGTTCGCAGCCTCCACCTCGCGCCTTCCGGCCACCATCTGGGCCGGGCCCGGAGCCGGAATCGCCGTGAGGGACCCTTCGTAGTTCAGAGTGTTGAACGCGCCTTTGCCATTTGAGGTATTCGCCTGGCCTTTGATGTTGATGACGCGTAAGCCGCCGTGCGAATCAAGCGCGACTCCCGATGGAAACCAACCCGTGGGAAGCGCACCCGCGAGTTGCCATGGACCCTCTTGCTTTTGGAGTACCGCGATGGCGTTGTTGCCGCCGCAGGCGACGTAAAGCATCTTGCCGTCAGGGGCGAATACCGTGGCCGTGGGCAGGCTGCCGAGCGTTCCTTCGGGCCAAGTGGGAATCTTGACCTCGCTGGTCTCAAGCGTGCCCGTATCCACCAGCGACACCGAATCGGAATGCGCATTCGCCACCGCGAGCAGCCCTTCATCGGCACTCAGCGCGAGCCCGGACGGAGCCAGACCCACCGGAATTTCACGGCTGGAAAAATCCTTGACGCTGATCACGCTTACTGTGCCCGAAACCGAAGTGCCCGTCACGCTGTCAGTGGCAATCAATGAACCGCTCGAAGGAGCCATGCTTTCCGTGGCCGATGGCCGATGGCCGCCGCGATTTGACACAAAGATTCGTTCTGTCTTATCTGAAACCGCAACGCCAAACGGCGCCATGCCCACAGCGACCTCGCGCTTGATCTGCCGCGAGTCCGCGTCAATCACCGCCAGTGAATTGTTACGGCTGAACGCCACATAAATAGTTTTTCCATCGGTTGAGAATGCGATGCCGGTCGGCACCGGATGTTTCGCCAGCGAGATATGTTCGCTCTTCACCACCTTTCCGGTATCGCTCAGCGAAATGATCAACAGGCTGTCGGGACCCCGACCGCTCGTTTCTCCGGCCCATAGTTCACGGTCGCCAGGCCGGAAGGCGATCCCGGTGTAAGACGTGGCTCGCGATTTCACTTCCGCCAGCCGTGCGCCGCTGGTTCCATCCAGAAGCAGCACGCTGTGCCCGTTGAGTACGGCCAGCATCCGTTTGGCCGAATCGAACGCCAGATCCACCGGACGTCCCTTGATGGCCACCTGCTCGCCCCAGGGGTGCAAGAGCTGAGAGCTCGGCAATAGAAAAACACCGGATCCTTGCCGGCCGATGTGTACGTTGCTCCGCAGGACTGGAAAGAGACCACTTTCTTCGCCGATCAACGCAGCACCGGCGATGAGCGTGCATGCGACCAACCATTTGCGCATAAACACAAAGAGTATCAGGCGCAGCCCTGTTAGCCAATTATGGGCAAATCGCTTTTGGAGCGGAGGGCCAGCAGCCTGCAAGACAATATGCGCCCCAAAAAAATTCGCTCCGCTACTGAGCTGTTTGTTAGAGGCGGAACAACTTCTAGGCGTTGCTACGGCCGATTTTGATGCGATCAGGTTCGCTGATGGCAGCATGGTCGAACCATTCGGTGGCCTCACCCATATCTTCGCAAGGATAATCGACCGAGTACAGAATGCGGTCCGCGCCCTCTTCCAGCATCGCATCGACCAGCGTCTGCGTGCGGAAGTTCCCGCTCGTCGCATATAAAAGTTTTCCCGCAGATAATGGGTCATCGGCAACTTCGCTTTGATGCCCAGTGGCGCCTTAGCTATGCGATGATCGACGCGCCAGATATTGAAAGGCAGTCCTTCGCCGAGATGCCCGAGAATCACTTTGAGCTTAGGATATTCATCGAACAGGCCGCTACCCATCAGCCGTAGAGCGTGAGTCGAAGTTTCCACCCCGAATCCCCAGGCCGAGGCGGCAAACCATGGATGCCCTTCATAAATCTGCTGGCGCGTCGCCAGAGGTTCGCGAGGATGGAGATACACTGGCACGTCGAGCTGCTGGACGGTCGCCCAGAAGGGTCAGTATTGCGGCAAGTCGTAATATACAGCCGAATCTACCTCGCCCACCTGCGAGAATCCATTGACCAATGCGCCGCAAAAGCCCAGTTCTTTAACGCAACGGGTTAGTTCCCGCGCGGCAACCTGGGGGGTCCTGCATCGGTAGCGCCGCGAAGCCTTTCAGGCAGTTGGGATGCTTTGCGATGTGCTCGGCCAGATGGTCGTTCGCTCGACGGGCCAAGGAGATGGCTTGCGAAACATTTGGTATGGCCTGGACGCCGGGTGCGGTGAGCGAGAGGATGCAGCATTCCACACCGCCGCGATCCATCTCCGCGATGCGCCCGGTACCCATGTCCTCAAGGCTCTGGCAGATGTGACGCCAGAGTTCGGGTGAAAAGCGTTGTGCGTAAGGTTCGACAATGTCGGGCAGCGCGAAGTGTTCTTCGAGTGCGATTTTTCCGGTCATGAGTGCCGCATCGGGCCGAGCCGAAGCCACCATCTTCCGCGCGTACTGCGCAGCCTTCGCCGTGTTGACGCCCGCGAGAACTCCCGCGGTTGCAAGAGCTGCCGAACTAAGTTCGAAGATCCCGCGCCGAGTAATCCGCTCTTTTTTATTTGCTTCCTTCATTGCTCACTGCTCCTCGGTCAATGCCAAATACTTTCACCGGGATTTCCGTTTTGGCCTCCCAGCTTGCGGCCAGTATACAATAACATCGCGGATCGCCAGCCACGAATACCTTGTACTTCTACACATCCTGTGTTAAATATATAGAAGTTTAAGGTATACTGATGCCAGCTAAATCCGACCTCCCTCAAGGCACTCTGGATTTATTGATTCTCAAAGTTGTGGCGCTCGGCCCAGTGCACGGTTACGCGATCGCGCAACGGCTGCAACAAGTCTCGCGCGATGTGGTGCAGGTGCCGCAAGGGTCGCTCTACCCGGCGCTGCACCGGCTCGAGAACCGGGGCCTTCTGGCCGCGGACTGGAAGGAGACCGAGACCGGGCGTGAGGCCAAATTTTATCGCCTGACGCGGAAAGGCCGGGCGCAGCTTGAAACCGAAGCCGCAAGCTGGCAGCGATTGACCAAAGCCGTGGGGCTGATCCTCAGACTGTCCCAGGGAGGTGCGAAATGACCTGGTGGAATCGCCTGCGGCGCCGAACGCAGATGGAAGAGCAACTCGAAAAGGAACTGCGCTTCCATCTGGAACAACACGCGGCCGATCTGATGGCCCGCGGACTCGATCCTCAGGAAGCACGGCGGCGAGCCAGGCTGGCTCTCGGTGGTTCCGAGCAGGTGAAGGAAAGTTGCCGCGATGCCCGCGGCACGCGCTGGCTCGAGGACTTGCTGCAGGATTTCCGCTACGCGCTGCGCAGTTTGGGCAAGAAGCCCGGATTCGCGGCTGTCAGCGTGCTCACGCTGGCCCTGGGCATCGGCGCCAGTACGGCCATTTTCAGCGCAGTGAATCCCATTCTGTTCGAGTCGCTGCCATATCCGCACGCCGGCCGAATCGTGATGCTATGGGACGTCTTCAACGGCGCGCGTAGCCGCGTCACGTTCCACAGCTATCGCGAACTGGTGGAGCGGAGCCGTTCCTTCGATGCGATCGCCGTGATGAAGCCATGGCAGCCGACCATGACCGGTCCGGCCCAGCCGGAACGATTGGAAGGGCAGAATGTGAGCGCGAGCTTCTTCCGTGCGCTGGGCGTCTCGCCGGCGCTGGGACGAGACTTCCAGCAATCCGACGATCAGTTCCACGGCCCCAACGTTGCGATCCTCAGCGACGCACTTTGGCGGCGTCGCTTCGGCGGCGATAGCTCGATCTTGGATCACCAGATTACGCTCGATGACAACCTTTATACCGTCATCGGCGTCATGCCGCGCGCGTTCGAGAATGTACTGGCTCCCTCGTCTGAGCTCTGGTCGCCCTTGCAGTACGACTCACGACACATCACCAATCTCGATACACAGGAGTGGGGTCATCATCTGCGGATGATGGGGCGGCTACGGCCAGGCCTCGGAACAGATCAGGCCAAACGGGAACTCGACACGATCGCGCACGCCCCGGTGGCGGAGTTTCACAGGCCGCGTTGGGCGTCGCTCAAGTACGGGTTCATCGTCGATTCGCTGCAGGACGAAGTCACACGCGGCGTCAAGCCCGCACTGCTCGCCGTTCTCGGCGCAGTGATACTGGTGCTCCTGATCGCCTGCGTTAACGTGACGAACCTCTTGCTTGCGCGCGGCGCACAACGGCGCGGCGAATTCGCGATGCGTGCTGCCCTTGGAGCGGAAAGAACACGACTGATGCGGCAACTGCTGACGGAAAGTCTGTTGCTTGCGATCCCGGGTGGCGCTCTTGGGATAGCAGTGGCGGAGGTCGGCGTACAAGGGTTGGTGGCGCTCAGTCCACCTCAACTGCCGCGGTTGAGCGCGATTGCCGTTAACTTCACCGTATTCGTGTTCGCCTTCGGCATCGCCACGCTCATCGGGCTGGTGGTCGGGATCATTCCGGCGCTGCACGCGTCGCGGAGTGACCCGCAGAGCGGACTGCGCCAAAGCTCACGGACTACCGCGGGTCGTCACGAACAGACGCGCCGGACGCTCGTCGTCGCGGAAATCGCGCTGGCCCTGGTACTACTGGTAAGCGCCGGGCTGCTGCTGCGCAGTCTCGAGCGTCTGTTCGCAGTTGCTCCCGGGTTCGATTCTTCCCACCTACTCACGATGCAAGTGCAGACGTCCGGTCACCGATTCGACGATGTCCTTGACGACGTTGAGAACAGCACCAGGCACAGGTTCTTCGCGCAGGCCCTCCATGCCGTACGCGACGTTCCCGGCGTTGCGGCAGCGGGGTTCAGCAGCCTGTTGCCGCTGAGTGGCGATCAATTTGGCGAGTACGGCGTGCAGTTCGAGAATGACAACCTCGGGGGAGGATACAACGTATTTCGATACGTGGTGACTTCGGGGTACATCGAGACAATGGGCATCGCGCTCCGCCGCGGCCGCCTGCTCGACGACCGCGACGTAGCGAGCGCGCCGCCGGCCGTTTTGATCAGCGAATCGTTGGCCAAACGCAAGTTCCGCGGTCAGGATCCCATTGGCCAGCGTGTTCACGTCGGCCCGCTGAACAGACCGTGGTTCACCATTGTCGGTGTAGTGGGCGACGTGAAGCAGACGTCCCTGGCGCTGAGCCAACCGGATGCCGTGTACATCACGACTGATCAATCGTGGTTCGTGGACGACGCGCTGTCGCTGGTGGTGCGCACACGCGGTGACGCGGCGGTAGTCGCCCCGGCCATCCGAAAAGCCATCTGGTCGGCGGACAAGGACCAGCCCATCGTACGGGTGGCAACGATGGACGATCTGCTCACCGCATCGGCCGCCGAGCGGCGTTTCGCATTGATCCTATTCGAGGCATTCGGCATCGCGGCGCTCGTGCTCGCGGCGACCGGCATCTACGGGGTCCTATCCGGCAGCGTCACCGAGCGAATGCGCGAGATCGGGCTACGATCAGCGCTCGGGGCGACACGCGGTAACATCCTCGCGCTGGTGGTTCGCCAAGGGATGATACTCACCGGGATCGGTGTCGTCATCGGGCTAAGTGGAGCGGCGGCCGCGAGTCGCGCCCTCGTCACACTGCTGTTCGGCGTATCACGGCTCGACCCAATCACCTATCTCGCCGTAACCGTGCTGCTGGCGTGCGTGTCAGTGATCGCATGCTGGGTGCCCGCGTGGCGTGCGGCACGCGTGGATCCGTGTGTCACCTTGAGGGCGGAGTAGCCGTATGTCTCTCTGGTGGCATGGCGTCGAAGGCAAATGGAAGAGCAACTCGAAAAGGAACCGCGCTTCCATATCGGTCAACACGCGGCCGATCTGATGGCCCGCGGTCTCGATCCTCAGGAAGCACGGCGGCAAGCCAGGCTGGCTCTCGGTGGTCCCGAGCAGGTGAAGGAGAGTTGCCGCGATGCCCGCGGCACACGCTGGTGGGAAGACTCGCAACAGGACTGCCGCTATGCGCTTCGCACGCGGAGGAAGAAGCCCGGGTTTGCGGCCGTCGCCCTCGTGACACTTACGCTCGGCATCGGCGCGACCACCGTCATGTTCACTGTCATCAATGGTGTTCTATTAAAACCGTTGTCTTATCCAGAACCCGACCGCCTAGTCACGCTGCATGAACAGAGAGAAAAGTATGGCGAGTGGCCGTTTGCCTACTTCAACTTTGTCGATTGCAAGCGCGAGAGCCGCTCGTTAGCGCCTAAGGCGGCGTGGCGTTACGACGGCGGTACGGTCAGCGAGCCCGGGGAAGCCGAATACATTTCCGGGCGCCGGTCTCGGCCGACCTATTTTCCGTCCTGGGCGTTGCTCTGATGAGCGGGCGCGCCTTCCTACCCGAAGAAGACCGGCTGGGCGCAACGCCCGTGATCATCATCAGCTATCGCTTATGGCAGCACCTCTACGGCGGAACGGCCGAGGCAATCGGAAAACAACTCGTTTTTGAAGGAAGGGCCTATACGGTAGTCGGCATAGCGCCCGCGGGCTTACGACTATCTGGAGATGTGGATGCATTCACTCCACTCGGTCAGAACACCTCACCGGCCATGCAGAATCGCGAAATGCATATTGGCATTCACGTCGTGGCGCGTCTCCGGCCCAGCGTAACGTTGGCGCAGGCACAAGCTGAGTTGGCCCTGATTGGCCGTTATCTGGATGAACAGTACCGAAATCCAATGCGGGCCTTGACATCGTAGCCCGACCCCTTCGCCAGGAGCTGGCCGGAGATGTCCGGTCCACTCTATGGTTGCTCTTGGGCGCTGTCGGCCTGGTGCTACTGAATTGCGTGCGTCAATGTGGCCAGCCTGCTGCTGGCGCGTGCAGTTTCGCGCGAGCGTGAACTAGCCATGCGCGTAGCGCTCGGGGCGGGCCGGGGCCGGCTGGTGCGCCAATGTCTGACCGAGAGCGCGGTGCGAGTTCGATTGGCACGTGCTGGTGTTCGCACTAGCACTGGCACCGGCCCTGCGTGCTCCAGCGCGCGAACTGGAACAGGCGCTCCGTGCTTGAGGGCGGACCCTCGCGGGAAGTTCCCGTTGTCTGCACAGCGGTTTTGTCATCTCCGAGATCGCCCTGGCGGTCGTACTATTGGTCGCGGCCGGGATGCTCGGACGCACGCTCCTGCGGTTGTCATCGGTGGACCCGGGCGTTGACATCCAGAACGTACTGATCACACGAGTGGCGCTCTCTCCCAGCGCGCTCTTGAGTCCAGCGAACATCCGCGCGGCCTGGCAGGACATCCTGAACCGCGTCCGCCATGTGCCGGGCGTGCAGTCCGTCGCTGCACCGCCTGCCAGCCAAATGCCCTTATCGTTACTGACGTCGGTGACGCCGGACTACTTGACGGCGATGGGCATCCCTCTGCCCCAAGGCCGATTCTTTAAGGAACACAATCGCATCGGCAACGAGCTTGTCGTGGTGATTGACGAGGTAATGGCACAACGCGCTTTTTGTGGGAGAGACCCCACCGGCAATCGACTGTGGTTTCAATTTATCGGCCCAGCGCGGGTCGTGGGTGTGGTGGGTCATGTACGTCACTGGGGGCTCGACAGTGATGATCAAGCCATCGTGCGCGAACAGATATATTTTCCTTTCACCCAAGCGCCCAACGAATTCTTGTGTCTTGCATCGTCCGCTATGTACCTGGCCATACGGGCCACCGGCCCGCCCTTGAACGTGGTCGAAGCCCTACGGCGGGAGGTTCGCGGAACTACTCAGGATCAAGCTCTTTACAAGGTCCACACCATGGAAGAGATCGTGAGCGGCACGCTTGCCCGGCAACGATTCCTGCTGCTGTTCGGTATATTCGGTGGTCTGGCTCTTTTACTTGCGTGCATCGGCATCTATGGAGTTCTAGCATATCTGACCAGCCAGCGCGTCCCGGAATTCGGTGTACGCATGGCGCCTTGGAGCAAGCGGTGGCGACATCGTGCGTCTGGTACTTCGGCAGAGCTTGGAATGATTCTCGTTGGCGTAGTCTTGGGCATAGCTAGAGCCTTGGCGGCAGGACGTCTCGTGGGTCGTCTGGTTGCCGGAGTACGGCCCACGGAGCCGTTGACTTTCGCCGTCATGATTTCCATGCTGGTGGTCGCTGCTTGGTTCGCGAGTTTCGTACCGGCCCGCCGCGTCCAGCCGCGTAGACCCGATGAGCGCTCTACGCCAGGAGTAAGTCATGTCCTGATGTGCACGGAGCCGCGACCGAGAAGTAGCGGATCAGATCATTCGTGTCACTTCGCGGCCGCATGGTGGTCGTAGCTGATGACCCTGGTAATTTTCCATGCGCCGTCTTTGTATTGCCACAGATGAATGAACTTTCCCTCGCCGACCGGTTCTGTATCATCATGGCCCGGGTGGTGGAAACGGTGAACACCCATCTCAACCGCGCCGTAGCCCTTCATGTGATGGACCTGCAGACTGCCTGGAACGAGCTCCCGGGTCACTTTGCCGCAGATATTGTTCTTTATGCTCTCGGTTAATTTCTCTTTGCCGAGGGTCACTCCACCCTGATCGTGATAAAACTCCACATCGTCAGCGAAAAACGAGGCAAATTTCTCCAAATTGCAGCGATTATATGAATCGAATAGCGCCGCGTCGAGCGATGCGACAGCTTTGTTCAGTTCCTCCTGCGATTTGATGCTTTCCAAGGCCTGGGCATCTGCGCAAACGCCGCACAAGGCAAGTACCGGGAATAACAACAGGATCTTTGGCAGAGCGAAGAGTGTCTTCATCAAATTCCTAACTTTGCTGAAATTGGACCGCACTCCACCATACGCAAAGAAAGGGGGAACAAGTTCCCTGGAATCGAGCCTCCTGATCTGTGACTCCTGTCTTCTACTGGCTCGCGCCCTCATCCACGCGCAGTTGCGCCAGCGTCACAGTCATATTTAACTGCCGCGTCCCGTTGGATAACTGGATCAGCAAACGCCCGTCATCCTGCATAGCGCCTTTCCCCGAAAACACCTCCGTGCCGGAGGACATTCGCAGATCGCTGAATTGCAAGTGTGGAACTGGCTTCGCCCATTCGAGCGTGTAGCAGCCCGAGATCGAATCAAACTCGTCGAAGGGAGAATCCTCGAATCCACGGCCAGTGAAGGAGCCATCCGACCGCAGGTTCGTCTGCAGCGCTTCACCCACTCCGCTGGTATTCACCGCTGCCTCTGCTTCGAGCGAGCCGCTGTTCCACTCAATCGCCTTCAGCCGTGACGCCAGATGGTAAACAGGATCGTTACCGCGCAGATCAATTGAAAGTTGTCCCTCGACGGTGCCGCCTCGGAGCGATGCTGTCAGGTCTGCCAGCACGACGTGGGTTCCATTCCACAACATCCGCGCACGGAATCCCGTCGCCTCAAACGCAGCCAACTTGAGCGTGCCAATCTGAACGGTGCCGTCGATGTGGCGTGTACGCAACCAATCCGGAATCGGAGTGCGGCCTAGTCCAAACGCGCGGGCAAGCAGGCCGCGTTTACGATTGAGCGTAGGTAGCAGGATCTGTTCCAAATCGGCGGCGTCCACGGCCGGTATAACCAGTCGAAGCCGTTGCGGGCGCGCGGAACCAGGCTCATATCGATAGTCGCCCTGCACAGCGATCCCAGCGATATCGGCGTGGACTTTCTGCAAAACAATTTTCGCGCCGTCGAGCTGGACGTTCGCCGAGAGAATTCCGAGCGGCATCGCCAATCCAAGCACGGGAACTTGAGCATGATCCAACTCGAATGTGCCAGACCACTCGCCCGGAACATCCGGCCGCTTTTGATACTCGAGCTGGCCCTTCCAGACTCCCGATTCGACCAGCTCCAGCAGCGGAACAGCCGCTAGAGATACTTGAGAGCGCAATCCGCCCACGGTCATCGATTCCGAGGCAATAGCCAGGTTGAGCGCGCCCGATTGGAGCTGGTAATCGGCTTCGAGCCGTGCCAGGTCACCACCGGAAGTGCGCGCCACGGCCGCCGGCACGTGGATGTGACCCGCGTCAAACAGCAGCTTGGCCTGCTCAAAACGAAGCGGTGGCGAATCCGAGAGTGTGAAGGCAGCATCGCTGAATGCAAGTTGACCCTGCCAGCCGCCTGGCTCCGAGTATCCGACCGCTCCGTCCAGTGTTCCAGCCATCTTGAGTCCCGCCGGAACCGGCGCACCCAGGTGCCGCACCAGTTGCAGCAGGGGCTCGAGGCTAAAACGGTTCCAGTTAAAAGCCACGCCCCAATGTGGCCGCGACAGGTAGTCGGCCGCGCGGAAACGCACGGAGAGTGGCGGCGCTTCCTTAACCGCAGAGTGTGAATCGATCTCCAGGCGCTGAGAAAGTGCGCTCAGGTGTCCTTCAAATTCGAAGGGCCATCCCGTGCCGCGCTGCGGCAGCAAGTCCCAGCGATGCACGTCCTCGACGTTCAGGCTGCCGTTGATGTGAAGATCGGAAAGCGGCCCAGCGAGATGCGCGCGCGCTGAAACCATGCCGTGAATTCCGAGATCGCCACCCCGCACCAGGTTGATGATCTCGTTCATGGCGCTCTTTTCGAGTCTGCAGTCCAATTCCACATTGCCTCCTTGAGAAGCGCCCGGCCGCCAGCGGCCCTCGGACACTATGCTCCCGAAGCCACGCGCCGGCCGGTCCGTTCGCGCAGGCTCCCCAGTAAAACGTGCACGCCATTCTCCGCCCGCTCTAGACGGCGGCGAAATATCCAGATCGGCCTCGGTCACGTAGAAAACCGATTTCGTGTCGCCGAATTTGAAATTGATGCGTCCCGAACGAACATGCAGCGCGGGGAGTTCTGAAAATTTCGTGCGCTGGAGCAGAGCCGCAAAATTCCAAGCCGGTCCGTCGGGCTGCTCCGCACGCATCAGATTGAAGCTGGCATCCTCCAGGCGCAGCGACGCGAATTCGATACGGCCTCGAAACAGCGGCAACAGCCGGGGCCGTGCCTCGAGCGACTCCACATACGCGAAAGGCTCGAGGCCAAACGCCGGGTCCTCGTGGATCACCACCTTGTGGACGGTGAATCCCGGGCCGGTGAACAGGTTGAAGCGCGCATCGCCGAATTCCACGCGCCGACCCAGCGCTTTGTCGAGCCCCGAGCGGATGCGCTCCGCATAACGGTCCGCGCGCGCGTAAGGCGCGATAATGCCCGCGGCAAATAGGGCCAATAAGGCGCCGCCGCTACATCGCCAGATCAGCTTGGAGCGGCTCATGCGGCTCCGATCAAGCGCCGGTAGCTTTCCGGATCGTCGATGTCATCGAGCACGCCCGCGTCAGCCACGTTGATATATTCGATTTCGCCCGCATGGCGGTGGATCACCGTGCGCGCCTGGTCCGTGGAGGCTAGTGCCAGAAACTCCGGAATCAGATACCGGGAGACCAGCACCGGGTGCCCGTGGCGGCCGATGTATTGCGGAATAGCGATCGGCGCCTGCGATTCAGTCAGCCTTGCAATGGTCGCGGGCTCGAAATTGGGATGGTCCACCGGCGTGAAGACCACCCCGGCCGCCCATTGCGGCACAGCGCGAAGCCCGCATTGTAGCGAACTGAACTGCCCCAACTCGTAATTGGGATTCAATACGAAAATCGCGTTGCCCGGCGAGCGGACCCCGGCGCGGACCACCTCCGGCTGATGCCCCAGCACCACAATGACAGGAGAGCAATGGGTGAAAAGGCAACGCATCAGACGGTCCAGAAAAGTTTCGCCGCGAAAATCGAGCAGCGCTTTGGGCGAACCCATGCGGCTCGATTCACCTGCCGCCAGAATTAATCCGGCATAGCTCACTTCAGCACTGTAGACCGCGATTCGTTTGCGAAGACGGATTTGGACACAGAGCGCCATGCCGAGTCGGCGTTGCGGCGCGCGGCAATCATTTCGGCCACCACCGAGATGGCAATCTCTTCCGGGGAAATCGCGCCAATTTCGAGGCCCATGGGCGCAAAAATCCGTTCCAGCAGGCTGCGCGCCACCCCTTCCTTCTCCAGTTCTTTTACCACGCCGATCACTTTTCGCTTGCTGCCGATCATGGCGATGTAGCGGGCCTGCGTACCCACAGCCCAGCGCAGCACGCGCATATCATCGCGGTGTCCGCGCGTCACGATGATGATGTAACTGGTCTCGTGTATGACCAGCTTCGGAAAGACATCCTCATACTCCTCCGCAAAGATCTCGTCGGCCTCCGGAAACCGGCCGCGGTTGGCGAACGTATCGCGGTTGTCGATGATGTTGGTTGCAAAGCCCGCGAGCGATGCCACTTTCGACAGGCTCTTCGAGATGTGGCCCGCGCCGAAAATGAAGGCGCGTGGCGGCGGAATCACCGGCTCGACAAAAATGTCGAGCTGCCCGCCGCAAATGAGGCCGTTGTCATAGGCAGCATCCTGCCCCAGGTTGAACGTCAAGTGTTTGGGTTTTTCGGTCTCGATCACTTCGCGGGCGGCGTTCCAAACCTCAGCCTCCACGCAACCGCCACCGACGGTCCCCAACATGGAACCGTCTTCGCGCACCAAGAGCTTGGCGCTCTCATAGCTCGGAATCGAGCCGCGCACCTGCACGATGGTGGCGATGGCGGATTTCTGGCCCAGCCGTCTCAACCTCAGGATCTCGTCGTAAACATCCATTCGACTGGATTATAGCGAAATGCTGCGTGCACAGGGCCGCAAGACGTGGTGTCGCGGGCCCTCACCGGGTTCGCAACCGGTGAATTTGGACAAAACACACGCCGATGCTTTCGCGCGCCCGATGCTAGTGATTTCCCTAGTTGTTTTTGAGCATTTTTAGCAAACATAGTAGGTCTTATGGATGCGCGTTCTGTCGAACGAATCAAGCTCGCGCTCAAGGTTCTTTGCGCCCCATTACGATAGCAGCCAGAAAATTACACAGGACGATATTGACAATCTGAAAGCCTGCGTTGGAAAAACAAAAGACATATCGCTCGAAGTAATTGCGCGAACCGTTGTCCAGCGCGAACTCGATCGCGAAAAAGCGCGCTCCCAATTCATCGAACGTTTTGAAGTTCGAACTCGAGTGGCAAACCAGTAAATATTCCTGGTTGCGTGCCAACCTTTACCGGGCTAACTAGCGTTGTTGAATGGAAACCGCGCTTGGCGAATCACGATAAACCTTCCGACAAAATAATCCGGGATTTGGAGAGAGAGCTCCGGCTGGCAATTCTCGAGTCGAGAGCCGTGAGCAGTGGAATCCGTTCCGATGTTCATGATCACTTCGAACCTGAAACGGCCTTGCTCCAGAAGTCCAATCACGCGAGAGTAGCGATTTGGCTTCGCGCCCCGAGGCGCAACCCACGCGCGATGGCTCAAACTTGACCTTGAACCCCATTGTGCTCGCGGTCGGAGTCATTGTGTAAGGTAATTGATGCGAACCCTGCTGATTCTCTGTTTTTCAGGAGCCGTAGCCTTTTTCCGGTCCTCATGGGAGTCGTAAAGGCAGGCGTGTCTGCCAGGGATCTCGCTATGTCGTCGTATCACAATACTGGCGCCTTTGCCACGGGCGGCCGCAGCTCTGTCATCGGTCCGTCGGTCGAACTCCGTTTTCCCTTCGGTCTGGGGATTGAAGTGGACGCCCTCTACCGGCACGTGAATCACCCGTCAGGCAGCGCATGGGAGATTCCGATTCTCGCGAAATTTCGTGTACCCGTGCGTGAGAGCGTCACTCCCTATGTTGTTGGCGGCGGTTCGTTCCAACGCAATAACCGTCTTCGCGCCTTCCAAGTGGGGCCGTCCGAGACCGTATCAGGCTTGGTGTTTGGAGGCGGTGTGGAGGCCAAGATGGGCATCATTCGGCTTGCACCCGAGATCAGGTATACCCTGGATGGGCGACTTTAGCTTTGGGCGGATTCAACCTCGTCCACCGTAACCAGATCGAGTTCCTGGTTGGGCTTACGTTCTAAAACTGGTTGTCATACGCCTGGAACGCTGCCAGCGCTTCCTGACCGCTGCCCGCCGCGAAGCTCGCTATCCTTGCCCCACGCTCACCTTTTGGCGTATCCTGAGTACTGATCTGATGTCTGTTCCGCGACAACTGGGCCGCTTCCTCGCACGCGTCATCGCTGTCTGGCTGCTTGTCTGTTTGACGGCGGCGTACGCGGTACCGGTTACCGCAAGAGCCAAGCCTGGTGGCGCCGCATGCTGCCATGGACGTGCACATGGCGCGTGTTGTCGAAAATCCGTCGCCGGACAGGCGACGGGCGCCGGCTCACTCTGGACCTCGTCTTCGGATTGCGTTCAGAACTGCAAGTTGCCGGCAAGCCTCATCTCCCAGACTTCTCCTCTTCTTCGGCCGTCTTCAACGGCGGGGGATCCTGCGGCTATCTCCAAGCCGTTCGAGGCGCGCGTAACGACCCGCCCGGCTTTCTCACCGTTTTTCGCATTCCTCTATCAACGTCCTCCTCCTGCCGTTTTCTGAGATCACTGGTTGTTTTCAGAACGGAAGGAGTCCCATGGTCTTCAAACGAATCTTGTGTATGTTTGTGCCGGCCCTCGCTTGCGCCGGTATTTTTAACGACGTGAGAGGAATCGTGCACGATCCCGATCACCGTCCGGTGGCAGGTGCGTACGCGACCCTGCGCTCGGCCCACACAGACTGGTCCAAGACGGCCGCGACAAACTCCGATGGTGAGTTTGATTTTCCAGCGGTGCCCACCGGTGAGTATCGTGTTGCCATCGATCGTGACGGTTTTTCTCCAGTCGATGAGCCCGTTCTGATCGTCTCCGGTAGCGCGCCGGTTCTGCATTATCAGTTGAAGCTGGCGGTGGCCCGTCACTCGGTCGAGGTGTCGGAGCGGGCCGAAGCCGTCAACCCAGACTCCGCCGCTCCCACAACGTTTATCGCACGCACCGAGATCCAGCGTGCACCAGGCGCCGATCGCACCAACAGCCTGTCGATGATCACCGATTTCGTACCGGGCGCATATGTCATTCACGATCAGCTTCACATCCGCGGCGGGCATCAGGTGAGCTGGTTGGTGGATGGCGTTCCCGTGCCGAACACAAATATTGCGACGAACGTCGGCCCGCAGTTCGACCCCAAGGACATCGATTCGCTTGAAGTGCTGCGGGGCGGATATGCGGCCGAATATGGCGACCGTACCTTCGGCGTGTTTAACGTGATTCCGCGCAGCGGCTTCGAACGCAACAACGAAGGGGAACTGGTTACCAGTTTCGGAAATTTCTTTCAGACCAACGACCAGATCAGCTTCGGAAGCCACACCGAGCGCTTTGCATATTACACCAGCCTCAATGGCAACAGAACCGGCCTGGGCCTTGCAACGCCGACCCCCGAGGTCTTGCACGCGCGCGCTAATGGCTTCGGCGGCATGGCTACGCTCATGTTCAACGCCACTCCATCCGATCAACTCCGACTGATCACGTCCGCGCGGCGCGACTTCTACCAGATCCCGAACGATCCGGAACAGCAGGTCACCGGTATTCGCGATGTGGAGTGCGAAAGCGATGCCTTTGTGAATTTTTCCTGGTTGCGCACCGCCGCGCACGGCGTTCTGCTCACGGTCTCGCCCTTTTATCACTACAATCGCGCGAACTACATCGGCGGCCCGGCCGACATTCCGGTGAGCCCCGATGACGACCACACTTCCCACTACGGC
Organism: Acidobacteriota bacterium; assembly: GCA_003223115.1. Taxonomy (GTDB): domain Bacteria; phylum Acidobacteriota; class Terriglobia; order Bryobacterales; family Bryobacteraceae; genus QHXW01. Next base: position 20,694 of record QHXW01000138.1, read on the forward strand.
GGCGCGCAGATCGCAGCCGGTCTGGTCGCCGGAAAGCACAACGCGCGGGTCGGCATCTATGGATTCGCGGAGCGCGATGGCGCGCACCTTACCTTACGCTTCCAGGACGATGGCTCGCTGAGCCACCAGCAGAGTCTCTCTGGCCACATCGAAGCTCTATTTCTCGAAGATCAGTACAAACCCGCTGCCTGGCTCACTCTCAACGGCGGCGTGCGCCTCACGCATTTCTCCGGGACTGTCAGCGAAAATGCTGCCAGCCCGCGCGCCGGTGTGACCATTCGGCTCCCGGGTTTGAACTGGGTTCTGCGCGGCTCTTACGGGCGTTATTATCAGGCCCCGCCGCTCTCGACGTTCTCGGGACCGCTGCCCGCTTTCGCGCGCGAGCAGGGATTTGGATTTCTGCCGCTCCACGGAGAACGCGATGAGCAATACGAAGCCGGCCTCGCCATTCCGTTCCGCGGATGGTTGCTGGATGTCGCCCGGTTCAACACCCGCGCCACCAACTTTTTCGATCACTCGGTGCTGGGGAATTCCAATGTCTTCTTCCCGCTCACCATCGATGGAGCACGCATTCGCGCATGGGAGGTGAGCCTCCGGTCGCCCCGTCTTGTCCACCGCGGCCAAGTGCACCTGGCGTATTCGCGGCAACGTGCAGAAGGGTTTGGCGCCGTGAGTGGCGGGCTTACCGATTTTTCGCCGCCCGAGCAGGGCTTCTTGCTGGACCACGATCAGCGGCACACGCTCAGCGCCGGGTTTGATGTCACCCTGCCGCGGCGCGCCTGGGTAACGGGAAACGTCTCCTATGGATCGGGATTTACGGATAACAGTGGGCCGGCGCATCTTCCCGGACGCACACTATTGGATCTCTCCCTGGGCAGGAGCTTCGGGGAAAGCTGGTCTCTCTCAGTGCAAGCTTTGAATGTTGCGAATCGGCGCATTCTGCTCGATCAGAGCGAGACCTTCGGCGGGCGGCATTACGTTGACCCCCGCCAGATTTTCGCTGAGCTGCGGTACCGGTTTCACTACTGAGCCCGATCCTGCTAGAACGGCTGACGCTGACGCCCCTGCAACCGGTTGGCCGCACGTGCTGTTGCCCCCTTCAGCCAACGTTTGATCACGCGTAGAAAGATTTTCGAAACATTTTAGTGGGCTTAGTGCCACTGGAAGTCCGGTCTGTATGAATCGTTACTCGTCTCCCCGGAATGTCTGGCGCGTCTCCGGCTTCTGGAGTAAAGTCGGATTGAGAAACGTTCATCCAATATGGGGATTTAATCCGCTAAGAGGGTAAGAATCGCACGGGCTGCTACGCACGTGTGACGTTGTTTACGGCCGCGCTTCAACTGGAAGTAACGTACTTGGATTAGCTGATGCAACGATAAACG
>QHXW01000563.1 GCA_003223115.1 Acidobacteriota bacterium
GCCTGCGAAGGGAATAGATGTTTGAGATCGGGGCTGTCGCCGGAAGGTGTTTTCTTAAAGTCGACGAAAGCTTCCGCCATGACGGTTACTCCTGGTCCTCGTTATCCTTTTTCTCGGTGGAGTTGTTCGACGAAGTTGATGCCGGTGGGCGAAGGCTCGGGAGAAGCCGTGGGTTTGGCCGAGGGCAACTGGCCGTTGACGACCGGATCGACGGGCCGCGCCGTGGCTTCGAGTTTTTCCTGAAACCAGATCTCGACCTGCGAGGCGTCGAGAGGATCGAAGCGCACTTCGATGGTTTGGCCGGCCAGATGAGGTGGAGCCTCGTAGAGACGGTTGTGCAGCAGGAAGGAGAAATCGCGGCGCACCTTGCGATCGAGCCGATGGAAGTACAGACGGCGCAGATCGGTGGCGGGCGGCAGTAGGCGGATGTGTTCGATATCACGCTGCCAGCGCAGCAATGGAGTGGTCCCCAAGGCGCTGTGCTCGGTGCAGTGATAGGCGTTGTCGATCCAGACCCGGAGACGATCGTTTAGCTCATCCAGGGAGAGTAGGTTTTCGGGATCGAGGTTTGCGAGGAACTGCTCGCGCAACGTGCGAAAGCAACGCTCGATCTTCCCCCGGCCCTCGCACTGATAAGGATCAGGGTGAATGATGAGGATGCCGAGCGAGTCGGGAATGCGCGCCAGTTGCAGCGAACGATAGATCTTCGCTTTGTCGATATAAAGACGAAGGGGTACGCCGCGATCGGCCATGGCGTGCTGCAGACAATCAAGGCAGGCATCCAGTCCTTGGCTGGCATAAAACTGGGCATGTGGGATGACCCGGCTGGCATCATCGAGCGTGGCGTGAAGGAAGACCTGGATTCTTCCGCCACTCGGGCGCTGGACCCAGGGACCGACCAGCATGTCGGCCTGCCAAATCTGATTTGCGACTTCGGCTTTGAACGTCTTGTGCGCCTGAGGCGCGAGCAGTTGCTTGGCCGAGAGGCCGCGCTGTTTGAGGAACCGATAAAGCGTGGCAGCGGAAAGTGCGGGCGCGTCCTGACCGGAATACAAGGCCAGCTCGCGCAGCAGGCTGGTGCCGGTGTGATGCGGTTTCTCGCGCTTGAGGCGTTCGATGAGGCTGGCCAGTTGCGGGGTGAGGGTGCGGAATTGACCACGGTCCTGGCGCGGCTTGCGTGCCAGCGCCTCGAAGCCGCCGTGGCGGTAGCGTAGCGCCCAATCCAGCAGTGTATCGACGGAGACTGCTCTCCGTTTCGAATGGGGGATGTCGTAGTGGCGGGAGGCGATCTCCTGGGCGCGGCGCGTGAGTTCGCCGTGGGGGAGAGTCTCAATCACCAGGGGCGCAACTAGCGCATAGCGGAACACGGCGAGTTTTTCGGATTTGGCATCCACAGGGAAAATCTCCCTGCCCAGAAGCATAAAACCGAGGGAGCGCCGGCTCCAGGCAAAAGCTATGTGTGGACGGTCAGGCGGGTGGCACCACCGGACGGAGCACGGCACAACGGCCGTCGGGAGCGAGAAACGCTGGCCAGCCCAACAGGTGGACCCGTACATCGGCAAATAGGAACCGGTGGGCTGGAATCCAGCCGAAGGACTGCAACATGTGCAAGGCCCGGGAGACGAAGGTCGGGGCTGGAGATGGGGGGATCAACGCCGCCAGCGCCGCACATAAGCGCTCGGCCTGTCCCTGGAAACGGCGCACCCAAAACTGGCCGCGCTGATAAGGCATGCCCGGTAGCGTGGCCGCCACGGCGGCGACACCCAGGGTGCGACCGACGAGCAGACGGGCAGTCAAAAACAGAGCGATCATCGTGATCCCGAACCGGAGGTAGGGCAACGTAAACTCCGGCAATAGCGAGACCGTGCGCTTACAGCAACCGCACAGGTAGCGGCGCACGCGGATCACGCCGTCAAAAGCTGTATCGACCAAGGTGCGGCGATAAAAGCCGTGGGCGGTGAGAGGATGTTTTGCCTCGCATTGCGGGCAGTGGTCCGGGCGGTATCGATCCGGATCGGCGATCTCTTCGGAGTAACGCTGGACGGAGCCGACGAATGGGTGCAGGATTTGCATGGAAGCCTTTCCGGGAGTGCTTCAGAACTCCCTGTCTTGGTTTCACGAAGGGCTTGTTGGTTAAGCGACATAACCAGCCGCGCCTTCCGCCGCTCGATATCCTACTACATCGAATTCAGAGAGTCACAGACGCGGGGACATCGAAGGCCGAGATAACCAGGCACGATCCGCCGGGGGGCACACAGCGCCCCGGCTGGGGGCCGCGATCGGGGCCTGTCCGACGTGGGGCATGCCGTGGGATACCAAGTCGCAACATTGTTACATCAGTTCGGCAGCGCGAGCCGGGTGCTGATTCAATGACGATTAATTAAGGCGGCAGGAGTTTTTGACAGGCAGCTGAATATTTTGGCTCGCGCACGAACAACTGGCCGCGCTCGAAATGGGACCTGGATAGCCTTAACGCCGTGAAATGATTCGGTGAGTCGTGCGGCTGGAGATGCCGCCTTACGCCTTCACTGCTCGATCGTGATTGGGCGTGAGCAGCCTGCTGCACGAATTTTCACTCTCGTGCCTTACGAACTGGTCAGATGCAGAATCGGGTGCTGGCCATCCGCGACGTTCTCTTGCACATCACATAGAGTCTCGACGCGGGAAACGTAAAACCGGCGGTTCGTCCTGCCGGTCCCAACCGACGGTAAAGACGAACGTCATTACGAGCTACTATCCTGGATTCTCGAGAAGATGCAGGTGTGTTTCATTTTCACCTCGGGTTGCAGACCTGAATTGTTCAACAACCATCAAGCCAGAGTTGCGGGAATTGATCGAACGAGCCGCGGAAGTCATCAGCAAGAACCCGCACACTGATTTCATTTTTGGACGCGGCCCCTCGTGCCCACAGGACATCCTGCTGGACCGCTCCACCCTTACCATGCGTCCCAAACCGCGGTGTTGCTGTTCTGTGACGTGCGGTCGGTAAAGTCTTCCCGTCGTCGGCCGATCCCTGAATATCGATCAGGAGATCAGCCCACCCACTTTCGTACTCATGGTACGCGCTTTCGTCCGGCTTTCTGGCTGTAAATTATCGAGAGAATTGGTCGGGGCGAGTGGATTCGAAGCACCGACCTCCTGGTCCCGAACAATGAAGACTCTGAAAATGAATGACTTAGCGGGAGGCATAGTCGTTGCGACCGGTTGTGATAGATTCCTCCGCGTCAATAGCTTGCGGCTCGACCGGGCAAATCGGTCACAGTGCAGCTATGCACAGGGTGGGTATAGTATTGGGCATAGTCGGAACTGTGCGTTGAAAGCTTGCGCATGTTGATGCGACACTGAATTCAAGAGCTTCTGATGACCAGCGAGTACATCGAAGAACGGAACGGCGGATACTATATCGCGGGCACGCGAATCTCGCTCGATTCCGTCGTGTACTCCTTCGAGCGGGGGAATTCGCCCGAGGCGATCAGGCAGAGTTTCCCGCTACTAAAACTGTCCCAGATTTACGGCGCGATTGCCTTCTATTTGGACCATCAGACCGAGATTCGTCAGTACCTGGAAAACGAGGACCGCAGAATTCAGGAATCGACGGTTCCACTGAGCGAGGCTAATCCTGAACTGTGGGCCCGGCTCCAGCGGGCACGCGAGGGATTGAGCAAGCCGCGCCAGTGAGCGTCCGATTTCTCGCCGATGCGGACTTGAACTATGCGATAGTCCAAGGCGTGCGCCTCCGTGAACCGGCCATAGATTTCAAGTCCGCAAACGACACCGGCCTCGAAGGACGCTCGGATCGCGAGGTGCTCGAAGTAGCAGCGCAGGAGGGAAGGGTCCTCGTTTCGCACGACAAGAAGACGATGCCTGTCCATTTCGCCGCGAGGGCCGGTTCAGGCCTCAAGAGTCCCGGTGTGCTGCTGGCGTTGCCGAGCGCTTCTGTCGGCGAGATCGTCGAATCACTGCTGATTATCTGGTCGTCGTCTCGTGAGGAGGAGTGGGCTGATCAGATTCATTATCTGCCGTTGCTGAGTCGGCACGTGTTCCGCTGATCTCACGCGATGGGCTTGACCTTGAAGACCCCAAGCCCAAAACTGGTAATGGCCAAAGCTCAACGGACCGCTAGGCACTGAATACCGCGGTATTAGCCGTGTCAAGGAAAGCGCGAGTACAGGTGGCGAGAGCGGCATAGTTAAGTTACGGGCAGGCGACAGGCGACTTCCTGGGGTCTATCTTTGACGTCCGCGTTCCACGGATTTATTTGCGCCGGACATTAGGTGAAATACCACCAAGGCGCGGGGGAAACCATAAGTGCGTAGAAGGTCCAGGTTGACACGGGCAAGCCGAAGGTTGCTTGAATTGAGGTAGCTGCCGCCCATGAAAGCGGCAGCGCGATCGCAATGTACGACGGAATGGTCAGTTTGCAAAAGCTCTTGTACCACGCGCGAGACTCGGCCGTACCCACACCGATCTTGAACAGCATTCGGATGATTGCCCATGGAAAGCAGAACGGTGCCAACAGCCAACTGGGTCCCCCCCATGCCCGGAATATGTAAAATTCAGACCCGGGACTATCGCTAGCGCAAACATCACAATTGCAAATCCGTAAGTTGCGGCGACTTCCCGCCGGAAACGACCACCAACGTTCTCGAGCGTTGCGGCCGCCGATGGAGACGAGGAAGGGACACGACGCCACACAAATACGCCTGCCGCCAAAGACGAGTCCGGCAAGCGCAACTTAATGCTGGAATGACATATGGCTGGTCCTGAAGAACTGCCCGATATCCGTCCCCGGCGGCATTCGATACGAAGTAGCCCTTCTTTGTGAATTGGGACGAGAAAAGCAATCGAGCGTCTCTGTACCACCAATTCCCTTTAGGTCTGATTCTGCGGCGGCAATGGGTGCGTCGTTTCGATTCGAACGCCCGAAGGCAAATCTCGGCGCATGCAGTCGAACTTAAAATCAGAGCCGCCGCTCAAACCGGTATCGGCACTAAAGCCAGATTCCGCAGGAAGACCCTCCGGAAAGCGGACTTCAACGCTGGCTTTTTCAATTGAGACCGGCCATTCTCCGGTGATGTCTTGATTGAAATCCTCGAAGTAATCGTAAACATCGAACTGGTGTTTCGCCGCGTAGGTGAGTTCAATGAGATGGCTTCCCCGCGACAGACCTCCGGCGTTCGTGGCGAATCGGAGATCGAGTTTGGCCCCAACTTGGCCTAGCTAGATCAACCGTCCCTGGTTGCCCATCGATTGCGGCGGCAAAGGCATCGAACGAGCCCGCGTTTGCCCGCTCCGCAGAGGCTGGCTTAATTCGCAGTTGGGGATGGACGCCGCCATCAAAATAACCGTTATCGTTGACGATTTCGATCCGTTCAGTGACGTGAATCGTCCGATCCCTATCCAAGTTTATCAAAGAGTCGAATGCTTGAATTCGTTCCGTCTGCCCCGTAAGGGACGCTCCACACAGCAACAAGACGAAGCATGAATGGGGCGAAAAGATGCTCGTCTTCATCTACGAAAAGAGTAACATCTCTCGCCGAAACTGAGCCTAACGTACCCGATAACTTGCGCATACTAGAGGCTCGCGGTCGTTGAACTCTCCACTGACATGGACCAGCAATCCATCGTCTTCGACGTCTTCGACGTGGCTCTCCGCTCGTCCTCACGGCCATCAGGCCAACGCCGGTGTTGAGGGTGGGGAAAGGCGCGGTCCGCGCTTGCGAGCGGACCCAGAGGTCGCTTGAGCGCATGCGGACATGCTGCTCAAGATCAACGACCGCTCGCGCATGAGGTGCTCGAGGGGCTGGACCCGTTCGCAGCGTTTAGTCACGGCGAAGGACCAGCGGGATTATCGCAGCCGAGAGGCGTGGTGCAAGCTCAATGTGGTCGCCGAGTGTCAGCATCACATCGAGCAGTACCAGCAGGACTTGGTGAAAGCGGCCGAGGACCAGAGGAAAGCCGAGCGCGCTGTGGCCGCGGACTTCATGTTGCGTTATGAAGCCGACACGGAGCAAAACCCGGCTGGCAACTACGTGTGTGCGGCATCAGACCACCTCCAACACAAATCGACCGACTATGCCCAACACTATGCCCACTTCTTGCACGCCGCGTAAGTATCGGTTTTTCAGCGAAATTCGCTGCGAAAGAAGGTCTTAGCAACACGACTCACAGCCGGTCTCCTGGGTCGCGACTTCAGGGCTCAGATCGGATTCGCTTGTAAATTATTGAAACGAATTGGTCGGGGCGAGTGGATTCGAACCACCGACCTCCTGGTCCC
>QHXW01000562.1 GCA_003223115.1 Acidobacteriota bacterium
CCAGATGTCGGCGTGTCTGACCGAAGATGGCTTTTCGCCGCCGTTTGGGCACGAATACAACATGGTACTTGCAGTCCCATTTGGAATGGGATAGGCTCTGGTAAAGCTCTGTCATTGATCCTCCTCATCGTTGGTCATCAAGCCACTTGAGGAGGATTCTACTCCGGGAACGGTCGGACCTCTTCGAGTCTCACTGGTCTAACCAGTGGCTTACCAATTTCAGTTAGTTCATGTTGTCCACGCAGTTGACTTCCTGTTCGATGGCGGTGCCCGAGAAGTGAATACTGCCACTGCCGCAGGGTTGAAAAGTCGACAGCCAAACTCCGTCGATATACTTACTTAGCGATAATCCGCCGTTGGCTTTCATTCCTGACAACCCGTGCCGACATGGAAGGCGGGCGTTGTCCCTCCTGATGCGAGCGAATGCGAAATCACTTTCGCGAACCGGTGGGCGTGATCCGTATGTGCCTAGCGCGAAAATGGATTGCGAATTGTAAGCCCGCCGATTGCCTGGCCATCTCGCATGTCCTCCGAGTAAAGTGTGCTGGCGCCAACATGGAGTGCAGCCGCGATGATGAGTGAATCGAAGATGGAATACCCGTAGCGCTCGGCAATGTGTACGGCTCGCTCGTTGGTCTCGACCGTAAGAGGCACGGGCTCTGGACAAAAGACGCGAAGTATGTCCAGCGCGCGGCGAACTTCCTCCCAGCTCTTATCAAGCTTGCGCCGCGCCACAGCGACGAACTCGTTTAGGACCTGAACTGATAGTGTTCCTCCCGCGGCCAGCAGAGTTTCGGCCACGTGACCGCGCGTATCGTCTTGGCGGAAAGCGTATACGATGACGTTGGTATCAAAGAACGGCTTATCGTTCATTGATCTCTTCGCGATTGAATTTGAAATCAGGAGGGAAGGACCACTTCATTTGACGGAGTTGCTCGAGTGCCCTCTCCTTGGACCGGTCACGGGCCACCTTGAAGTCGCGTTTACCTGCGATGGAAATCTCGATTTCGTCTCCCTCTTTGAGATCGAGAGCTTCGACAACCACAGCGGGAAGACGCACAGCCAAACTGTTGCCCCATTTGGAAACCTGCACAAAAGATATACCTAACCTATTGTATATCCATACGAACTTGGAATCAACCGGTGGGGTTATGGCGGGCAATGCGCAACGGGGAATCCTGGCTTCGCTGACCGCAATACGTTCTGAAAAAATCGCTGCCACCACGTCTCGCCTGGCGGACAGGAGAAAATCAAACGGGTGTGTCTACTTTAGGACGATGGCTAACCACATTAAGAATGAATAGTTTATATTGATTCGACTTGGCCGGGCAGGTGGCTGGAGGGCGGGATATGAGAATATCCCCGGTTTTCGTTCAGCTGCGGGGCTTCGATTGCACCCGTAGTGTCCAAAAACTCGAACGCTGGAAACCTGTTGTTTTTCAATCAGTTACGAGCTGCAGCGACTGTGAGTGAGTCGCGCGCACGGAAAACTCGGCTAGCTGCGATCTGTAACTTCGCGTAACGTCGCTGGTGGCGTGTCCGAAAGCCGTTGATTACAATAGACAAAACACTCTTGGAACATTGAGGTCGAGTTTTTGGACCTTACGGGCACACGAGTACCCCGGAAGCATGGGGTTCCACTCATGCGCTGTTGATTCACCCAAACAGCCTGGTCAAGTCGGCTTTTCTGTTCAGCAGTCACAACCTTAAAGTAAGCCATATCGCGTAGGCGCGCAAGTCGCAACGCGCATGCGTGCGCGGAGTGGCGTCGAGGCGTCGCCTAAGGATCGGACTTAGGCGAGCGGACATCGACGCGCGTCACCAAAGATGATCGCGACGACGGCGATGGTGGTAAGAAGGGCGGTGGCGGTTTCCAAATATCATATAGTCTCGTTTCCCTCTTTCGAGGCGTTTGTTGTTTTCACGCGGCGTCCCGAAAACCAGACGCCGTGAAAGGGAAAGGAGGGCGGCGGGCCGGAGTGCCGGACAAGCGGAAGGTCAGAGGACGTGACAACCTGCCCTCTGGTTGGCGCGGCCTCTGCCCGCGCAGTCCGAGTACAGCCGCTGTCAGCGGCGTACCCGCGAACCGGGCCGGAGCGAACATGAACCGCGCAAACGAATCGGAGAATGTCCGGCGGCGTCCATGACCGCAAGCAGTTCCGTCGGGCGGATTCATGACTGGGCCGCCTTGACCTGATCGCTTGGCACCGGAAAGGCTTTCGCCTTTTTTGGACGTGGAAGGTCCGGCGTGGCCCATGTGGGTGTCCGTCGGTTCCAAAAGACGTACGCGATCTGATCCGTCTGATGAGCCGAGCGAACCCCACCTGGGGAGCCCCAAGGATTCACGGCGAACTGCTCAAACTCGGTACGAACAATCGGCGAGACCAGCGTGAGCAAGTACCTGGACCGTCACCGGAAGCCGCCATCGCAGACTTGGCGGACCTTCTTGGAAAATCACGTGAAGAACCTGGTAGCGGTGGACTTCTTCACGGTTCCGACTCTGCGCTTCCAAGTCCTCTACGTATTCTTGGTGTTGGCTCATGAGCGACGCCGGATCCTTCACTTCGGCGTCACCGCCCATCCCACCGCAGAATGGACCACCCAACAACTCCGCGAAGCCTTTCCTTGGGACACCGCGCCACGCTATCTTCTACGGGATCGCGACCGCATCTTCGGCGACGCCTTCAGCAAGCAGGTTCAGGATATGGCCCTCCAGGAACTGCTGTCGGCGCCACGGTCACCCTGGCAACGAGCCTACGTTGACCTGTAGGACTCTCGGGAGGGCCCATGGGAGGTGACGACTCCCAGAAGCTCCTGCCCTGGAGGGGAACCTACTCCTCTCCGGGGCGCAGCAACCTCCGGCTCCTCAACACTCTAACTCAAATGCCCGCAACGCCGGGCTCACCCATGCGGTTGCAGACTCGCGCGCCACTGTGCCTGGGCTCGTCTGGCCGCAGCTCACTCAGCTACACACTGCCTGGTCATTTTAGGAAAGCAGATGTGGTTCACTTCTCGCGAGCGCCAAAGCCGAATCCAGAAGGCTTCTCGCGATCGTTCCTTCGACCACCGCCGCAATGGTGGAGCCCCTGGTCAACAATGGTTCCTGATCGCTTTCAGCATTGCTCTGACTCGAAGAGATATCAGAAAACACCATTCAATACTGACCTCTATTGCCGGGTTGCGTCTGCGACAATTTCGGGCGTAGGCAGCAGCAACCGAACGCCCGCAGCGTCGGCCTCGTTCGGATCGGCGAACGCGTGGGTCCGGTCGAGAATAAACCGTGCCCGGTTCAGTTCGGCGAAATCGACGGCCGCGGTATATCGCTGAGCAAAATCCATGGTGCACACGAGAGCTCCGGTGATTCCATTCTGCGATAGCGCCTTCAAAGCCATCAAGTAATTGTTCCTGTATACGGTCGGCACGATGATTCTGTTCTCGCCGGCAGCGACCAGTTCTGCATTCATCATGATGCGGGCGGCCCGACCGTTGCCATCCGCGAACGGATGAACCTCAGAAACGAGGAACATCATGAAGATGGCACGATGGAGCGGGCTTGTTAGGCCTCGGTAGATCTCAAAACCTTTGGCGAAGGTGCCGACCACGAGTTCAGGAGCGACAAACAAAGTCGACCCGGCCCGGTTTGGATCGGCCTTGAATCGTCCCGGCCCTTTATCCGGCCGTCCTTCCATTATCCGCGCATGGCGGTTTTTCAGAAGAGTCGCCAGTTCGTCGAAGTTTCGGGGGAGGCGGGACATCTCGCGGTTATCAGAGACTACCTTCCAAGTGCCCAGGACATCATGAGCATCTTCGGGACGGGCTGTCGGGATATGGCCTTTGAAGACAATATCCGCAGCCTCATCGACCGCGAACTCAGTTCCTTCAATGAAGTTAGAGAAATAGGCTTCGAAGAACGGAAGCGCGACGCCATCGGTGGGGCGCGCTAGGCGCGTCACAGGTGCGCTTCCAGCCAGCTCCGTAAAGAGGCGCTGAAATAGATCGAGTCGCTGCGGATCGTAGGGCAGACCGGCGGCACGGGCGATGCCAACGGGGGATTCCAGGGGCACGTCGCGAGTACCGAGCAGAGTACCGACTAGGGCGTCGAGGCGCTGAAACTCGTCCGTCAAGCGCAGCAGGTCGGCAATTTCCCGAGCATCGTCGCGAAGGCGCTGAAGCGCGGGTTCGCCACCGCGCCGGAGCATTTCGTCAAGGCGCTCCTCGATCTCGCGCTTGGACAAGGTGCGGGCAACGCCATCGCGAGCGCGGGACGGACGCATGTTTTCTAGAAAGGCGCGGGCGGGCGAAGCGATGCGCAAGCTGCCAATGAATGGCCGGTCACTCTCCAATGGCGGCGGTCCCTTGCGCGGGCGCAAAGTCACTCCGGGTAATATGATGTCGCGTTTGTGATCGGCGATTAGAAAGACGGAACCATCTCCGGCCGGCTGGTTCTCCAGCGCTGTCCGGTCGGCTATGAGCGCGCCGGGAAGATACGCCGCAACCAGCGGCCAGAGATTTCGCTGCACGATTCTTTCCGGCGGTTCGGTCAGGTTGCGCGTATATAGTCGTGACCCGAGCTTGCGTAGCTTTCCAATCTTCGTCTCACGCGAGACTGCTGTGGCGAGCTCGGCGTTGGAGACGAAGACCTCGGGCATGGCTGAG
>QHXW01000564.1 GCA_003223115.1 Acidobacteriota bacterium
TGCGCGAGTGTGGTGCCGGCGGTCGCTTTCATAGCCGCTGGAACGAGCGTGCTCCAGGCGTTGCCGGCGGCGATCACCGAGCGCTCCCATTCCTCCTGCTCGCGCGCAAGTTCCGGTGTGGGGGTCTTCATCCGCTGCTCGAGATCGTGAATCTCGGCTTGCAGTTTCTTACGGCGAACCTCCTGCTCCGCGGTGGGCATCTCGATTTTAGCCTCGACAAACCCGCCGTCCTCATCCGAACCCATGTCTGAGTTATTGAAGAAGGCCAGAAACTGGTAGTACTCCTTTTGCGTGAACGGATCGAATTTATGGTTGTGACACTGCGAGCAGCCGAGCGTTGTGCCCAGCCAAACGGCAGACGTGGTATTTACGCGGTCCACCAGGTATTGCCAGTGAAAATCTTCCCGGTCCACGCCGCCTTCCTCGTTGAACATGGTGTTGCGGTGAAAGCCGGTGGCAATACGTTGTGACTCGGTGGCGTGGGGCAGCATGTCGCCGGCGATTTGTTCGATGGTGAACTGGTCGAACGGCATGTCCTGGTTCAGCGCATGGATGACCCAATCGCGGTATTTCCAGATGGACCGCGCGCGGTCAGCCTCGTATCCGTTTGTATCGGCGTAACGCGCCAGATCGAGCCAGGGAGCGGCCCAGCGCTCGCCATAATGCGGCGACGCCAGCAGCCGGTCGACCAGCTTTTCGTACGCGTTGGGACTCTGGTCCGTCAGGAATTGATCGATTTCCTCGAGTGTTGGCGGTAGACCGGTCAGATCGAGGCTGACTCTACGGATGAGCGTTTCTTTTGAAGCCTCGGGCGATGGCGCAAGACTTTCCTTCTCCAGCCCCGCCAGCACGAATGCATCGATGGGATTGCGCACCCATGCGGCATTTTTGACCTTGGGAATAGCGGGCCGCACCGGCTTGATGTACGACCAATGCTTGGCCGCTGACTCGTTCCGATCGTCGGGCCACGGCGCGCCCTGGTCGATCCATTGACGGATAAGCCCGATTTTTTCCGGGGCGAGTGGAGTTCCCCCGAAGGGCATGCGCACGTGCGGGTCGCTGGAAAGCAGTCGCGTCAGGATCAGGCTGTCTTTGCTGTTACCCGGAACAATCGCTTTCCCTGAAACGCCCCCGACGAGCGCGCCCGCCTTGGAATCCAGGTGCAATCCCGCGCCGGCTTTCTCGCCCTGATGGCAGGTATAGCAATTACTGCGAAAGATGGGTTGAATATCAGTTGTGTAATCTACGGTGCTCGCCGCCGAGGCGACATTCGAATACAGCAGCAGCGCGACGAAGAGCAGCGTGGTCAGTACGGCAAGGGGCGCAGGGAATATTCCGATGATCGTCAAAATATCGGGCTTCCTCGAGTGCACGGGTGTTGTTATATATATATTCTACGGCATCGGCTGTGGGACGAACGGGGGGCTATTCGCGGGCGCGTACTGGGTTCGGAGGCGTTGCCCACCGCCAAATCACGGGCGGTGCGGGCGTTATCCGCGCGTATCGGAAACGCACTGCCTGCGGCCCCACGCACGGCGGCGAATATATCATGCGTTTTTTAGCCCATCAAGGCTGACTAACTTCATAGGCGCGAACAATGAATCGCTGGAGTGCGGGCCCGATGTAGTGGAATGGGTAGCAAGTAACCAAGGTCAGGCTGGGCTGAGGAGACGGTTCCAAGACACTAGTTTCGACCGGCCCGACCACCGAGAGCGACTCTACGCGATAGCGATAGGAGCCATTCAGCGTGGTCAACACGATCTCATCGTTTTTGGCAATCTTCGAAAGCCCGCGAAAAAAAGTGTCTCTGTGGCCAGCGATTCCCACGTTGCCCGCGTCGCCAGGCCTTGCCGTGCCCGGAATGTGTCCGAGCGCTAACCGGAGTGTGGAAGCGGATACGCCCTCCAGCACAACCGCGGATATATGGATTGCTGGAATATCAATTCTGCCAACCAAATCCGCCTCGGCCGCGACAAATCTCGAGGAACGCGCATGAATGGCGGGTCGCACTGGAATTCGGTTCGCGATCAACTCCTTCGGGACTGGTCCAGCCGACTCCTGGCCCGCAGCTACGACCTTCCTAAAGTTATCCCCAAAGAGTTGTGCCTGGTCCCACCATGGCCGTACTGGCTCCCCGCGGAGTAAACGAGTCAGAGCCCGGCCTTCATAGTGCTGATAAAGGTTCGTTTTCGCGGAACTGATCCCGCACCAACCCAGACAGAGAATGCCACTGACAAACAACGTGTACTTGACCGTCTGGGATAGGGCCTTAGCAAGCCTTAGCGAGTGTCTCGGAACTCGAATTCTGAGTTTCACATTTTATTGCGATTTGGTCGATACAAAATGCGAAGTCTCAAAGGCCCTCCTGCGAACAGCAAGCTTGCCGCTTTCACACCTGCAAAGTAGTGTGGTGGCCCTACGCTGCTCGCAATTTCCGGACCGGTCAAATTCACAGTGCAATACCGGCCAAGCCTCGCGACACAAAGCGAACTGGCTTCGATGACCAGCGCCCCGAAAAACGCTAGCAGACCCAGCACTGCCAGTAGTGGTAAAAGACTCGCGGTCTTGGGCAACGCCGCGGACGTTGCGTGTTGGGCTGATGGCTGCCGCCACGGCGCGCTGGCCATCGCCATGGGTGTACCCTCCTGAAATGCCTTTTTGTCGGTTGAGCGCGTCTTGGCGATTACGTCCTGCCTTTTTGTGGTATTTGCTGGCACGTCCGAAGGCAGTGAAAGTACATGCATCTTTGCGGCACTCTCAACCTCCAGAGCCTGAGTCCTGGGATACGCAAATTGCTCCGCATACGGGTACGGGTTTGGCGCGGGCCACCAGGCCTTTATGGCTCGGGGAAAGTTCGAACTTCTTTCGTAAAAAGTAAATATCGGCTGATCCGACGGCGGCGGATAATACTCGGGAATCGACACTATCGTGGCATAAAGCTGTTTCTCATCTGCGCTCAACAGCTGCAGAATGTTGAAAGGCGGCAGGCCGGTCCGTTGCGTGGAGGGTTTCTTCAATGATCTTATGATGTAACTGCCGGGGTGCAAAACCGCGCCCGGAACCTCCATAGGTTCGCTAACGGTGAAAGCAGTTTTGTTGTCGATTTGGTCTGGCTGGGCGCCCACTCCGCCTACGGAGCCAAGCCACAAAAGACAGATCAGTACCTTCGTCGTATTCAGAGTTTTCATTTTCTCTGCTCCAAAAACACGCTTGCTCATGTGCCGCTTGGCCGGGCTGCGCTGAGCACAAACTTCCAATTGCCTCTATTTTCGAGATCTCCCAGCCCTAACAATTCCAGCGAACCTGAAAGGCGACGAAGTGGCGAGGTTCAGAATACTTCAGGGAGGTAGCTTTACGCCAAATGCTCTCGCGGAGCAAATGGTAACCTTCCGTACAACTGAACGATTATTAACATGATGATCGCCGAGGTGTAACCAGGAAAAGACCGACAAGCCTCCTAGGAAAATCCCGATGACGGGGGTTTCAGCCACTTGAAATTTGAAAAGAAAGCACGCCGGTTCACTTGCTTGCGTCGTACGGCCGGGTCAATGCCGGTTGGAAAGCTTCAGCCTCCTAGCAATAACCAACCTGGCCAGTCTGTTTGAACCCAAAATCGGACCGTTAGGTTAGGTAAGCGGATTAGCGCGTCAGAGCGCGTCAGATGGCGTCAGATGGCGTCAGATATTCGCCTTGTCTTCGCCCATCAATGCATGCTATGCTCCCTGAATGCCGCAGCCGCGGCGGAGGAATTTATGCCAATCAGCCAAATGTTTCTGCCTGAATTTGACGAGGAGATGAAAAATACTCGCAAACTGCTGGAACGCGTTCCAGAAAACAGGTTTGGTTATCAACCGCATCAGAAGTCAATGACGCTAGGTCGGCTTGCAGGGCACGTCGCAGAATTACCCGGATGGGGAAAGACCACGATCGAGATCGACCATCTGGACATCCAGCCCGGGCAGCAGCCTTACACCGCCAAATCACGGCAAGAGCTGCTCGATACTTTCGATAAGAATGTGGTCGAGGCGCGTAAAGCCATTGCAGGCGCTACAGACGAACACATGCAGAAAATCTGGACGCTGACATTCGCTGGCAAGCCAGTGTTTTCATTGCCGCGTGTAGCGGTGCTGCGCGGTAGCTTCATGAATCACCTGGTCCATCACCGCGCTCAACTCGGCGTATACCTGCGGTTGAATGAAGTCGAGATCCCCGGTATGTATGGGCCATCCGCGGACGAGATGAAATTCTGGAGCGCACAAAGCTCCTGACCAATTCGTCGTGCCAGAATCCGGGAATGGTCTTTCCACACGTCTCGGGTTCTGGTCGGCTCGCGGAAGGATATTCTGTCTCGCTAATATATACCGCTATCTGGCGTACGACAGCGCCTGCGGTGCCTCTCCGTACGGAAGCGAAAAATATGGTCGGGGCGAGGAGATTTGAACTCCTGACCCCCTGCGCCCAAAGGAGCCGAGTCGCTTCCAAGGGCTCCGTCGTTTTTCGCCGAATCCTAACAATTACAACAATCTGGGGAACCTGCTTTCGCTCAAACAGCAACCTCAGTGGTTCGAATAGATGGAGTTTGGACACAGTTTTGGCACAGGTGAAACGCAGGGGCGTTACCGGCATACACCCGCTTCGCGCCTCTACTCAAGGCTTCCTCGATCGGTGCCCGCCCGATGCCGCGATTGGCCCCGGTTTACCGGCCCTGTGCCCTATCGAGAGCGAGGTTTCATGTTTCGTTCTCGATAGGGCGTACGTTTTGACTTAATTAAGCAGCTGCGCTGACCGGCACCGCGACGGCTCCAGCCCGGCCTGCCGCACGGATCGCGTCGGTCACTTGGCCTCGGTGCATCGCTTGATGCACGGCGAGAGTCAACAGAGCACTTCCGTAGGTCGCGAAATGTTCTTCGAGGCCTTTGGGTTGGAACGGCGTCGGTTTGTCGAGATCCGCGTCGCTGAACGAATCGAGCAAAGCCAGATTTTTTTGGCGAAGCTCGGCGTACCGGACGCTGACTTCTTCGAACGAAGGGTAGTGCGACGCGTCGCTGGTCGTGATCGTATCCGGACCGAAGAGGGCTCCCCATTCGGCAGCCGGATTTTCGCCGCCGGCTAGCAACTGGTGTGTCATCCCTTCGACGACGGTGAGGTGGCCCAGCACCCATAGCGGATGGCATCCTCCATTTTCGGTCGGGAACGTCAACGGGGCATCTTTCATGGTCCCGATCGATCGCATCACCGATTGCTCGGCGAGGTTCATCGAAAATCGAATTGCATCTTTCGTATACATAGTATTCTCCTGTCTAAGTTGTGATTGCGGACGAATCCGCGGTGGTTATTTGGCCTTCGGTGGCTCGGATGGCGGCTCGACGTCTTCTTTGACGCGAAGCAGCGTGTCAGCCCAGAAGTCCTGGTAACGGCTAACCCATCTTTCATAAATCTGCCGGATGGGCACGGGGTTCAACGAGTTCACCCGCTGTCTTCCTTCTTCGCGGGTGTTAACCAAACCGGCGTTTCGCAGCACGTCGAGGTGCTTCATGACGCCGAAGCGTGTCATTTCGGGGAATGAATCGACGATTTCCGTCGTCATTCGCGGACCTTGCCGCAGCAGATCCAGAATCGCGCGCCGGGTTGGGTCTGACAGAGCCTTCCAGACGGCGTCCATCTGTTCCAGCGCGGGGTCGCTAGGCATCACGTCTTCGAAAAATCTTTATTAACGCTGTTGAGCAGGTGCTTCCAGCCTCCGCCTATGTTTTGGCGATGAGTCTCATCGAGGAAGCCCAACGCGCGGTGGCGAAGCGTGACTTTCGTCCCGCCGGGGATTTCCAAAAGCTTCACTTCCACGTGGTTCAAAGCGGGGTAGGACATAAACATCGGCCCGCTCAGTTCCACCAGCACCGGAGCCTTAACCACCTGTACGTGGCCCCATAGGTGTCCCGTGCCGTTGCCGAGGTCGCGAAACCATCGTCCGCCGGGCCATTGTTCCAGAACCATTTGCAAGGACTGGCCGTCAGGCCGGGTGTTGCCTTCGCCAAGCCGGTGGAGAACTCCTTTAAATACATCACCAATCGCAGCTTTCACGTCGACCTCCTGCTCCGTGTCGAGCGTCATTTGTTCGAACTTCATAATCTCATCTCCTTACGTAACTAAATAGTAACGTAAGTTAATAATCACGTCAACAGTTTTTTCGAGAGATCTCTCTATCGGACTGCGGGTGCGCGCGTGCGCTCAAAAGGCTTCATCGCCTACCAGTTCGTTCTCTTCACCGGCGGCGCGCTGCGCTGGTATGTG
>QHXW01000139.1 GCA_003223115.1 Acidobacteriota bacterium
TCAGCGACAGCCAGCGCCATTTTGGTTTGGATCGCGGTCAAACGACACGCGCTTTAAGATTACAAATACCGCCACTCAAGCCGTTTGGGACGGCCCGGAGCCATGAGCCAGCTTGGCTCCGGGCCGTCCCTCGTTGCGAACCCATCCTTACTGTCGCACTTATTGCTCTTATTCGCTTATGCAGCGATTTGCTTCGACAGCGGTGTGGTTCGAATTTCAATTCGCCGCGGCAATGCTGCAGCGGCAACGGGCGCGGTGATTTCCAGCACGCCGTTTTGATACTCGGCGGTGAGCTTGTCGGTGTCCACGCCTTCGGGCAACGTGAAGGTGCGCTCGAACTTCCCGTACGAAATCTCCTCGTGCAAGAAGTCCACCTCCTTCGAGCTATGGCTCACTTTGCGCTCGCCGCTAATTGTGAGCGTGTTCCCCTGCGCCTGGATTTGCACTTCCTTGGGGTCGATGCCAGGAAGCGCGACACGACAGTGATACTTCTTACCGTCATTATCAACGAACGACTCGACTGCAGGAGCGAATGTGGTCGACGTGTTCGCGGTTCGTTCGCCACCGAACGGCCATCCGCTCATCATGCGATTAAAGATCTGATCAAAATCCCGCCGGAAATCAAACAGATCCTGAAAGAAACTATCGCGGGGAACAAGGTTGGTCATGACATACCTCCTAATCCAAAATTTATGGCCCCTCGGAGGAGGGAGCATGTTATGGCTCGGTCTGCTTTGACGCCTCCCGAGCAACCTGCGTTGCTTCATAGCAGATTGTCTTCCTCCTGTCAAGCTGCTACTTAAGCGTCCTATTATCAGCATTATAGCATGGGTTTGCAAACCGAAGTTGTACGAGGAACGCAAACGGTTCTTCGCAATTATCTGTCGCTGACCGCAAACTGTCTCGGCGCTAGCGGCTACGCCGCCAACCGAAGAAGAAATCATCTTCCAGCGCTCGCAACATTTCTTCGATGAACTGGAAGGATTCCAATGGAGAGCGCCAGAATGGCCCGCGGCTGGTCGCATAGTTTCTCGTGGAGTAAGTCACTGGAGCTGCGCGGACTGGCTCGACCCGACTGGGTACTGGTCTGCTGAAATTCGTGAGAGTTCGGTCGTACTTGGCCCTGCGAAGCGGATCGATTAAGGTTTCGTAGGCTTCAGCAAGCTCGCGAAACTTTTCGGGCGATGATCCGTGCCTACATCAGGATGATAGCGGCGGGCAAGTCTGCGGAAGGCAGACCGAATCGTTCCGTCGTCCGAATTATCGGGAACACACAGCACCTCGTAATAGTTCATGGCCACACCGTGCCAGCCAAGGTCCTCATCAATTATAACCCGCGTCCGAACTACCCCTCAAGGCCTGCGCTGTGCGGACTGTGCGGATCAGTTCTCACCGCAAGGCCCGGCCTTCGCGGGATCGGTGCTGCCATCCACGGAATGGCGGAGAAAATTAGGCTGCGCTTACGACGATACGGCCACCTCTGCCAGCCCGCGATTTATGGCGGATCGCGATCTCGATCAGCAGGCGGGAACACGAAAGGCTCGCACAGAGCGCAGCCGCATCCTTGCCTCCCCGAACCTATACATCTGACCTAGCGAATGCGAACCTGGGCTGTTGGAAACCACCAGGGCGATGCCAAGAGGTGACTCCTGACACTCGTGGTTTTCCGCCAAGAGGTTTTCGACGACTTTCTCTCGCACGAGCCAGTGATTCCTGCGGCGCTCCGGGCGAATGGATTCGGATAACCGGCCTATTGGCCCCCAACACGAGTGTCGGGA
The DNA here is from genome assembly GCA_003223115.1 of Acidobacteriota bacterium. Lineage (GTDB taxonomy): Bacteria > Acidobacteriota > Terriglobia > Bryobacterales > Bryobacteraceae > QHXW01. The sequence goes on from QHXW01000139.1 coordinate 1,779, forward strand.
GGTCTGACGGCTCGTGGAACAGTTCAGACGGTGGCGTGCAAAAATTTTGGGCACTAAACGGACACCAGAAAAGCGCAGAAGAGCGCCAAGTCCCGTGATATCAACGGGCGGCGTCGAGCAGCGGAAATAGCTCGTCGAGCAAGGATCGATCCCAACTGACCTCTGCTCGCGGCTTCGGAGAATCGCTTCTAACTCTGAAAACCGACAGTTCCTCCCTTCTCGTACTTATCGGATTCGGTCAGGAGCAAATCATCTAAACAACTCGATCACCGGCTGTTCGCACCTGGCAAATTCCACGTTTCTTGAGTCAAACTCCCCAAGCTACGGACGTGGGTTCGATTCCCATCGCCCGCTCCATAAACCCTGGGTCACCCATGTGTCGGGTCGCTCATGACTCAGTTGACCTTACACGGCTAAGCTCCCTGAATTCGATAAAAACCCGGCCGGTTTTGGACGGTGGTTGGACGGTACTGGACTCAATTGGACGGTCAGTTTTCACTGGAGCCTTTGCTGTTGGAGCAAACCGTTTACCTTCCTTAGCCGTTTGCCGTTATCTAACTGCCAAACGGTTTCCTATAATTCTTATCTCTTCCATGGTCTTGACCTTGATGAGGTGAACGCTCAAAACCCTACTTCAAAAGGGGCGCCCTTTTATAATGCGTGCCCAGGAAAATGCGCTGCAGAAAAAGGGTGCTTGCCAAGACCCAGTAACGGAATGGGATCGGTATCAGGCTCGAGCTACTCGCGCTGAAACGGTCACGAGGAGAATCAACCTGACTGCCAAGAAATGGTCGAGACTCAACCGTGTGTTGCGCGGGGCCTTCCGTTGCTAGTTACCTTCTGGATTGGCCGCGGGCTCGTCCGCCGGAAAAACGCGCTGAAACAGTGCGTTCACAGTCCATGGGCCAGGGAGCCTACCGAGCGTCTGCGCGTATGGTCGGGAATGCACCATCTTACTGCTGCAAGACGACGTAGACTTTATTGTCAAACCCGTCGACAATGGCGAAG
>QHXW01000140.1 GCA_003223115.1 Acidobacteriota bacterium
CTCGAACGCTCGCGTGAACTCGCGCCAGAAAACGAACCTAGAAAGCGAGGTCATGTTCATGTCTCCGTAGGGAGATTCGACCATGAGTTGGACAAGACGATCAGGCTCGGGATATGGCAGTGGCTGGAGCAGCACCCTATTGACAACGGAGAATATGGCCGTGTTCGTGCCGATGCCGAGGGTAAGCACGGCAACCGCCGTCGCCGTGAACGCCGGGCTGCGGCGCAACGTGCGCGCCGCATAACGGAGATCACCCACAATGTGGAACATTGCCTCACACTATGGCAACTGTGGTTCCAGTTCACAAGTGCTTTTGATCTATCGAAGTTACCGTTGGGCGGAGATGGCCTCCTTGTCCGCTTGTGGTACGCCAGGTGCGAAAGTGGACAGCCCCGCGCGTTTCTGCACGACAGACGAACGCTGAAGACCGAGCCAACATTTAGCTAGGCTCTGAGTGCTCGCGCCGGTCTTACACCCTAAGCGCCGGTTTCTCGCAAATCCCCAACGCTTTCCCTCCCGGAGAGGTCGCCTGAATTTTAGACGTCGAACTGGCAAAAAGAACTCACGGCCTTTAACTGGCCACGGGGTCAAGGCACAGACCTTCCGCGTCTCTGAATAGCATCGCTTTGTCTCCCCTTAGTTACTCATCACGCAATGCTGTCAGCGGATCGACGCGAGCCGCATGTCGGGCCGGAATCCAGCTTGCCGCGAGCGCAATTATCGCCAGCAGCACGCAGACACCAGCTAAGGTGATCGGGTCGGTAGGCCGCACCTCAAACAGCAGCGAGCTCAGGTACCGGGTCAGGGCGAACACCAGGATCAAGCCGATGGTAATGCCCGCACCCGCCAGCCTCAACGCATTGCCAGCAACCATCCGGATCACGTCCCGCTGCGCTGCGCCGAGCGCCATCCGGATGCCGATCTCCCGCGTTCGTTGTGTTACTGAATACGAAAGGACGCCGTAAATCCCCACCGTCGCGAGCAGCAGAGCAATACCTGAAAACATTCCGAGCAGCACGGCGTTAAACCGCGGCTGCAACGTCAGGGCTGCGAGTTCGTGTTCCATGGTACGGAAGGTGATGGGAATATCGCGGCTCAAGTCTCGAATCTCGCCGCGCAACACGGGAACCAAATTCTCCGGCCTGCTCTTGGTTCGAACCAGGAGGTTGAGCGAGGGCGGGAGGTCAAGCTGCCGGTTTGGCCAGTACAATTCGGGCTGCGCCTGCGACCTGAGGCCGCTATTCTTCGCGTCCGCAACCACGCCGATGATAGTTAGCCAGTCCTGCCCGGCCCGACCCATGATGCGCTTGCCAATTGGGTTCTCGTCCGCAAAATATCGCCGCACCAACACCTCGTTAACGATACAGACCCTGATTGCGTCCTGTTTGTCGCGGCTGTCAAAAAAGCGGCCCCGTCGCAGCGGGATAGCCATCGCTCGGAAGTATTCCGGGCTGATGCCGCGCGCGATCACGTTACCTGCCCGATTGCTGGACTCTGGCGTGGGATGTCCATCTCGCGTGAATGGCAGATCGGCGGATTTGCCCTCTGGGGGCAGCGCGGTTGTGACCGCCACCGCTTCGACGCCCGGAATGCTCGCGACCCGTTCCAGCAGTCCCTCTGTGAAAGCCATCCTATGCTGCTGGTCCCGATATCGGTTCAGCATAACTTGGGTGGTCAGCACTTGCGCTGGCTCGAAGCCGAGTGGTACGCTCTCCAGCCGCCAGAGGCTCTGGATTAGCAACGTCGCCCCTGCAAGCAACATCAGAGCCAAAGCCAGTTCTCCGACGACAAGTCCACCTCGCAATCGGCCGCCGGATACAGTGCCGGCCGAGCTTCCCCCTCCCTTCAGCGCTTCGTTGAGACCCTGGCGACAGGCGGTCAGCGCCGGCGCCAGGCCAAAGAGCAGCCCGGTTGCCAATGACATTGCGGCTGTGAATGCGAGCACCCGCGCATTGAGCCCGGCTTGGTCGAGCCGCGGTATGCCGTCCGGCGCTAGCCTCACAACCACCTTGAGCGCGACGCTCGCAAGCACCAGCCCGGCGCTTCCGCCGAGCAATCCCAATAGTGCGCTCTCCGAAAGAAGTTGGCGCGCGAGGCGGACGCGGTTAGCTCCCAGCGCCATGCGGATTGCGATTTCGCGCCTGCGCGACACCGATCGAGCGAGTAGCAGGTTGGCGACATTCACGCAGGCAATCAGCAGAACGCATGCCACCGCCGCAAGCAGCACCAGCAAGCTCAGCCGAACGTGGCCAGCCGCGTGCTCCGCAAGCGGCAAGACGCGGGTCTGGACATCCTTGCCGTAGAGCCGCGGAAAACGGCGGCGGTCGTTGTCGAGCAAGATGTTCAATTCGGCACGCGCTTGTGCAGGCCCGACACCGCGTTTTAGGCGGCCCATACTCTTAAGGAGTCGCATGCTCTTTCTCGACAACTGCTCAGCCACGTCCAGTCGCTGAGGAACCAGCGCATCGACCTTGATTTGATTTGGAAAGAGAAAGCCCGACGGCATGACCCCGATCACAGTGTAGGTTTCACCGTCTAAAGTGACGGCTCTGCCTAGCACGCCGCGGTCGCCCCCAAAGCGACCTTGCCAAAGGCCATAAGTGAGTATCACCGCCCTCGGTCCTCGAGGCTGGTCTTCCGACGGGATGAAACTGCGCCCGAGCACCGGCTGAACGCCAATGACAGCGAAAAAGGTTTGTGTGACCGTTCCGCATAGGAGGCGAACCGGCTCGTCTCCTCCTGTGAGATCGCACGAGGCCGAGTCGAAGGCTGTTAGATTCTCGAAGACGTGGTTCTGCTGACTCCATTCCAGGTAATCAGGGCCCAACATGAACTCTAGCCGCATCCTTGGAAACGAGACTGCGACCCATGCCAGACGGTCCGGCTCCGAGTATGGCAGTGGGCGGAGCAAGACGGCATCTACAACGCTGAACATCGCGGTAGTCGCGCCAGTCCCGAGCGCCAACGCCAGAACGGCAATGAGCCCGAATTCGGGATTTTGGCGGAGAATTCGGGCGGCGTAGCGCAAGTCCATCAACAGCGCCCGCATGGTCAATTAGACTAGCACGGCTCGGTTCCGTGAGGACCGTCCGGCTCCTGAAGAGAAACCTCATCCTCCGGAGTACGGTTCATCTTGGAAATCTCGGGTTGGGGAACGCTGTCTCGAAACGCCGTTGGAGGAATGCCGGTCCCTTCTGGGCGCCACAAGCGCCGGTCCCAGGCTCGTGTGACGCGATTCCGCTGCGCCCCAGATGATCGATATCATGTTTGGCTGAGGCTGTGAGACGTATATTCGCGGCTTTTCAGACCGAGCCGCAAAGTATAGTCCCGGAAACACGAGGGCTTCGAGGCGAGGAGTCTATTTGGGCATGTTGAGTATAAATTAGCTTCGCGCCTGCATCGTAAAACAAGGAGACTGCATGCTCCAAGACATTCGCTTGGCCGCCCGTCAGCTTCTGAAGAGTCCGGGTTTCAGCATCGTCGCCGTGCTTACGCTGGCGATTGCGATTGGCGCCAATACTGCAATCTTCTCGGCGGTTGACGCGGTGTTGCTGCATCCTTTGCCATATCCCGAACCAGATCGGTTGATGACCGTGACCGAGAATCTCCCACACTACAGCCTGAGGGGGCTTCAGCCGTCCTTTTCCGAGTTTCTCGAGTACCGCAGAATGGCGGCCTGTTTTTCCGCCATCGCCGCAGTCACTGGAGGAGACGCGACATTAACAGGTGAAGGCCAGCCCGAAGACGTCGATGCCAAGCGGGTCAGTTCTGCCGCCTTCCCGATGGTCGGAATCACATCCGTCCTGGGCGGTTTGTTCACGACCGAGGATGAGCAATATGGAAAAGACCACGTCGTGATCCTTTCAGAGGGCTTGTGGAGACGGCGCTACGGCGGAGATCGGGCCATCATTGGAAAGAATATTCGGATCAACCGGGAGAGCTACCGCGTGGCGGGCGTCATCCAGCGGGTCCTGGATAGTCATTTCAAGGCTGACCTGTGGATGCCGATCACGTTTCCGCCCGCGGATGTCGCGCCGGGAAGCAGTGGACCTCACTACATCAGCGTGATCGGCCGGTTGAAGCCCGGCATCACGATCGAGCAGGCCAGAGATGAGTTTCGCCGTATTGCCGCGCGGATGGTCGAGCTGTACCCGAACCAAGACAAGAAAAATCTCGGATTTTCAATCGATGTGAATTCACTGGCTGAAGAGGAGGCGGGCGATTTAAGGAAACCTCTTTGGCTGCTGATTGGCGCGGTAGGCGCCATGATGCTGATCGCGTGCGCCAACGTTTCAAACCTGCTGCTTGCTCGCGGGATGATGCGGCGCAAGGAGATCGGGGTTCGCCTTGCGCTTGGCGCCGCCCGAAGCCGCCTGGTTCGACAGTTACTGACAGAGAGCCTGTTGCTTGCCGTGATCGCCAATGTGCTTGGGTTGCTGGTCACCCTGTATGGACTGCATCTCTACGCCCAGTTTGGCCCGCGCGACTTGATTCCCGGCCTGCAACCCGCCATCAATGTTTGGGTGATGGTCTTTTCGTTTTTCCTATCATTTGCGGCGAGTGTCGTTTTCGGCGTGGCGCCGGCTATCCAGACTTCAGGCATCGACGTGAATGATGCCTTGAAGGAAAGCTCGCGCGGATCGACCGGGGGAAGGCGACTGGTGCGAGAATCGATGGTGGCCGTCGAGGTGGCAGCGTCGCTGGTCCTACTGATCGGAGCGGGCCTGCTGGTACGCAGCTTCATCCGCCTGGAGAGCGCCAGCCCGGGTTTCCGTTCGGAAAACGTGTTGGTTGCACTCATATCGCTCCCCATAACGGACTACCCGCTGCTGTCGCAGAGGGTCGCGTTTAAAGGTGCGCTGCTCGAACGCGTGCGAGCGCTGCCCGGGGTCCGATCCGCCGGCGCCATTGATTTCATCCCGTTCAGCGGCGGCGCGGGGAGCCACATTGAGATTGTCGGCCACCCGCAAAACTCGAACGAGCCGACACAAGTGGCCTACCAGACCGCCTCTTCGCCGGGTTACCTGGAATCGATGGGAATTCCGCTCTTGCGGGGGCGCCTTATTAGTTCTTCGGACGACCTTGGAGCGCTTCCGGTTTGCGATATCGACGAGACGGTCGCAAGGAAGTTTTTCACAAATTCGGACCCGATCGGGATGCAGGTTGTGCTTCCAATTCCTAAAATAACCTGCACCATCGTGGGCCTGGTGAGTGCAACGAAGTCTCGCGATCTGTCGAGCGCACCGACGCCAAAGATTTATTATTCCTCGGGAATGCCGTTCCCCCAGATCAGCTTGGTGGTCAAGGCGGTGCGCGATCCGCTGGCATTGGTATCGGCAGTGCGCCATGACGTAGCGGCTCTGGACTCGAATTTGTCGCTTTCTTCCGTCATGACAATGGAGCAGGTTCTGGCCGAATCGCTTGCCCGGCAACGTTTCTCAATTCAACTGATGTTAGTGTTCGCAGCGATCGCGACCCTGCTTGCGGGCATTGGCATTTACGGCGTGCTGGCCTATCTGGTCGGCCAGCGCCGCCGGGAATTTGGTATTCGCATGGCGCTGGGCGCGCGGGCTAGCGATGTGGTCGGCCTGGTGCTGCGGCAAGGCTCCCTGCCGGTCGGGATCGGACTCGTGTTCGGTATTAGCGGCGCTTTCGCCATGACGTGGTATCTGAAAAGTCTTCTCTACGAAGTCAGTACTACGGACCCGCTGGTCTTCAGCAGCATTTCGGTTGGTTTGCTTTTGGTCGCGTTGCTGGCGATGTCGGTCCCGGCGCACCGGGCTACCCGCGTCGACCCGCTCGAAGTGCTACGTGACGAATAGGCTCTGGCAGTTTGCGGCGAGCGGAAGTCGGTTTCAATGCCCAAAATTGTCCCCAAACAGGTTCGAGGAAGCTTGGAGCATCAGGATTTCGGGACAAGACTATCGAGGGCGTTGAGCCTCTTCAACTAAGCGAAGCGTTAACGAGTCATCATCGATGCTATTCGGGGGCGGCCTTTGACTCCTGCTAAGTGTGGCCGTACAGTAGTTCAAAACGAATCAAATTCGTTCTGCAATATTGCGAGTTGAGCATCATGCCCGCTTTCTACATTCCTGGCAGGGTATGTTGCATTGCCAGCGGCCGAGGAAGAGCTGGGTGACGAAGTGCAAGCCTATTTCAACGTTCTGACTGGGCGCCTTATGGGACGAGCCCATTGCGGGAAGAGGCGAGGCGCGCGGCGCGGTTGGAGTACGAGAGTCCGGAGCAAGTGAAAGAGAGAGTCAGGAGACGCGTATGGGAGCCACTGCAGAAACGACATTTCTGGATATTCGTTTCGCCTGCAGAGTGCTGCAAAAGAGCCCCGGGTTTACAGTGATTGCGGTGCTGACGCTGGCGCTGGGCATCGGAGCGAACACGGCGATTTTCAGCCTGATCAACGCCGTAATGCTGCGGCGGCTTCCCGTTGAGCACCCCGAACAATTGGTGCTGCTCACGGATCCCGCTGAAAGCGGCGCAGCCGTGGATACGACCGAAGGCGGTGTGCGCGACCGGCTCTCCTATCCCGAGTTCGAGCAGCTTCGTTTACATAACAGAGTGTTTTCCGGAATATTCGCCGCCCAGAATGAAGTGAGCGACCTCGATGTGTTCCCTGGCGCGAGGAGTACGGCGCAGTCGGTGAGGGCTCACACGCAACTGGTGTCGGGGGAATTCTTTCGCGTCCTTGGAATTCAGGCGATCATCGGCCGCGTATTCACTCCCGAGGAAGACAAGGCGCCAGGAGCAAATCCTGTTGCGGTGCTTTCCTATGAGTTTTGGCAGCGAGCATTCAATGGCGAACCGGGCATCGTCGGAAGCACGGTCCGCGTGGGACAGGCAGTCTTCCGGATTCTGGGTGTGGCTCCACCCGGCTTTCGGGGAATCCTGATCGGCTCCAACGCGGATTTCTGGTTGCCGATCACCATGCAGGAGCAAGTGCTACCCGGCCGGAGCTACCTCAAACCGCGAGACACACTCTGGCTGCAAGTGATGGGCCGGCTGGCTCCAGGGCTTTCATTCAAAACTGCGGAAGCCGGCATCAATTTGACCTTCCATCAGATCCTGCATGGCTGGGCGGCGGCGCTCCCAACCGAAAAGGAACGCCGCAACATGCTGCGCCAGAGGATTGAATTCCGTCCTGGCGCTCGGGGCGCGTCGGCCCTTCGCGGTCAATTTTCCGATCCCCTGGTGCTCCTGATGGCCATGGTAGGAGTCGTCCTTCTGATCGCGTGCGCCAATATAGCCAACCTCATGTTAGCGAGAGCTACGGGGCGGCAGCGCGAAATCGGCGTTCGCCTTGCTCTGGGCGGCACACGCGTGAGACTGATCCGCCAGTTGCTGACGGAGAGTCTTCTCGTGGCTGCCATAGGAGGTGTTCTGGGGATTCTTTTTGCGGGGGCGGGTACGCGGTTGCTGTTGGCGCTGGTGTCGGGAGGCGTAACTGACCTCGGATTGGAAGTGCCCCGCGATTATCGCGTTCTTCTGTTCACTGCGTTGATTTCGCTGGTGACCGCCGTCCTGTTCGGACTGGTGCCGGCGATCCGTGCGACGCGCTTGGACATCAATCGAACGCTGGCCGCAAACGCGCGCGGCTCAATTGGCGGATGCGGCCGCGTTCAAACCGGCCGAATCCTGGCTGTTGCTCAAGTTGCATTATCGTTGGTCTTGCTCATGGGTGCCGCACTATTCATACGAAGCCTGCATAGCATGATGGCGTCGGATCTAGGCTATAACCGTGACCACCTCTTGATGGCAGAGGTTGATCCGGTCGGAGCTGGATACAAAGGAGCGAATGTGCCGGCTCTGTATGAAAAATTGCGGGAAACGTTGCGAACGATCCCCGGAGTGCGCAGCGTCACTCTGTCCAATACTGGCCTGTTCGACGGTGATTCGGTTGATCCCCTTTCACTCGATGGCTCGCCCATCCGAGATCCGGAACAACTGCGCTCGCTCTGGACAGAGGTGGGTCCCGACTACTTCAGGACTTTGGGGATCCCGTTGCTCCTCGGGCGCGAGATCAACGCGGACGATGCTGCGCGCGGTACGCCGGTGTGCGTGATCAATAAATCGTTTGCCCGGCGCTTTTTCCCCGGTTCTGTCGCAATCGGCAAACACATCACCGATGAATATCCGACCACGCGCGAGACCTTCGAGATTGTAGGAGTTGTGGCTGACTCCAGAGAACACTGGCCTAACGAAGAGAAGAGACCGAGATTCTACGCGAATCTTACGCATCCCATCGGATCGGTGGAAACGGTAACGTTTCTGTTGAACAGTTCGAGAGATCCCGCCAGCATTGGCCCGGCGGTTCGTCAGTCCATTCGTGAGATTGACCCGAGTTTGCCCGTGCTGAGCCTCCGGACACTTAACGAACAGATCGACCGGCACCTGACCATGGAACGGCTAATCGCCCAACTGGCCGCGTTTTTCGGCGCAGTAGCGTTATTCATGGCGGCGATGGGGCTGTACGGGGTGATGTCGTACTCGATCAGCAGACGGACCGGCGAGATCGGGCTGCGAATGGCACTCGGAGCGTCAGGCACAAGCGTGATCGCCATGGTCCTCGGTGAGACGCTGCGCATCGTGGCGATCGGAATCACAATCGGTTTGCCGTGTGCGCTGGCGCTCGGCAGATTGATCTCAAGCCGCCTGTACGGTGTCACGGCCGCCGATCCAACGGCGATCGCGATGACAACACTAATGATCTTGACTGCCGCGGCTCTGGCTGGTTATATGCCCGCGCGCCGGGCGTCACGGGTCGATCCAATGGTTTCCCTTCGCCACGATTAGTGCGAACCTCGATTCGACCAAAAGCCCGCGATACGGCGATCGAGGAGATCATAAACGTCGGCAATCGGTTCAGGGCTCAATGGAATAGAACCGGACATCTTGGGAGTTTGGCCAGCACGAAGGGATTTCGCGACCCGATTCGGCTTTGTAAACCCTTCGGCGTTTTGCGGGAGTTTATCGTGATTAAGATGCTGCACGACCAACACGGAGAGCGTGCTAGGTTGAACTGATGATCAAGCGTCGGCCCGCAATATTGCTGTTACTTTTGGCGCTGGCTTCTTGTTCACCTCGGACCGCCAACGTTCAATCCCGTAAAGCAATTACGATCGTCGATGTGACGGTTGTTGATGTTCAAAGAGGAACCGGGCTGCCTCACATGAACGTCGTAGTTGATGGGGATAGGATAGTCTCCGTCGGACCCTCTGCGGAACAGGTTCCGAGCGGGGCGAGTGTAATCAGCGGCAAGGGCCGGTTTCTTATTCCAGGCCTCTGGGACATGCACATCCACGTGGCCAGTGACCCCCGTGCGCTTGGGCTTTTGTTGGCTGCAGGAATCACTGGCGCGCGCGATATGGCTGGAGATCCGAAACAGGTATTGGAGACTCGAAGGCGAATCAAGTCGGGCGAACTGGACGGGCCGCGTCTCTTGGTTGCGGGTCCGATGCTCGCGGGTCCTCCCTCGGAGGCAGATGACAGCACCTGGGTTATTCGCACGCCGAAGGAGGCAAGCAAGGCTGTGGCATCACTGGCAGGTCAGGGAGTCGATTTCATCAAAGTTCATGACCATCTGTCTCGGGAAACCTACCGTGCAATTGCGGATTCGGCGAAAGCAAAGGGCATTCCCTTTGCGGGCCATGTCTCAGAATATGTAACGCCCGTGGAAGCTTCAGACATTGGACAGAAGAGCATCGAGCATTTTGAATTTCTGCCCAAGGCATGCATGGCGCTCTTCGATCCCAAACGGACGGTCACCCCTGCAGGTTGCGATCGCACCGCTTTGGATTCCCTAATGAAGACATTCGCAAGGAACGGTACGTGGCTTGACCCGACAGTCGGGGCATTTCGCTACTTCGCTCCTGACCAATGGACGACGATCAGATCCGCCTATCGGAGCCTCGCGGCCCTTATACGTGGTAACGGCGTGAAGGTTCTGGCAGGCACCGATCAAAGCAGCTATCTGGAGTCCAATGGCTCCGTTCCAGGACAGAGTTTGCACGAGGAGCTAGCCCTGTTTGTAGACGCTGGATTCACTCCGGCGGAAGCGTTATGGGCCGCAACCGAGGGTCCTGCAGAATTCTTGGGCCTTGCTGATTCAGTGGGCAGCATCAAGGCTGGACGATCCGCTGATATCGTTCTGTTGGATGCCGATCCGTTGCGGGACATCACCAACACAAGACGCGTTGCCGTGGTGATCAAGCAGGCCCATCTTTATGATTCGGAGGCCTTGACGCGCTTGCGTAACCTGAAGCCGTGATCGTTCATGAATGTTCGGATGCGATAACGAACGATGTGTCGCCCAGCATTTACGGATGCCAACAGCGGTGTGCGCGCCGATCCGGTCCAGAAACGGTTCGAGGAGATCATAAGCGCCGCCGATTGGCCAAGGTTTAAGCCCAACCCGACTTCAAGTTCCACTGGCGGACTCCAGCGCAATTGCCTCCGTTTGGGCCAAAATCACGGAAGGTCAAACGATCAACCCATCCTATTGCTTTCCAAAATGAGTTCTGCCATACTCCGATGGGAGTCCAACAGGAGAGAGATGGGAAAGAGTGACGTCTGGCTGGGTACGCTGGCTCTGATGGTTCTTAAGACGCTTGAGAGCATGGGTCAGCAGCATGGATACGGAATCGCGCGCCGAATTGAGCAGACAAGTGCGGACCTGCTCGCTATCAATCAGGGAACTCTTTATCCGGTGCTCGCGAAACTTGAGCAGGAAGGCGCGATTGCGTCCGACTGGGGGCTGTCGGATAACAATCGCAAAGCGAAGTTCTACCGGATCACGAAAAGGGGTCGTAGGCAACTGGCAGCGGAAGCAAACGAATGGCAGCAGACGACCGAGATCATCGCGCGCTTCTTCAAGCTTCCCGGAGAGGCATAGTGATACGGTTGCGTCGCGCATGGGCGCGTTTATTGGGTACCTTCCTGAGCACCCGCCGGGAAGGCGAACTGGCTGAAGAGATCGAAGCCCATCTTCAGCTGCAGACGGAGGATAATGTACGGCTCGGCTTGCCTCCACAAGAAGCGCGGCGCCAGGCGCTCTTGAGGTTGGGTGGCATAGAATCCATCAAAGAAAGCTACCGCGACCAACGCGGACTGCCTGTCCTCGCCTCGTTCGCGCGGGATGTGCGGTACGCGATTCGCGGAATGCGGAAAAGCCCTGCTTTTACTGCAGCAGCGGTCCTCTCACTTGCACTCGGAATCGCGTTGAACTGCGCGATTTTCAGCCTCGCTAATGTGGTGGTATTCGGTTCGATGCCATACCGAGATCCCGGACGTTTGGTTGTCATCTGGCAGACGCTGAAGCGCAACGGCAACAGCGAATTACAAGACCCACCAGTGGCGGATATCGTCGACTGGGAGAAGGCCAGCAGGACATTAGAGGGGATCGGCTTCGCCGAGCTGTTTGTGGACTCGGGTGTGTTGATGGCAGACGGACCGGCGGAGTCCGCTTTTGGACAAGCAACCAGCCCAAATCTTCTGCGAATTCTCGGGGTGCAGCCCGCTCTCGGACGGACGTTTCTTCCTGAGGGGGAGGACGGGATCATAATCAGTCACGAGTTCTGGAAACGCCGCTTCAATGGGAACCGCCGCGTCCTTGGCAAGAGTGTCATTTGGGGTGGTCGTGCGGTCACTATCGTCGGCGTGCTGCCGCCGCACTTTCGCATCATCAGCGACACGAAGGTCGACATTTGGTCCTGTGCGAACCCGACCGACCTCTTGACCCGCAAGGAGCACTGGTTCACGGCGATGGCGCGGCTCAAGCCCGGCGTGACTGTTGGGCGGGCGCAGGCGGAGCTGGAACCCATCGCGGCCCGGTTGGCGAAAGCATACCCGGAGACGAACAAGGACACAGGTGTGAAGGTAAAGGGTATGCGCGAATGGTTCCTCGAAGACACCGGAAAAGTCATGGGCCTGTTGCTCGGTGCGGTAGGTTTTGTGCTGCTCATTGCTTGCGCAAACGTAGCCAACCTCCTACTTGCGAGATTCGGGGCGCGCGCCGGAGAAATCACAGTACGGGCATCACTCGGGGCCAGCCGTGGCCGGCTTGTC
>QHXW01000001.1:0-13581 GCA_003223115.1 Acidobacteriota bacterium
CAGGCGTATGGCTTTCTTCTCGGGAGTGATGGGCCGCCTGCGCCCTGAAGCGACTCTCGCGCAGGCCGAAGCGGAGCTGACTGCTCTCTACCAGCGCATGCAGTTAGAGGATCAACCAGCTTTCCAACCAGGTGAGGTGCCTCCCAAGCCGAACGACTTCAGGATCGAGGTTGCGCCCGGAGCACAGGGCCTGGACGCATTGCGACAACAGTTTGGCCAGCCGCTTTCACTGGCGCTTGCGGTGGTAGGCGTCGTTATGCTGATCGCCTCGGTAAACGTCGCCAATCTGCTGCTCGCGCGCGGGGCGGCCCGTATGACGGAACTCGCCACTCGTGCGGCGCTGGGCGCCGGGCGTGGGCGATTGATGCGGCAACTCGCTATTGAGGGAGCCGTGCTCGCCGTTGGCGGAGGGCTCCTGGGAGTTGCGGTTGCATTGCTGGCCACACCTGCTCTCTCGAAAGCCGTGACGCTCCCGATTGAGCTCGACATCAGGCCGGATGCTCGCGTCCTGGGTATTGCCGTCGCCGCAACGATGTTCGCGGCCTTGCTGGCGGGCGTTCTGCCTGCGTTACGGTTGAGCGGGCGAGATTTGCAAATGGGAATGGCGGGGGCCGGCCGAACAACCGGCACTCGCTTCGGCCAACGGCTAACTCGCACGCTCGTCGCGGCGCAGTTGGCATTGTCTTTGCTGCTCATCACTGGGGCCGGCTTGTTGCTGCGAACCATGTTGCGCATCATGGCGGTCGACCCCGGGTTCAACACCAGCCATGTGGTGCTCATGGAGATCGGGGACACGGAACCTGCGGCTCGTTTCGGCGAGGTTGACACTCCCGAACGGAAGGCGCGACGGGCGGTCCAGTATCGCGCTCTCGATCAGCGTCTGAATGCAATTTCCGGCGTGCACGCCGCAAGCGTCTCGTGGCTTGGATTGTTTGGAGGCAACTATGTCGGTCTGGACTTATACGACGCAGACCACCCTGAGGATGAACATTTCACGCTGCTCGACTATGTCTCGCCGCGCTATTTCGAGGCGATCGGCATGCAACTCCTGCGAGGCCGCGGCTTCACCGAAGCTGACCGCGAAGGCTCGTTGCGCGTCGCAGTGGTGAACGAAGCTTTCGTTCGTGAGCGGATTCGTGGCGGGCACGAAGCGATTGGCCACAGATTCGTAATGACGTACATGGATGATCGAACGCCTTACATCGTCATGGGTATTGTCCGCGATGCGAAATACAACGATTTACGCGAGCCCAAGACAGAGCCTATGATGTGGGTGCCGCTCGCGCAGGCGCCATTCAAGATCAGCTCGGTATCGCTGCGAGTTCGAGCCGGCGCCGAGGCTTCTGTGATCCGTGAGGCTCGAGCTGCCTTAACGGCGACCAGTCCACATTTGATGGTCCGAAAGGTGACGACGCTTCGCGCCCAGGTGGATCAGGCTACCGCGCGTGAGCGGTTGCTGCTGAACTTGGCATCCAGTTTTGGAGGGATCGCCCTTCTGTTAGCTGCTGTCGGCCTGTACGGCACACTTGCCTACGCTGTTGCTCGGCGGACGCGGGAGATCGGCGTGCGGCTGGCGCTGGGAGCGCCGCGCGAGTCCGTGCTGCGGCTGGTCCTCGGCGAGTCTCTGATACTGGTGGCGAGCGGAATGCTCGTTGGTGTTCCTCTATCCCTCGCGGCCGGCTATCTTCTACGTAGTTTTCTATTCGGCGTCACCGCGTATGACATGCCGACTCTGATTGGCGCCGGCGCGATCCTCACGGCTGTGGCGCTGCTCGCAGCGTTCGTGCCCGCGCGCCGGGCGAGTCGCGTCGACCCGATGTTGGCCTTGAAATACGAATAGCGGAATCTGCTCATGCTTTGGTGCTCGGCGTCCGCTTCCGGACATACTTGGCGCGGAATCGAACACTTGCCTTTGGAGAATCCCGAGCAAAGCTCCACAAAACACGTGCATCAGCAGCGGGTTTCCGGTTGCAAGATAGAGCGAGTATTGTCTCGCATGCTTTTTAGCCTTCGATACTCGGCGAGAAGTTTCATTCGAAGGCCAGGGTTAGCCCTGGCGTTGTTATTCACTATTGCGCTTGGCATCGGTAGCAATGTATCCGTCCATGGCTTCGTTCAGGGCTTGACAAGGCCTTCGTTTCCGCTGACATCTCTCGGCCGGGTAGTCTCGGTATTTGGGCGAGACGCGCATCGCGAAACAGGCCCGCTCTCCTATCGGGAGTATCTGGCCGCCAAAAGTCGGCTCGGCGTATTCCAATGGCTTGGCGCGGCGCGCGTTTTGCAGGGCACCGTTACAATGGGTGGCCAAACAGCAATTGTGCCGGTAGCCGCCGTGACGTCCAATCTCGCTGGGCTGCTCGGGCTGCCGCTGGACCAAGGTGTTGTCATCAGCCATCGCATCTGGCAAGGCGAGTT
Organism: Acidobacteriota bacterium; assembly: GCA_003223115.1. Lineage (GTDB taxonomy): Bacteria > Acidobacteriota > Terriglobia > Bryobacterales > Bryobacteraceae > QHXW01. Next base: position 2,416 of record QHXW01000001.1, read on the forward strand.
CGGCGCTAGGGTCGAGGTTCGTGGTGACGAGATTCGAATCAATAGCATCACTGCTCGCGTCAGCGGCGTAGCGCCCGACTGGCTGGAAGGGATATATCGAGACCGTCCTGTCGACGTCTGGATGCCTTTACAAGAGAAAGGTCTCGAGCGGCTCGATGATAACAACCGGAATCTCTGGGTCCTTGGGCGCCTAGGCCGTGACATTTCGCCGAGTCAGGCGCAAGCAGTTGTTCAGCCAAAGTCGGGCTCCAGCGAGCTAAGCGTGCTGCCCTACACAGGCATGACGCCCGAAATGGCGGCGACCCTCGCACGTGTCGGCACACTGCTTGAGCTCGCGGCGGTCGCTGTGTTCTTCATTGCCTGCATCAATGTGGGTTTGTTCCTGCTTGGACGTGCCTTCACGCGCTTCCATGAGACCGCCCTTCGCGTCGCGCTCGGGGCGAGCCGTAGCCAACTCGCTCGCGAACTGCTCTCGGATAGCGCCATCATCTCCGTTGCTGGCGGGATATCGGGCATACTGCTAGCAGTGTGGACGTCAGATCTTGTTCCCGCACTCCTCTACGAGCAGGATGCGGAGCGTCTGATATTCGCGCCGGACTTGCTCAGCATCGCGGAGGCGTCCTTCGTGTGCATCGGAATCACGATCCTGTGCGGTCTATTACCGGCCCTGGTAATTCCACATGACCGCCCGTTGATCGTCCTTCAGCGAGACAGCGCCGGAACTCCGCCGCCGCTGCGGCGCCTGCGGCTCGGCCTCGTGGCCGCACAAATGGCGAGCTGCTGTGTCCTTGTGATTTTCACGGCTTTCCTGCTCGATGGTCTTCGCACTGCAATGGTAACGAGCGCAGGCCGACGCCTTAGGCATACCCTTCTTGCCGGCGTGCAAGCGCACCCCGATGTCGGCATCCAGTATTTCCGGCAGGTCGAGGAGGCGACGAAGTTGATGCCCGGTGTATCCGGGATCGAGTGGGCCGGAACGCTGCCGGGAAGTCAAACGATGCGTCAGTCGTTCCGCACCGAACCCGCGCAGTTGCCGCTCCGCGAAGTTACGCTGGACATCGATTGGATCACGGCTAATTCGCTCAAACTCTTCACTCTCCCGGCCCAGGCTGGGCGTATGTTTGGCGTCGCAGAGCTAACGTGTCGAGCCGCGATCGTGAATGAAGAGGCAGCCGAAGAACTGTTCGCGGGATATACGCCCGGCCGAACCCTGCAAGACCCCGAGAATCCACTGCCCGTCGAACTGATCGGCGTGGTCGCCATGCGAGAGTCGGAGCAGGCGGCAAAGAAGAACCTGCCTACGATCTACTACGACTACACGGGTCACAAAGAGAATCTGCCGCGACGAATCACTGGCGTGCGATTTCGCGCGGCCATTGTCTCGGAGCTGGCCAGGGCCGAGCTCGAAACGAATGTGGTGTCGCCAGGCTATTTCGATGCCGTGGGAATGAAGCTAATTGCAGGCCAGGGTTTTACCGGCAATACAACCACGGATTGCCGGATCGGCATAGTCAATCAGGAGGCCGCCGACCGGTACTTCGGTGGAAAGGCAGTTGGAGCGGCGGTTATTGACGAGCAGGGTCGCCGCACCGGCATCATCGGGGTAGTACGTTCCGAGTCGCTTGGAACTTTCCAGCGGCACATGGCGCCCGCGCTGTATTTCCCGATGTTGCAGGACGTTCTCACACGAATGAGCATGATTGTCCACGTCCGAGAGGTAAATGGCCCTCTGTTAGCCGATCTGCGTCGCAGGCTTGAGGCGGTGCCAGGGCACGGCCCCGGTCCGGTCCTGGTGAGGACGTTCGAAACGTACCTCAATCAGACTTCGCTGGCGCCATTGCACATTGCGACTGTGATTCTTGGCGTGTCCGCCACGATGGCGCTCCTGCTCAGCGTTCTCGGCCTGTTTGGCGCCTTGAATGATGCTGCGCGACAGCGCCGCCGCGAGTTAGCTATTCGTATTGCTCTCGGAGCGCAGCGGTGGCGCGTCATCGGTCAGGTGCTCGGAGAAGGAGTGCGGGTTGCTTGCGCAGGCACCCTGGCGGGGTTGCTTGTGTCCTTTGCGTTCTCGCGATGGATGAGCGGAATCACACGCAGCAGCGGTTCGCCGGCCTTATGGGTGTGGCTAGCAGCACCGATTGCGTTGGCGGGGGTGGTTACACTGGCAAGCGTCCTGCCCGCGCGCCGAGCGTTGATGGTGAACCCACTCATGATCATGCGAGAGGACAGTTGATGACGATTTCGCGTCAGGTCATCCGACGGTGTTTGCCAACCGAGCGATTCGAAGATTTTCATTCAGAGACGCGGCGTTTACGCGCCCACTTGGCTGATCGTTTTTGAACCGCAGAACTAGGCGGCCATCCGTTTAACTGGTCCAATCTGTGCACGCGCCCTTAACTTCAGGATTCCAGACTAATTAAATTAATTAAACCTGCGCGGGCATCACGATTGGCCAGTTAAACAGGGTTCTGGGAGATCTGATGTTTCGAGATTCGGAGCCGTGATTGTGGAACAGCACCAGACTTCGTTACCGCTTTGCGAATTTGACGGGGTGTCCCTTATTGCAGGATTTTTGCTGAGGCTTTTTGGAAGGCCGCGATTGAAGAGAACGTAGCAACTAGTAGCTAGCCATGAACTCGTCGAGAAACTGGAGTGTCCAAGGCACTCAGAAGCCGTTTGGCGCAACTTGGCAGGACGGAGTACGATAATTTAGCCAGCAGCGGTAGTGATGCTGGGTTTCAGAATTAGCGTTTCAAGAACCACGATGGCCATCGCAGATCGGGAGTGCAGAGAATGAGGACGGCGACACCCAAAGTCGGACTTTCCGCCAGAGTACAGGATGCCACCGAACGGCTGGATGCACATGTGCGGGATATCATCGAGTGGCATTTTAATCACGAAACCGGCTGTCCGTTCTGGCTGGATTTTGCTTCCACGCTGAACTGGGATCCGCGAAGGGAGATCCACTGCTTTGCGGATCTCAGAAAATTGCCGCCCTTCGAGGATGAGTGGCTCCGCGGAGGTCCGATTCGCCGCTGGGTGCCCAAAGGCCTTGGTCACCTGCCCGCGTACGTCTTCGAGACCGGCGGCACGACCGGAGTACCGAAGAGTCGCCTGGCCATGGAGGATTTCCGCATCGATTACGAGATGTTCAGCGAGACGCTTCCCGACAAATATTTTCCGAGAGATGGCAACTGGCTGATGCTGGGCCCATCTGGTCCACGCCGGCTCAGGCTTGCGGTCGAGCATCTATGCCAGCATCGCGGCGGCATCTGCTTTTGCGTCGATCTCGACCCGCGCTGGGTGATCAAGCTCATCAAGCAGGGGCGAGTGAACGAGGTGGAAATGTACAAGGCGCACGTGATAGAGCAGGCCGTGACTGTCTTGCATGCCGGGCACGACATCCGGTGTCTCTTCACCACGCCCAAGCTGCTCGAAGCGCTGGCGGAAGAACTGGAGAACCAGGGCACGAGCATCCGGGGGCTGGGTATCACCGGCGTCTTCGCCGGAGGGACCGAATTCACGCCGCAGTTCACGAGGTTCGCCATGGAAGAGCTGCTGGGCGAGGGGGTCTACATGACGCCCACCTACGGCAACACTTTGATGGGCCTGGCCTGTTCGAAACCCGTGAGCGCGGAAGATGGTTACAAGATCAGTTACTACGCGCCGCAGCCGCGCGCTGTGATTGAAGTGGTTTCGTTCGAGGACCGCGATCGCGTCGTTTCCTACAGCAAGACCGGCCGAGTCCGGCTGACTACTCTCACCAGAGAAACCTTCATCCCGGGTTTTCTCGAAAGGGACGAGGGCGAACGAGAGCGGCCATATGACGCATATCCATGGGATGGCGTTAGTGGCGTGCGGCCGTTCCGCCAACTAGCTGGCACCACGACCGTTGGAGTCTACTGATTATGCTGAATCTGCCCATTCTGCGCTGGGGCCAGCCTTACACCAGCCTCGATCAGGATACCGTCGTGCATTTCATCACCGGCGAGGCGCTGGCCCGAGTCAGCCAGGCCAACGCCGGCTTGCTCGGCCGTGACATGCGGCTCGCGCCGCGCGCGCGCAAGGTTCTTGCCGAGATTCCAATTCCGGAACTGATTGGCTTGATGAAGAAAGCGGCCGATTTGTATTTGAACGACGCGCTTCCCATGGGCGACGGCGAGCAGACGCCCGACGAATTCGCCCGCCATCAGTCCGCAAGCACGGGCTTGCCGGAACACATGTGCAAGGCCAACATGACGAAGAACCACTTCGTGTTGTCCCGCATGGATCAGATTCTGGACTCGCTCACACGCGGGCTCCCGACGGAGATTCTGACGCGCGGTTATGGCAGGGAGTCTCGCGGTGTGATGGTCAGTTATCAGGCACAAGCGCCGGTGCTGGGTCTGGTGCTACCCTCGAACTCGCCAGGCGTGCATACGTTGTGGCTGCCCGTGATTCCGATGCAGGTGGGGCTACTCCTGAAGCCCGGGCCGCAGGAGCCCTGGACCCCGTACCGCATGGCTGCGGCGTTCCTCAAGGCGGGTGTGCCAAAAGAAGCCATCGCAATTTACACCGGCGGCGGAGACATTGGCGCAGAGGTGGTTCGCCGCGCTCACCGCAGCATGATATTCGGCGGCACCGCCACCGTCGAGCGTTACAAAGGCGATGTCAGAGTTCAGGTGCACGGGCCGGGGTTCAGCAAGATCTTGCTGGGCGACGATGTGGTGGACCAGTGGGAGAAGTACCTCGACGTCATCGTGGATAGCGTGTTCCTAAACAGCGGGCGCGGGTGTATCAACTGCTCGGGGATTTGGGCCTCGCGCCACACCCGCGAAGTCGCCGCAGCACTGGCCGAGCGCCTCGGACCCGTGGAGCCCAAGCCTCCGGAGGACCCCACGTGCGGCCTAGCGGCCTTCACGGTGCCCGGTGCGGCCCGTTCGATTTGGGCCATCATCGAAGCTGGCCTCCAGGAGCCTGGCGTCCAAGATATGACCACCCGATTCGGCCCTCGGCTGGTGGAAAGAGAACGCTGTGGCTACTTGCGGCCCACGGTGATTCACTGCGACTCGCCCGATCTCGAACTTGCCAATACCGAGTTCATGTTCCCATTCGTGAGCGTCGTCCGTTGCCCCCAGGAACAGATGCTCGAGAAGATTGGTCCTACGCTGGTCTGCAGCGCTATTACGCAGGATCAGCAATGGCAGCGAAGGTTGATCGATGCACCGCACATCGACCGTTTGAATATCGGCGCCCTCCCCACCCTCAAGCTGGACTGGCTGCAACCGCATGAGGGCAACATCGTCGAGTTTCTCTTCCGCCCGCGGGCGTTTCAGGCTTCAGTGGAGGCCGTGGCTGTTTGATTGTCCGTGCGCACCACGCCAGACGGTGTGTAATCTCGATGCGACCATCCCGGTACCCGACGCCGACAACTCGCAGATAATGTCGATAGCGACATCAGCAACGAGCGTCTCATCGCGAATCTCTCCGGTTTTCTTCGGCGTGCTGTCTCTGGCGCTGGCCTCTATCGGCGTGTACGGAGTCATTACCTATGTTTAGCTATCGGTGTTGTGATCTCTATTGTCGTGCTGAGTATGTCGGCGACCGCGGTGTTGTAACGTCGACGTAACGCGCCACACCAAAGAGTTCGGAATCCGAATGGCTCTTGGCGGGCAGCATTCTGAGCTGCTTTTGATGGTGCTGTGCGAATCGCTCGGCGTGGTCATTGCTGGAATCGTCGTCGCCACCGGCCTTCGCGTTCACAGTATCTCGCCTGGTGAGTCCGCTTGTTGTACGGAGTGTCCGCACGCCATCCGTTCAGCATCGGGTCTGCTGCGGCTACTGCTGGTTACTTCTGTCGCCGCTGGTGCTCGCAACTTGGGATGAGCAATGATGGCGGGTCAACTGACTAGATCCGGACTTGAACGAAGCCGCAAGCGGCAGACGCTTACGCGTGCTACTATTTGGCAGGGCAACTGCGATGTGGCGGCTCAAACTACGTGTAGCAACATTGCCCCCTTACGTATCACGATTCCGATTCAATACCCAATAAGCAATTGCCCTGCCAAATCCGGGGAGCCGCTTCGTTCCAAACCGGCTTCCTTCAAGTCGCTGTATCAAAAACACTCCGGCGAGTGGACCTCCCTTCACCCTTGAGGGGCTGTGGCTGCGGAGTGTTTCCGATACAGCACTAAGACTTCGCGTTCCTTCGCGACGGCTCGGGTGTTATGCGTCAACTTGGTGGCGCCCAGAATTAGCGGAACCTGGCTAGCTAACCGACTTTGCGCGGGTGATTACTTTCCAATCTGCGGCTCGTTTGAGGGGGTACGTGCAATAATATTCAACAGTTTCCTAGTTCAACGTCATATGCAGAGGCATTGGCGTGTTCGAACGCACCGAGAACATTTCCGGCGGGCGGCTGTTTTAGTGTTGGCGCTGCTACCGGCAGCGGATACGGCTTGGAGCTCCGCGCCGCCTGCGCTTACACTGCGCCAAACGGGCCCTATCACACCGAAGGCAATCTCATTTTCGATCGTCAGAACCGGCCGTATCTGATCCGTGGAACCAAGCTGTCGCCACTCGTCCTGGACGAATCTGCAAAAAAAGGTTCGCTGGTCGAGTTCAGACCGCTGTCGGCTACAACGCTGATCACGATTCGCCAGCGCCTGAACATGAACGCTGTCAGAATCCCGGTTTCTGTGGCTCAGTACGAGGCTGGTTCCGCATACAAGCTCCGCTTGGAGGAGTTTGTCCGCCTTGCGAATCGTCTCGAGCTACTCGTGATCATCGAGGCTAGTGAGCCATTCTACGAAACCCAGCCTGGCGATTCCAACCTTTTCTGGGCAGACCTCGCTGCACGGTTCAGGGATAATCCCGACGTATTTTTCGCTCCCCTATCCGCTCGCCGGGTACGTTCGATTCGCCAAACGGGCGCCCTTCAGCTCCTGATCATAGATGGACCGGAGACGGCGCTCTTAGGAGAACGCAATATTATTTACGAGGTAACGCCGCATTACGCCGCCCTGAAAACGGATGCCGGTCGAAGGAAGCAATTCGACGATGCCCGTGGTGCGCCTCTGCTTGTCAACGGCCTCGATCCGGAATTGACCAGCGTTCAGAAGGTTGTGCGGCGTTTCCCAGTGATCCCGCTGACGCCACTGTTCTGGTTCTGACGAATCTGGCGTATTTCGATTCAAAACAAATCTCCTGGACACTCTCATCCTTCACCCCGGGAAAGCTGATCACAGATTATCGTTATTACAATGGCACGAAGCTCGACGACGGCTGGGCCTGCGGTGAACCGGCCACCGTGGCTGCCGGACTCGGGATGGTCGTGTTATCGCACTTGTGGGGCGCAACGCCCCTCGGTCTCTTTGCAGTGAGCGAGAGTCGGGGCGGCCTTGTGATCGCTCGCGGCGGCATTTCTGCGGCTTACGGCCCGATTCTTGCTGATCGAGAAATGAATGGGCATGGACCCAGGCTGCCCACCCGACTGGCAAACATCTCGATCCGGATCACGGATTCGCACGGCGTCGCCCGCCTGGCTCCGATTCTTCACACCGGAGCCGGGTGGGCGTTCGTCAGCTTCGTGGTACCGGACGAGTGTGCAACCGGCCCGGCCGAAGTTGCAGTCGTGCGTATGGATGGGTCAACCGCCAGGAGCCGGGTTCTGATCGGGAACCTGGCGCCCGGGCTCTTTACCGCCCCTCCCGATGGGCGCTCGATCGCCGTGGGCCAAGTGACACAGCACGCGGCTGGCAAGCCCGAGAAGTCATTTGCGACGTGGAAATGTGGAATAGGCGGTTGCCAGGCTGTACCAATTTCGTTATCACCCAAGGTGTCGACTACGCTCCGCCTGGTCGGAACCGGCTTTCGTCACGCAGGCGATCATCCCGACTTCCGAGTCACCGTGGGAGGACTCACGGCACCGGTCGTGTCCTTCGGGCAGAACACCGCTCCGGGCACTGATCAGCTCACTATCCGACTTCCCAGTGCCTTGACCGGGGCCGGGGAGACGGACCTGTATTTTACGCTGAACGGCGACCTCTCAAATGTAGTCCGCCTCGACTTCGGAGTGCCGCAATGATTTCGCGAATTCTCTGCCTGCAACTCACCTTGATCGTCTGCTACAGTTCCGCGGTGGCCGATTCCTCCCGGCGAGTACTGCCACGCGTACCGAAGGGTTTCCCGATCCCCGCGATTCCCATGGATGCCCCCCTGACCCCCGAAAAAGTGCGTCTCGGCCGCTATCTTTTCTATGACAAGCGGATGTCGGTGAACGGAGCTGCTTCCTGCGCAACCTGCCACTGCCGGGAATTGGCGTTTACCGACGGGCGCGGCCGGGCAAGGGGCGCTACCGGGGAACTGCATCCCCGCAGCGCCATGACGCTCGTCAACGTCGCATGGAATCGCGTGTTTAATTGGGCCGATCCGTCGATCCACTCTCTGGAAGAACAAGCGCTGAAGCCGATGATGGCCACGAATCCCGTCGAACTTGGATACAGCGCAATTGAAAGGAGTTTTCTCGAGACGACCCGCGCCGATCCAATTTACCGTGCACTGTTTCCCGCGGCGTTCCCCGGAGACCCGCATCCGTGGACGACCGCCAACGTTGCCAAGGCTCTCGCCGATTTTGAGAGAACCATCGTCTCAGGCAGCTCGCCCTGGGATCGCTTCCACTTCGAGGGTGAGGAGAGCGCAATCTCGGAGGCAGCCAAGCGCGGTGAGGTTCTGTTCTTCCTCGATGGCGGCCCGTCTTGTTTTCGGTGTCACGGCGGCTTCAATTTTTCTGACGCTGCTTCTTCTTCAGAGGGTGCCCGTACGTCGCGCAGCCCTTTTCATAACACCGGACTTTACAATCTGGCTGGTCAGTTCTCCTATCCCGCGGGTGGTCGCGGTCTGTATGAGTTTTCGAAGCGTGCACAAGACGTCGGCTCTTTTAAGGTTCCGACACTCCGCAACATTGCGGTGACGGCGCCTTATATGCACGATGGCAGCGCCGTCAACCTAAGCGAGGTTCTGGATCACTACGCCAGCGGTGGCCGCACGATTGTCACGGGCCCATCGGCCGGAGTAGGACACGATAATCCTTTGAAGGATTCGCTGATCCACGGATTCCGAATGACCGCCCGCAACAAGGCGGACCTGATCGCCTTTCTTGAGTCCCTCACGGATGAATACCTGCTGGGCTCTCCAGAACTAGCCGATCCCTGGGGTTCAAGTCCCACGGCGTCAACTCCGGACTCGCATTCCGCGACGATTGGAGGTTCTACTCGGCGGCCGTAGGCCTTGCGGGTTTCTGGAGCGGCGGGATCACCCGCCCCTTGGCGACAAGTTGGGAGCTATCCGCCGCATCGTGCCATTCCGACGAGTAATTTATGAAGCGAAAGACTTTTCTCGGCTGCGTGCTGGTCCACTCGGAAGTAGCAAGCTGTCCAGATACCGGGTTCTCGTCAACTTGCGGCGAACAATTTTTCAGATCGAGCCCAACGATCCGCTTGCGGCGCGGACAGAATGATCGATCCCTAAACCGTACGGCGTCAGGGAGGATCCATCCGGTATAATTCGCATATTCTTTTCGGAACGCGAGGACGCCTGGAGAACGCCGTCAGCTCAGACCGTCAACGTTTTGGGTTAGTCCCTGGGCAGCGAATGTCCGCGGCGCGACATGCTCACGAGGAACTCAAGTGACGAGATGAGTATCCGAGTCCTATGTTGTGCGCTCGCCATGCTCCCGTTTACGTCGCTCCATGGTCAATCACAGCCGCTGGTGGATCACCATCAACACCTCTTTAGTCCGGCCGTCACGAAGTTGTCGCCGGGGCTTGAACCGATCACAGCAAGTGACCTCGTCGCGCTTCTGGACTTGGCCGGGATCCGACGGGCGCTGGTGTTGTCGGTCGCTTATCAGTTCGGCAATCCGAACAGGCCAACGATCGAGAACGAGTATGCGAAGGTCAAAGCCGAGAACGATTGGACCAGCCAACAAGTGGCGCTCTTTCCGAATCGGTTGCGGGGCTTCTGCGGCGTCAACCCAGTTAAAGGCTATGCGATCGAAGAACTCGCGCGTTGCGCCGGAGATCCGCAGCTCCATTTCGGCCTCAAGCTGCACTTCGGGAATTCTGACGTTGACCTCGACAACCCACAGCACGTCGAGCAACTCCGCCGGGTGTTTCGCGCGGCGAACGAGCACCGGATGGCGATCGTCGTTCACATGCGGCCGTCGGTGACGCGACGGCGACCGTACGGCGCGAACCAGGCGCGGATGTTCTTGAGCGAGATTCTTCCAGCGGCTCCCGACGTTCCGATTCAGATCGCGCATCTTGCTGGGGCGGGAGGATACGACGACCCGTTGGTCGATCAGGCACTTGCTGTGTTCGCGGATGCGATCGCGAACCAGGACCGGCGCATGGCACACGTTTACTTCGACGCATCGGGCGTCGTCGGCCTCGGTAAATGGGTTGATAAGGCGAGTCTCATCGCTACACGGATTCGGCAACTCGGCGTCGGTCGCATCCTCTACGGCTCCGATGGTGCTGGCGGGGGCAACCTTGCGCCGCGCGAAGCCTGGACAGCATTTCGGCAGCTACCTCTGTCCGATGCCGAATTTCGCACGATCGCGAACAACTTCGCCCCTTATATGCGGTGATTGGTGCGGGAGCAATGACGGATCCGGCACATACGCGCGCATACGCCGGAGTGCTTAACCGTTTTGGGGGAAGGGGCGCTCTCATTCTCCGCGGGGCTGTCTGGTGCGGTCAATCTGGCAACGCGATCAACGCCGGAGCGTTCTGATCGGCAAAGCGACCAGATCCCATTAAAACATGTTGCTGCGATTCAGACAGTAAAAGCTGCGCTCTTGCGAGTCCAGGAGGATCCATACGATCTGGACTGGCGGCGGAACTCGAAATCAGCGATGGACGGGCGAATCGGTCCTGATAGGCTCAGGCGGCGAGCAACCGTGAGTTCCGTTACTTCCGAGTTGAAGAGTTTTGCGGCCTGCTCATTTTTGTGGCTCACGATCCGAGGAACTGTGATGCGACTTATGCATAGGGCATAAAGAGGAGGTTACGGATGGGCAGCTCTTTGGGCCATTTTAGGCTCCTTCGGGCGGGCCGATAAAAAATCCGCCCCTCGTTCTTTTTCGCTGGACATTCCGCACGCCATCGGCTATAAGAAGAGAAGGGG
>QHXW01000001.1:13677-23284 GCA_003223115.1 Acidobacteriota bacterium
CCACGAACTGCTCCGTCATCGCGAGTTGATCAAAGGCTCCGTCTATGAGATCCAGACGCGCTGCGGCAACCCATCCTGCCATTGCGCCAAGCCCCGCGGCGTGCGGCACGCGGCCCCAGTGCTCTGCTGGAGCGAGGCGGGCAAGACGCGCCTGCGCTCGCTGCCCCAGGCCGACCGGGCCGCATGCGACGTCTGACCGAAGACTACCGCCAAGTGCGCCCGTCGCGCGCCCACCTGGTCAAACTGCACCAGCAGGTTCTGACGGCCATCGACCGGCTGGAGCAGAGCTTGCGGCTGCCGCCCCCGGCGCCGAGCCGGCGCACCAGACGCTAGCCACCCTAGGTAGGCATGTTGAACTGCTGAACTACAGAATTAATAGTATGACTTCACCGGTCGAGGTCGGTCCACTCGCGAGGACGCTATCCTCCGCGAACCTGGATGACGACGAACTTCAGGTCCTCATAGGGCGATTCGCGGCAACTTTCGAGCGACTCTCATCGGATGACAGATCATTTTCTGCCGCTCTGCCATTGACGGAACGAGAAGTGAGAAACCTTGTTGAGCGATTGCGAGCGCGAGCTGTAACGCCGGATACAATCATTTCCGCTTATCGCGAGTGGCTGATCCGAAGCTTTAAAGGCAGGAGGTGCACCGATACGATCGGAGAGCGTGATCCGCTGACGACGTCCATAGCAGCATTCAATCGAGCGCTTGCCACAGATACGAACCCGAGTCTCGCGCCAATAGTGGCTGGAGATGAAGCCCAGTGGAGTGCAAGGCCGCGCCGACCTGGGTCTGTTCTTCGATGATGCCGAGTTCGAGCGGAGGCTGCAGCAGTTTAGTTTACGGCTATGCTTTTTGGTGAAGGGCATGATCTCCTATCCGAGCCGTTGTCTGACACTCAGAAGAACTCCTTAGAATGGCGGACCCGGTTCGATGATTTCCCGCGCCAAATCGATGAGTCTAAACCCGGAGTCGGCGAACCTGAGTACCGGTATTTTTACCGCAAGGCGACTATCTTGACGGCATTGCTGGGAGCTGCACTGCCGGGAGCAGATCGGGAAAGGGTGGTCAGTCGGTTCGCCCGATTTCCGGGCTCGTCAAATTTTCAGGGAGAGAGCATACTCGGCTGGTTCGCGCAAGTCGAACGGACTGGAACTGCGGTGAAAGAGCTGAGTTCGGCACAACAATACGCCAAGTTTTTAAGTCTCCTGAAGCAATCTGGCGATCCTGTTCTAGCCGTTTATGCTCTGAGAATCCAGACGCTTCCAAGTAACTGATCTTCAATGAGCATGCGTCTTGGTCATGCGGAATGTCCTCAACTGGGATGTTAGCGCACTGGCTTGCCTCGCTTCTTGCGCAGTGACTGACCGCGCGTGGCAATCGCTGTTGTAGGCGCGGGGCATGTTTGCGCGAAAGTGGGCCGCCATTGTCCCCAAACGGGGTTCTCGTAAGTTGGTGGCCGGCCCTCAAACCCGACTTCGTGGGGCGATCCAAAACAGGCTAGGTCTCCGCGTCAGCGACCGTCTCGCCCGCTGAGCGTTTGGGGGTTAGATTCTCCGCCACGGCGAGGGCATAGGGCGGAATAGCCGTATTCATCAAAGCGTTCTCACTGCGGCATCGAAATTACGATCGTCGGAGCCGGTACAGAGTTCTCCGACAAGGAGCAGCGTGGGTGATCGTCGCCTCACTGGCAGACGAGCGGCGACCCGGCGCCTCCAAACTCGTAAGCGCCGATGTCGATTCTAGCGCCAGTCGTGATGCGTTCTTGCCCGCAGGCTGGATGCGCATACTCGAACGCCGGCGTCAGAGGCCCGGCATCCGAGCCCTGATCGATTGCAGGCGATGCGACTGTCAAATGGTAATCGAAATCGTCGGCATTCACGAAGAGCGGATCCCCGACAAAGTTTGTAGTCAGTGCGGCGGTTGGCTGATCGCAAACGGTGCCGGGGCCGTTGAAGATGTTGTTCGTGGCAATAGCGGGATCGGCCGTGGAAGCGAGATGAATGAATATGCTCCCAGCAGGACGATTGTTCACAAAACTGTTGTTGATGACGTGCAGATCCTTGCCTGAAGTCAGAAGGCTGACGCCTTCCTCCAGATAACTCAGAATCGTGCTGTTGCCGGTGTTCTTCCCTTGCTCGATCAGGTTGCCGACAACATAGGAACTACCGCCATTGGGCAGATCGATTTCATAGCTCGAGTTTCCTGTCTCATCGGTGAGCCGGTTGAAGTAGATGTAGTTTTGCGAAGCGCGCGATTTCAGGAGATGGCCGACTTTGGCCCTGTGCGACCAATTGAACCGAAACGTCAGCGAGCCGGCGTGCCCGATGTAAAGATTGTGCGCCTGCCCGGTGCCGAATCCGTTCTGATCGAACTCGCTGAACTCAATTAAGATATTGCTCCCTGCGACGTTGCTCTCCAGAATTCCGTCCTGGTTATCGTGGAAGTAGCAGTTGCGCACAGTGAGATTCACGCCCTCGGCGCGAATTCCAGCGCCGTTCTGGTCGGGAACAGACGCCCCCGAGAACTCAATGTTCTCGACGACCACATCATTCGCGTGGATCACCCAGATCGCCTTTCCCTGCGCGCTCGCGTCATCCGCCTCTAAATGTGCTCGGCCGTTGACACCGCGTAGCGTCAGTTTATCTTGCCTAATAACGCACACGTCGCGCCGGTACAAACCGGCGTCGATCTCAATCACGTCGCCCGGTGACGCGACAGCAATGGCCGCGCAGGGCGCGTGGAAGGACTTATCAGGGCCTACTTGAAGGGTTGTCGCGCGGAGCGCCGCGGAACAGGCCAAAAACATAACCAGATTCTTTCCCATGTGGCGGAGTTTAGTTTAGCTTCGAAAGTAAGTCAATCCGCGCCTATGTGATCCTGTGTGATCCGGGCCTCGGTGATCGCGGAGTCCTCCTTACCTCGTGCCTTTTTGAACCTCGTGCCTTTTTGACCACAAACGGGGATCTGTGCGAAGCTTAGCCGTCCGAGGATGGCGATCCGAAGAAGGAAAGCGTTATCAGGCAGCAGCGGCAGACGTGTATTCCCACGCGATTCGAGGACGGGACGGGGATCGTGCCAGGAAAGTGGGGTTATCGGAAACTGACGTTTTTTTGTTACGAGCTGCGGCTGTCTGCGTTTGGGTGCGCTGGTGCTTTGAGGGGTGGTGAGCTTTCGGGAGCCGTGCGTAAATCAGAGATAGTAGCCGTGCGCCACTCAGTAGTGCCAGTCGCCGATGGCCTCGTCGGTTGAGTCGTCTGGATCAATGGCTGTCAGTTGAGAAAGCGGGAGGCTGAAGAGGCCGAAGCGGTGTCGGAAGAAGCGCCCAAGAAGCGCGCGCGCAAGACCAAAGTCGGGTAAGGCCTCTACTTCGCGGGCGCGGCCATACGTCCCATTCCGATCGCCATATCGTTGAGGAACTTCTCCACGACCTGCCATCCGGCTGGCGAGAGCCGATTGCGCAGGTCGTCAACGCCGGATCTCAGGACGGGTATCCGGTCGTCGGTGATGACGGGCGGAAGAGTCCCCGCGATGCGCGCAGCGTTGAGCATTTCCTCCGAGCGCTTTTGAATGGCGGCGAGCTTTGCGTTTACCGCCGCGCAGATTTGTTCATAGGCATCGCGATCGGCGGGTGTGAGTTGTGGTGCGACCGGATCGTGCGGGCCAGGTCCGGGGCCTTGCACCAGTGCGCCACCGGCATCGTGGTAATGGTCGGAGCGACTGCCGGCCATGTTGAGCAGCGACATGAACCGGATCTCCATCGGGATCTCGACCGGTTGCCAGCCCGTGTTCTCCGGAACGTTGTACCGCGCGGGCGCGGAGACATTGGGCAGGGTGACGTTCTTCGCGATCTCAACGCGATGAGTCTGCCACCACTCGTTCCAGAAGCGGATGTCCTTCTGCTCCGCTGCGGGATCGTTTAGCGGCGAGCGGTTCGGGCAGTAGCCGAGCATTTCCGCCGTCCAGAACTTCTGGTCTCTCAGCAGTTGGCAGAACGACATCAGCGCGAGATCGCGCGTGCTAGGGCTCGGACTGCCGAGCATCACGATCAGGTAGGGCAGAAATTCCGGGCTGTGTGTCGAGGCCAACTGGGAGGAGGCGCCCCCTTCGATGCCGGATAAGGGAGTTTCGCCGATGGACAGCCGCCCCAGGGCGTGCGCGGCGGGCAGGTTCGCTCTCACGTCGATGCCCATGCTTGTCATCGGCATGGAGCCGCGGTTGAGAGCCGGCGCAACCGCGGCGAGATTGTTCTCCAGATCGAGGAGCGCGCTCGCGTCGCCCGTCTCCATCCGGCCCTGGATTCCGACCAGTTTCAGCTTGGGATCGGGCAGCGAGGAGAAATACGTGTATGCCTCGGCGGCGGCTCTGCCCAATCCCTGGAGAGCCATTGTCAACGCGTTGAATTGAGTCACTGTCCGAACCCACTGAGGCAGCGCCCCGACCACCGCCGCCTGGGGAGCGTGCGGCCCCAGATCGTCGCCATGCCGCGCGACGAGATCTTCAATGACCGGCGCGATCTCGCAAGCAAGTTTGTAAGGGACAGGCGCGATCTCGCTGTAGTATCGCGGCGCATCGCCCGCCGGAAGATAGAATCCACCGAGCGACGACATCATCACGGTTGCCTGGAGCGGCTGCAGCTTTCCCTCCGCGCGGCGAAGAAACCACAGTCCCCTGACTTTTGGGACCGTGGATGTGACGGCCGGGCTCTCAAGCGGCATCGGACGATACTGCCATTGAATGGCGAGGTCCGAGCCGGCCGCCGCGTTGCCGCCAAGCACGCGCACGACGCGCAGAGTCGCCTTGACGCTTACCTGTGAGCCGTCGTCTACGGCGGATCCGGAGACGATATCACCCACCAGGACGTCGGTGGCCGTCTGGAAGGTATCGGTGAAACTCCACCCGCCATGCGAGGAGAACGTCTGCGCGCACGCGGTCGCGGCGAGCAGGAACAGAATGGCCGGTCTCATTACCTGGATTATAGGGAGTGGCAAGTCCCATTCTCAAGGGAGGCGGGAGGGTGGATCAAAGGAACTGGCCGATCAGCCTGCGCCGTTCGGCGCCGAGCGCCACGCGCACGGCGATCTCCCGCTGCCGTCCCGCCGCTCGTGCCAACAGCAGGTTCGCGATGTTCGCGCAAGCGATCAGCAATACCAAACCAACGACGACCATCAATATCTCTAACGATCGCGAAAACTCTCTCCGCAGACGCGAGATTCCGTTTGCCGCCTCTGTCAGTTTCACGCGGGCCTTACGCATGTCTGCAAAGCGTTCCGCCGATGGCGACTCGCCCGCGATCGTGTGCAGCCATTGCTGGAACACTACGTTCGTATTCGCTTCCGCTACAGCAGTGCTGACACCTGGCTTCAGGCGGCCAATCAGCC
The DNA here is from genome assembly GCA_003223115.1 of Acidobacteriota bacterium. Lineage (GTDB taxonomy): Bacteria > Acidobacteriota > Terriglobia > Bryobacterales > Bryobacteraceae > QHXW01. The sequence goes on from QHXW01000001.1 coordinate 19,062, forward strand.
AGAGCGATTGCGACTGTGCGCCGAACGGATCGCCCAGCCAGGGCTCGACCTGGGCCTGCATCGCTAGCGGAATCCAGAAATCCGGCGCCTCACCGACCACCGTGCCGAAGAACTCGCGGGCAGCCACGCCAATGATCGTGTACACGGTTGCATTGAGCGTGACCTTCCGGCCAATAACGCCCGGGTTCCACGAAAAGCGCCGCTCCCAGAACGCGTGACTCATCACCGCCACCGGATGCCCGCCCGGCTTCTGGTCGTCTTCCGGCATCAGCACACGCCCGGCCGATGCGCCCACGCCCAGTATCGAAAAATAGTTGCCGGACACCAGTCTTATCTTTAACTGGCTCGATCTCAGCGTTCACTCCCTCGAATCGCGCATGCACGTCGTCGCGCATGCTCTCCACTGCGGCAACGTCGGAGAAAACGCGGTTCTTCGCGCGCACCTCGCGAAAGAATGGCTGCGAAAACAGGTCTGTATCCCCGTTGGGAAAGGGATTGAAGATCCCCCACGAAAGGCCCGCGCCAAACAACACCAACTGTTTCGGTTGCTTCACCGGAAGCTTTCGCAGCAGGAGCGCGTCCATAACGCTGAAGATGGCAGTGTTGGCGCCGATCCCGAGAGCAAGTGAAAGGATGGCCACACCGGTGAAGGCGGGGCTGCGGCGCAACATACGAAATGCGAATCGAAAGTCTTGGATCAGATCGGCATAGTCTTCACCGTGTGAGTAGCCAGCCTCCTGGCACAGGGGACAACCAGCAAATTATCTTCCATAACCATAGATATTCATTTGTCTCCATGCAGCAGTCGCGGCGCATTCCAGGCTGGTATCCGTTTTCGGAAAACCCGTCCTTGAATTGGGATCACAGTTACGCAATGTTCGATTCCGTGGCCTTCGAATCCCCACAAACGGCACTCTCGCAAGTCTGTTAACCGAATAGAATCGGACCTATGGGCGACAGCCCGGCGGTAGATGATTTTGCCTTCGGAATCACCCGGAACCGCACAAGAAGATTATCGGAAGCCTTGTGAGGCCGTCAACCGTGACTGAATCCCGTTCCGCGGAGATCGGCTGGAGTAGAAAAACCTCCTGTCGGGGCACCGGATTCTCAGATCAGATGCGGTTACGGGTTCAATAGACACTTCCTTGGAGCCGTAACTTATTCGCATCTCAACGCGCTCAACGGATCTACCATAGATGCGCGGCGCGCGGGCAGATAACCCGCGAGGGTGGCCACGAACGACAGAACCAGGACAGCCACCGAGATCATCACAGGATCGCTGGGCATGATGCCAAACAGCATGCTGGATACGATTGGAGCAAGGCTTAGAGCGGCGGGTACAGCGATCGCGACCCCGACGCTCACCAACGTAAGCGTTTCGCGCAATACCATCCAGACGAGATCGGAACGCGTCGCTCCAAGCGCCACACGAATACCGATCTCTTGTGTTCGTCGAAGTACCGCGTATGCCATCAGGCCATAGAGCCCAACAGCTGCCAACAACAGGGCCAGCGCACCGAAGAAGCTCGACAGCTTGGCAACGAGTTTCTCCCGAACCAACTCTCGGTCGACAAGTTCGGTAATCGCGTCGACGCTGTCGGCCCTCAGAGTTTTGTCGACAGCTTGGATCTCGCGGCGGATGGTGGCCTCCATGGTGACAGGGTGGGCAGCCGTGCGGATCTGTAGGACATTTCCACCCGTGGCTGGGAAGTAGATGAAGCGTGGTGTTCTCTCGCGCAGCTTGCCATAGTTCGCGTCTTTCGCGACGCCGATGATCTGGATGCCGTACTTCACCTTTTGGGGATCATCGCCCCAGCCGAATCGCCTGCCCACCGGGTTCGCATTCCCGAAGTAGTAGCGCGCCATGGCCTCGTTGACGATGGCGACATGTGGTTCTCGCTGGTATCGACTGGCGTCTTCAGGAGCGAAGTTACGACCAAGCAGCAACGGCAGGCTAATAGTCTCGAAGTATCGCGGTGTCACACTGTTGGTTCCAATCTGCCGGTTTTCACTGGGGCCAGGGGTGTAGCCTTCGACCGCAATGCAGCAGGTTGCTGAGGTGCCGGAGGCAAATCCGGTACCAGACATACTGACGGAGGTGACGCCCGGCGCGGAGTTCAGCCGTTCCAGCAGCCGCGTGTAGAGCCCAGGGAGCTGCTCTCGTCGATAGCCACTGCTCGCGGGGTCAATTCGGACCTGAAGGATGTGCTCGGCGCTGAAACCCAGGTCGAGATCCCGGAGGTTGCGCAACGTTTGGATGAACAGGCCGGCGCCCGTGACCAGTAAGAGACACAACGCGACCTGAGCCACGATCAGTGTGCGAGAAAGCGTAACGCGCGAGCGCGATAACGTGCTCACGCTGAGTGATGGATTCAGGTTCTGCCGCGTCGCCTGGAGGGCAGGCGCAAGACCGAAGAGAACACCGGTTGCAGCGGACACTACGATCGTAAAAGCAAGGACTCGGCCGTTCAGGCTCACATCGATCGGCATCGCCGTTGTTCCTCCCGACAACAGCAGCAGCAACATCCTGCTGCCCCAAGCGGCGAACACCAGGCCGACGGTACCACCGACCACAGCCAGCAGGGCACTCTCAGTAAGGAGTTGACGGATGAGCCGCAAGCGCCCGGCGCCGATCGCCAGCCGTATTGCGATTTCTTTTTGGCGCGCTGTCGCTCGCGCGAGCAAAAGATTAGCGACGTTTGCACAGGCGATCAGCAGCACCAGCCCAACCACGGCCATCAGGAGACGTAGCGGTTGCGAAAACTCTTTGCGAAGGTCGGAAAGACCGTTATTGCCCGGGACGACATCGAACCGTGCCAATTCCCGCGCCGTTTTGCCAAGGTCGCTCTGTTGCAACTGAAGGTCCTTGAGAAGTACGGCAAGCTCCGCTCGGGCCTGTTGTTCGGTCGAGCCGGGGTGGAGCCGAGCCATGACTCGCAGCCATGCCACATTCCCCTCAAGATATGACATACCTCGATCGAGGGCGGGCTGCATTGTGAGCGGTATCCAAATGTCTGGAGCCCGCCCAACAGATTCGCCGAAGAACTCGGGTGGCGTTACCCCGACAATGGTGAAAGGCAGATCGTTCAGCGTGCTTCGTCTTCCGATGACGGAATAATCCCGCGCAAATCTGCGTTTCCAGAAGCCATAGCTGATGACGGCCACAGCGTTCGCGCCGGCGATCTTGTTGTCTTCAGGGGTGAGAATGCGGCCCGCAATCGCATTGACACCCAGCACCTGGAAGTACTCGCCGGACACGAGCTGCACCTCGGCTTTTTCCGTCTGCCTGCCGGGTCCAGGCTGTATGAGATCCATGGTGCGTGTCCCGTCGAGGGCTGCGAAAACACCGGAAAAAGATAAACTGCGATCACGTACCTCCTTGAACAGCGGATAGGAGAAGTTATACCGTTCCCCGCGCGCGTTGATTGAAGGCACGAATGGACCGAGCTCGACAAGCCGTTCCGGCTGCTTTACAGGCAGCATTTTGAGCAATACAGCGTCGACGACACTGAAGATCGCGGTGTTTGCGCCGATGCCGAGAGCCAGCGAAAGCACAGCCACCGTCGTGAAACCCGGGCTCTTGCGCAACGAGCGGAGTCCATAGCGCAAATCTTGCCAAAGTGTTTCAATCCAACGGACCGTGTCCATGTCACGAGTCCTTTCCTTCAGAAGGAGTTGGTTGCCGAACAGGCGCTGGGCGCGGTACCGGGCCTCTTCGGCAGTCATACCAGCCGACACAAACTCCCGCGTCCGCATCTCGATGTGGAATTGCAACTCCTCGTCGAGCTGATCCTCCAGCTTCTGTTTTTCAAACAAGGAGCGAAGGCGGCCTATCCAGGACATCGCTCACTCGTACCTCAACGCCGCCGTTGGATCGACGCGCGAGGCGCGGCGTGCTGGCAGATAACCTGCGCAGGCCGCGACCGCCAGCATAACCCCAGTTGCCGTCGCCAACGTCATCGGATCAGTAGGTTCGAGGCCGAACAGCATGCTGGAGACAAGGCGAGTTGACGCGAGCGCCGCGGAGATTCCAATTGCCGCGCCGATGATGACCAGCAACAGCGTTTCTAGCATTACCATCCGCAGAATCGAGCGATGCTCTGCGCCTAGCGCCATGCGAATCCCGATCTCGCTAGTCCTGCGAGCTACTGCATAGGCCATAACTCCATAAAGCCCGATGCTGGCGAGCAAGAGAGCCACGAGGCTGAAGAAGCTGGAGAGGG
>QHXW01000142.1 GCA_003223115.1 Acidobacteriota bacterium
GCTATATCTCGGAACCTCGCTCAACCGAATATCTCCAGACCTATTACACACCAACGGGGCGCCTCACGAGGCCGATGCTGGCCGTTCATACAACGTATGACGCTTTGGTGCCGTCATGGATGCCCAATTCATATTCGATCCTCACCGAGCAGCACGGGACGAAGAACCTCTTCGTTCAGCAGTACGTGACGCATGACGGGCATTGCGCCATCAACAACACGGAAGTGACCCACGCCTTTGCCGAGCTGCGCCAGTGGAAAGATCACGGCGTGCGGCCCCAACCAGGCCTTCTGCAGTAAGTTCAGATCAAACTCGCACGATTGTCCTTAACGCGGCCCTCCGTTTGGGTTGCGGTAAGCTGGACTAAATGCTCATCCTGACCGGTCCAGCCGGTTCGGGCAAAACTTTCCTGGCTCTCCAGCAACTGCGGGAAGCGATACGCCTTCACGATGATTCCGTGAGGCTGCTCGTGCCGACCGCCACAATGGCGGCGCATTTGCGCAATGAGCTTGCCCGCGAAGGCTTGGTAGTGCGCCCGAGTTTGATTCAGACGCTCTGGCGTTTTATCGAGCGCTGGGTCAGCGATCTTCCGCAAATTTCCGATCCTGCTTACGCACTGCTGGTCGAAAGGACCGTGCGCCGGCTGAACCTGCCGGCTTTCGCCAAAGTGGCGGACTTCGGCGGCTTTCACGCCATGCTGGTGCGTACGCTGGAGGAGCTTTCTACGGCGGGACTGGATTCGGCCGCACTCGAAAAGTATCTGACGACGACGCTGGGCGAGGCGCTGGTCAAGGTGCATCGCGAGGTGAGCTGCGCCATCTCTGCCAAACATCTGGGCAGCCGGTCCGATCGTCTGCGTCTGGCCGCCGAGCGTATCGGCAAAGGCGAAACGGCAGAGCTGAAAACCGTTTGGCTGGACGGTTTCTTTTCGCTCACCGATCCGGAGTTGGAGCTAGTGAAGGCCCTGGCGGCGCATGCCGAAGTGATCGTGACTTTGCCGGACGACGAAATCGCCTCAACAACGCGTGGGCGGCTGCTGGCCGCGGGATTCGCGGAAAAGTCACTCAAGCGGCGGCGCGAAGTTCCATCGCGACAGCTTGTCGTTGCTCCCAGCCTGGAGCGGGAAGCCGATGAAATCGCGCGGCAGATCGTCGAGCAAAACCGCGCCGGACGTCCTTTTCGTGAGATCGGCATCATTATCCGCAGTGGGGATGTTTACGTGCCGGTTCTGCGCAGCACGCTCGAGCGCTTTGGCATTCCCGCACGCTTTTATTTTGGCGGTGAGCTGATGGAGCACGCCGTGGTTCGATATCTCGCGGGCGCGGTGGACGTCATGCTCGGCGGATGGGATTACTCAGAGACGCTGGCGGTGATGAAGCTAGCGCCGGGCGCGGGCACATCGGCGCCTATGGACCGATTTGATTTCGCGGTGCGCCAAAGGATCCCGGGATGCGGTCTGGATGCGCTGCGCAAGATTGCAGACGAACTACCTTACCCGGATCAGCGAGTGGTTCGACTGCTTGCGGACTTATCAGCGCTCGAATCCTGGCGGGCTTTAAAGCTGAAGCCGGCTGAATGGACCCGCAGCCTGGCGAGCCTGCGTGCGCTCCATAAGACTCAACGGCCTCGCGAAGCTGCCGGGCATGAAGCGGCTCTGACTTGGCGGACGCAGGCACTCGCCCTTCAGGCTTTCGATTCGGCGCTCTTTGAAGCGGCGCTGTCGTTCGATTCGGCGGCCGCCATGCCTCTCAGCGATTACTGGAGCACTGCGAAGGCTGTTTTGAAACTTCAGCCGCTGCGCGTCCCCGATCATCGCCGCGACGTGGTGCACGTCTTGAGCGTGCATGAAGCACGGCAATGGGAGCTTCCGCTGGTGTTTGTGTGCGGGCTGGTGGAAGGGCAATTTCCGCGCTTTCACAGGCCCGATCCACTGCTTCCCGAGCACGCGCGCCGGCGTCTCAAGGAAAACGGGCTGCGCATCCGTTCGGCCGAAGATACGGAAAAAGAAGAGAAATTTCTGTTCGACTCCGCCATGACGCGCGCCACCCGGGCGCTGGTGCTGAGCTATCCGAAAACCGATTCACGGGGCGAACAAAACTTGCGTTCGCTTTATCTCGATCTGGCGGAGCCGGCGGTCCGCGCGCGTCCTGTCCGCGTGCGGCCGGTTAGAACGCAAGCGCCCGGAGCGCCCATCATGATCCGCAGCTCCGAGCTGCTACAGGTCATCGCGACCCGGCACGCCGACGTGCGTCCCACGGCGCTCGAATCATTTCTGCAGTGTCCCTTTCAATTCTTTGGACGCCACACGCTCAAGCTCGAAGAGCCGCCGCTGCGGCCCGACCAGCGCTTGGATTTCCGCATGCGCGGCAAAATCGTACATCAGACGATTGCAGAGTGGGTCAACACGAAATTGCCTATCGAAGGCATCTTCGATCGGATTTTCCATGAAGGCGTCGCGGAGAAGAATTTCCCGGCGGGATACCAGACCGAACTGCTGCGCGCCCAAATGCTGGAGGATTTAATGCATTTCGCTGAAAGTGACCGCTGGCCGGCGGATTTCGAGAGTAAAACCGAGGAAGCGTTTACGTGCGCTCTCGTGGACGGGTTCTCGATTCACGGACGCATCGACCGGTTACTAAAGGCACCCGACGGCCGCGGATTCATTGTCGATTACAAGTACAGCGACAAGCTGAAAGATAAGCTGGAAAACCAGAATCTGTTGCAAGGTCCTCTGTATGCGCTGGCGCTCGAGCGCGCGTTCGGGCTGCGGCCGGGCGGAATGTTCTACTGCGCCATGCGCAAGGGGTTTCAGTACGGAGGCTGGGGCGAGCAGATGGAGAACATGAACGCCGCTAATGTCCTGCCGCTAACTTCGGAGTGGTTGCAGGCAGGCGTGGAGCGCAGCGTGCGCGCGGCCGGGGAAATAACAAAAGGACAGATCGAGCCGTTTCCGAATGACCCGCGAATCTGCCCGCGTTGCGAGTTCCGGGATGTGTGTCGCTTTGCCGGCGCCGGTGAAGCACTGGAGACGGCTGCGCTCGAGACGGCTGAGGGCGCGTGATGGAATTCAGCGCGGAGCAGCGTCGCGCAGTGGATATCGAGAAGGCCAGGCAGGATACCTGCGTCGTTGCCGGGCCTGGCTCGGGCAAAACTCGCGTACTCGTGCGGTTCTATGAGCGGCTAGTCATAGAAGCGAACGTACATCCCGACCGGCTGCTAGCAATTACATTCACAGAAAAAGCCGCGCGCAATATGAAAGAGCGCCTGGCTGAGGCGTTCCGCGAGCTGCCGGACCAGCGCCGGCAACTCGAGCAGGCTCACGTTTCAACCATTCACGGTTTCTGCGCACGGTTGTTGCGGGAGAATGCAATTGCGGCTGGCATCGACCCGGATTTCACGGTGCTGGACGCGCGCCGCGCCACGGTTCTCGAGCAGCAGACGGCCATCGATACTTTGGACCAGATGTTCGCTGAACAGCCAGAGGCCATGTGCCGTCTGATGAGAGGGCTCGCGTTTCCGAACATCGCCTCGACAATCCTTGCGATTTATGACGGCATGCGAGCGGCCGGCGTCCGTCCTCAGCAACTGCGGAATTTTGAAGCACCGCCGGGGACTGAGCTGAGCCAGATCCGACAGGCATGCGAGGAGATGCGGAGCGAGAGTACCTGGAACTGGAGCGCGGGGCAACTGGAGCCTCTAGAAGAACGGCTCGAGATTCTGGAACGAATTTGTGGAACGTCTCAAAACGGCGTGACTCTCGACGGCCTACGGGCGATCGCTGAGTTCCCCAACAACCTGAAAGGTCTCAAGACTGCAAACCCGATTTATGCGCGGATGCGTATTGTCAAAGATCAAATCTCCCAGCTCTATCGCACGCTTGTGACCGCGTTCTACGCACCGGAACGCGAAACGCTGTACGCCATGTTCGGCTTGTTCGACCGGCTGTATAGCGAAGAGAAGCGCAAGCTCGGCGCCATGGACTTCTCGGATCTCGAGAGCTTTGCGGTGCGGCTTCTGGACGAGGATGCGGAACTGCGCCGGCGCGTGCAATCCGGGTTCGAGCACGTTTTGATGGACGAACTGCAGGACACCAACGGCCAGCAGACGAAGCTGGTGAACCTGCTGCGGCCGCCCAACAGTTTTTATGCCGTCGGCGATATCAACCAGTCGATTTATGGATTCCGTTACGCTGATCCGGCCGGCTTCAGCGAGTATCGAGAGACTGTGGAGCGCGACGGGAAGCATTTCGTGGAACTCGAGGAGAACTGGCGCAGCCGCCCCGAGATCTTGAGCGCGGTCGAGACCATTCTGGATCACGCGGACGGAATCGAGCCGCGCAGACTAGTTGCGGCCAAGACTTTTCCGCCGAAACACGAGCCCTCGGTCGAGGTGCTGGCCGCGATCGGCGAAGACCCCGCGAAACTCCTAGAGGTCGAGGCGGAACTGGTCGCGGGTCGCATCCTGGAACTGGCCGGCGGCCTGGAACTCGCGAAAGGCACGGCTACTTACGGCGATATCGCGGTGTTGGTGCGGAATTCCGAAGTAGTGGGCACGTTTACAGGGGCGTTCGAACGGGCGAACATTCCATATCTTCTGAATCAAGGCAAGGGATTCTTCGAGGGGCGCGTAGTGGTGGACCTGATGTCGCTGCTTCGCGTGATCTCGAACCCACGCGACGAACTCAGCATGGCGGCGGCACTGCGCTCACCCTTCGTGGGTGTATCCGACGAAGCGCTTTTGCGGTTGAGGCTCGAAGGCACTCTCGGCGGCGCTCTGCGGCGTCTAGAGCATCTCGAAGCGCCGTTCGATGCACAAGACCTGGAGAAGCTACGCCGTTTTCGCGAACAGCTCCAGCGCTGGCGCGACGAGCGTGATCTGATCGGGTTTGACCGCCTGCTGATACGCGCCATGGATGAGACCGGTTATGCCTGCGAGCCCGGTAGCCGCGGAGCATTGAACATTGAAAAGCTGCTGACGCTGGCCCGTGAAACCACCGGCCGCATTTCATTTTCTGAGTTCGTCGAGGAAATCGACTTGATGCGGGCGACAAATGCGCGCGACACAGATGTCCCGCCCGAAGACGCGGTGAATGCGGTCCGCATCATGACCGTACACGCGGCCAAGGGCCTGGAATTTCCGGTGGTGTTTCTGGCCGCTCTACATAAAGGCATTCAGGAAAATGTGCCGGCCATGTGCTTTTCGCCGCAAACCGGGCTAGGCGTCCGCTGGCGTAATCCCGCCACGGGGGAAGAGAAGAGCGATCTGTTCCATGCTGCCGTCCGCGATCAGATCCATCGCCGGGAGAAGGAAGAGGGCAATCGCGTTTTTTACGTAGCCATGACGCGTGCCGAGGAACATCTGGTGTTCTCGTGCTCCGGCCCGCCGAAGAACTGGGCGGCGCTAGTGCAGAAAAGGCTGGGCATCGACTTGACGGCGCCGCACAGAAAGGTGCAGCCCGTTACGGCGCCCGACGGCGATTCGTTCAGCGTCAGGGTGATCGCCACAAGCACCGCGCTGCAGCCGGCCCGAACGGCAGCGCCGCGCGTGCCGCCTGAACCGGTCGAGTTCGTTTCGAAACCCGCGCGCACCGATCAACACGACTCCACTGCTAGTGTGACCTCGATTGCGCTGTTCGCGCACTGTCCCCGCCGTTATTATCTGGGACGCTACCTCGGCTGGCAGCCCGGCGGAGCCCGCATGGTGATTGATGCTGAGGCGGAGGAGGACGAAGATCGCGACCGGCCGGGCGATGACGAGCTGGATGCCAGCGAATTTGGCTCGCAGGTGCATGCACTGCTCGCAGGCCAGAAGATTGAGGACGCGGCACCCGAAGCTCTACGGCTTGCGGAAATATTCCGCGCGAGCGACATCGGCCGACGGGCCGCGCGCTCATCCCGGTTGGAACGCGAGTTTGATTTTCTGATGGACCTGGAAGACGTGGTGCTGCGCGGCCAGATCGATTTGTGGTTTGAGGAGGCGGGCGAGCTGGTGCTGGCGGATTACAAGACGGATGATGTCACTGGGCGTGAGGCTGAAGCGCGCGCGGCTATCTACGCGCCGCAACTGCGTCTCTATGCGTTGGCGATTGAGCGCGTGGTGGGCCGTGCTCCGGACAAAGCCATCATCTATTTCCTGCGCCCGAATTTCGCAGTCGACGTCAGTCTCGAGCCGACTTTATTGGACGATCCCCAGGCGCTAGTGCGGGACTTCCGCGATGCGCAAGCGGAATTGAATTTTCCCTTGCACGAAGGCCAGCACTGTCGGGAATGTCCCTTTTTCCGCGGTCTGTGTCCGGCAGGCGCAGCACCGCAGGATGAGGCTGACTCCTCCTGATCTTCTGACTCCTCGCCTGTGACTCCCCGCGATCGCGGATGGAAAGTCGCGTGGTTGTTGGTCTAAGTTGCTTGCCTGACAAACACCGCTAGATTTCCTCTAGATGTCTTGAAGTTGGGAACTTGATGTAAATGAGTCAAGTTTTGCGGGCGCACACACAACACCGTTGGCGTCCCATGAGGCGTTATGGTGCCGCGGAATGTTCGTCAGGCCGAATTAGTTCCGGAGGCTACCCAGGGCGGCGGTTGCCTAGGGTCAGCCCCCGATTGCTGGGAGGCTGACAAATGTAAGGGTCGTCCTATATCGTCTCTTCACCTTTCCGAACACGAAAGCCCAGGTTGGCCGATACGTGGATTCTCGCCTAGGCTAGGGGGTAGGCTAGGGGAGTGCTACAAGAGCCTCACCCAAGAGCCTCACCAATGTTCAATCGCTTTTCTGGAGCCATGCTAGTCTAGGGGCATGCGCACCATTGGACAAAGGGCCTTAACTGCAGTCGTGTCCTTTCGTAGCATACCTCCGCGAAGTGCCGTTTAGTCACAGCCATGTTCAATCCGGCACCGCCGGTGGCAAAGCTGGTCTGTGACTTCCAGTCAAGCCGTTTATTTCCAACATCGGCTGTCTCCCCAAAAACTGCGGCGCGGGAAGCCGGTAGTTGGCTGCGGTCGGCTGTTCAATCCGGCACGGCCGGAGCCATGGCTGTCTCCTGTCTCCTTCTGCTACGGATGCGCGATGTAATCCGTCCGGCCGCCGTCCACGGTCAACACTTGAGCCGTGATGAAACCCGATTCCGGTAATGCCAGAAACGCGATGGCGTTCGCGATATCTTCCGGCTTTCCGACCCTACGCATCATTGCCTTCGCCGCCAGTCCTTCCACGGTAGCTGCAATTTCGTCCGCCGTCCGGCCCTGCTTCACCATTTCTGTCACGATAAAACCTGGAGCCACGGCGTTGACGGTGATTCCATACGGCCCTAGGTCCAGGGCAAAGCGGCGCGTCAACAGTGCAACGGCGGCTTTGGTAGCGGCGTAGAACGTGGTGCCCGCCATGGCGGTGCCGTGTGCTGCAATGGAAGTGAGGTTGATAATGCGCCCGGATCCTCGCTTCTTCATGCCTTCCACAACCGCGCGGGTGACGTGAATGAGCCCGTCGACATTGGTACCGCGCATGCCTTCCATGAGGCCATAATCGAAATCCCCCAGATCGCCGCGGCGCATCACACCGGCGTTATTGACCAGGATGTCCACCGGTCCGAATTCGCGTTCGAGTTCGGCAACCATGATGCTCACCGCGTGTGGGTGAGCGATGTCGGCCCCGAGCGGTAATGCCTTACCGTGGTGAGAACGGACCTCGGCCGCCACCGCTTCCGCTTCGCGTGCGCCGGTCCGGTAATTGATGCCGATGGCCGCGCCTTCCCGCGCCAGGCGCAATGCAATCGCGCGTCCAATGCCGCGTGATGCTCCAGTCACGAGTGCCGTTTTTCCTTCGAGCGTCATGCAATGACAATGAAACGGACGCGCCAGTTCTGTCAACTCCGTTTGGGCAATCCCGGGACTTCGGGCCGCAGTGCAGTAAAATCAAAGAAGCGCCGGGCGGTTAGCTCAGTTGGTTAGAGCGCGTGCCTTACAAGCACGAGGTCGTAGGTTCGAGCCCTACACCGCCCACCATCCTGACCCGGAGCGCCGACCGTTTTCAAATCATCTTCCGCTCTGACGCATTCCATTTCATGCGCTCACCTGGCCGCTGTCACAAATCACAAGGATCGCGCTCACCAAGTTTTTCAACGGCCGTTAATCGAAGGGTTGCAGGTTCGAGTCCTTACCCGGGGAGCCAACAAAATCGCCCTTTCGATTTTGCATTTTGTGGGCGACGCCAGTTCACCGCTCGAACTCGACTTCGATAAGTGGCCAACTTCGGTATCGGTCTGAGTTACGTCGGAATGTCATCGGACCGCATAACCGCCATCGACACGAATCGTAGTACCGGTAACGAAGTCCGAAGCCCGCGAGGCCAAGTACACGGCAGTTCCGGCAAGTTCCTCCGGTTGACCCCATCGACCGGCAGGGGTCCGCGCAAGAATTTCGTCGTTCAAGGGCATTATACGCACAGGCGCCGTCATGTCCGTTTCAATCCACCCTGGCGCGATCGCATTGACTTGAATGTTGTGCGGGGCGAGCTCAATGGCCATTGACTTGGTCAGTTGGACGATCGCTCCTTTGGCTGCGCTGTAAGAAGGGATGAGCCCAGATCCAAAGAACGAATACATACTGCCAATGTTAATAATCTTTCCACCTTTGCGACTAAGCATCGATCTGGCAGCGAGTTTCGAAAGAAGGAAACTGCATTGAGTTGCGTCTCGATGACGCTGTCCCAATCTTCAGATTTTTCGTGCAACACACCGCCGCTCAACGACACGTTGCCGGCATTATTTACCAGGATGCCTATGCCACCGATCTCGCGCTCGACCCTGTTAAGCGCGGGCTCCAATCCGGCGCGTTTGGTCACATCAACCCTCACTGCAACTGATGGAACCCCAATTGCTTTCAACTCGGAATGCTGCCTCCACGACTGAAGTCGTCTACAATAAGTGGTCGCCCGGGGGCCGAGGTTCGACATGGGGAGTGCTTGATGAAAACGTTTGCACTATTTGACTTAACCGGCCGGGTAGCTGATTAGTCGCTAGCCTTGATTGGAAATGCCTCGGCGCATGGCTGCCGATGCGAAGACGCGCACTCCGAGCCGAGGCGTTTTCGATAAGGAGACTTGAAGGAAGCCGCTGGCGTTTGCGGCGGACGCGGTCAGCCAAGGGATTTGAATTCCACTTTGGTACCCATAGTACTGGTCGGCATCTCGGACTGTCGCGCACAGGGCCTCAGTGTGCATCAGCGGGCTATGGGAAGTGACGGAACCGGGCTTCGGAGGGTTATGCCGCGCATTCCGGAAACAATTCACTTGGATGGTTACTCGGATTAGCCTTAACCTGACTCAGATTCCTGGCGATTCCCATCTGTGCTCGTGATCCTAACCCGAATTGGTGCTGATCCGCAAGAGTCGTTCGGGTCTGTTCGGGTCTGTTCGGGTCTGTGTCGTTCGGGTCTGCACACAGCAGAAGGGCGGGCACGCGAAGCGTCCGCCGCGCCAGCGGCTTCGTTCAAGTCGGCATTCCGTAGAAGTGAACCGTGCTGTCATCGCTGGCGGTCAAGTCCCGGTTTAGGGGTTTATCCGGAAGTTTCTCCCCGAACTGGAGCGTTCGAGAGGAATCGCTCCTGGGCGCCCAGTCTGGATGGGCGTGCCGATTTTCCGCAGATGTTATAGGCCTGAAAGAAATTGGACTGGTTCCAGCGGTGCGTGTTTCAGCCGCAAAGGTTCGAAACGTGTCCAGCGTGGGGAGCGTGGGGAGCGAAACCGTCGTCCAAGGTCAACAGAAGGACCTCTGGCCTTCCACCAGTCTGAGCTCGAAGAGGCCTGCGCCCTAAACCGCACTTGCTACATTGAGCAGGGAGGCGAATCACACATGAAGCGCGCCATTCAGGTCCGGATCTTCCGCGGCGAACAGCAATATGTCGCTGAATGCCTGGACTTGCCCGTGGTGACCGAGGCCTCGACTCTGGACGAACTGACAACCAATATCCAGGAGGCCATCTCACTGCACTTAGAGGGGGAAAATCTGGAAGATTTGGGCTTCGCAGCCAATCCCACCATCCTCGCTACCATGGAGCTACCGGCTGTGGCCTGATGCCGAAACTGCGAAGTCTTTCTGGCAAAGATCTCCTCCGAATCTTCGCCGGCTTTGGCTTCAGCCCGTGCTTGCAAAAAGGCAGCACATCAAATTGCGCCGCACGTTACCTTCAGGCATTCGTCAAACTTTGACGATGTGCATCATGTTGAGGTCGATCGGGGTACCTTGCACGCGATCTATCGTCAAGCGCTGCGATTCATCTCTGAGAGTGAACTCCACCCGCACTTTTACTCAGATTGATCGTTGCGCCTGGTGCCGCCAATGTCGGCTCTACGAACTCGTATTGCGCAGTGCGCCTCAAGGCTGCAAAGCAATCGCCAGCCTCACGCCATCCTCCGCTCGGACTCATTCCATTTCATGCGACGCCCGCTGCGCAGCGCCTCCATCGCCATTGCCAACACGACATTGGTCTGCTGGCCCATTTCCACGGTGGTGTTGGGGTCGTGGCGCGTGCGGATGCACTCGACAAAATTGCGGATGTGCGCGCGAGTGGCGCCATCAAAACTACCCGGCCGGCGCTTCTGGACAGACGCCTCGAGCACTTCCGCCTGGCTTTCCGGGTACAGTGCGTAGCTTTCACGACCCATATCCAAGCGCGCGTTCGAACCGTGGAACTGCTTCATCTGGTCGTTGATCCCGGCGTAATGCATGGATTTGTAACCTACCGTGAATACCGCCAGGTAATTTTCCGGGTACTCAATCGCCATGGATGTGGTCTCCGGAACCTCGGCTCCCTCCAGGTTCACGCGGCCGCCCGCGCACGTGACGGCCACCGGGTAAGTGGAATTCATGAACCAGTGGATGGCATCGATGACGTGCGCCGCCTGCCCCACCATGAGCCCGCCCGAGTAATCCCAAAAGTAATACCAGTTGAAGAACCGCGTTGGATCGAGTTCACGCCGCGGCGCCGAACCCAGCCACTGGTTCCAATCGAGGCGGCCTTGCAGCGGGGCCTGCTTCAAAGAGCGCTGGTTATTCAGCCACCAGGCATTCACCAGCCGCACATCGCGCACCTGCCCCATCAACTCTTTGCCTTCCTGAAACAGATCGAAGCTGCGGCGCTGCATCCCCTCCTGAACCACGCGTCTGGTCCGGCGCACGGCCTCAATCACGCGAAACCCTTCGTCGATCTTGTGCGCCATGGGTTTTTCGACGTAGACGTCTTTGCCGGCTTCCACAGCGTCGATCACCATTTGGGCGTGCCAGTGGTCGGGCGTCGCAACCACGACCGCCTCTATGGACGGCTCTTCAAGGACGCGCTTGTAGTTGTCATATGCTTTAGCCCCCGTAGAGGCAGCCTTCAGACCGGCTTGAAGATTGGGCTCGTAAACATCGCACACTGCGGCCATGTCGACGCCCAGTTCTTTGAAATTCGCGGTGAGAAACCGGCCTCGGCCGCCGCTGCCGATGATGGCCGCGCGAAGGCGGTCGCTGGCCCCCGTGATCTGTAAGGCCGAGGCCGCGGTGGAAAGAAGGAAAACACGCCGATGCATGCCCACAAGTGTACAACTCATGACACAGACGCGCGCAAGTGGACAGAACGTACGGTACCTGTGCTCTTTCAGGCGGTAAGAACTACTTCTCGAATCAAATACTGAAACCGTGGTACCCGGTCTGGCATCTTGTCATTAAGATGCGGCGGGTATTCTTTGTCATCCTTATGGCCTTGGCGATGCTTCCCGCTCGCGCTGCGTACGAATGCAACAAGCAGGCCATCTCCGGACCCTACGGGTTTCAGCTCTCCGGGATGACTACGATTTCCGGAACCTCGGCCCCCGCAGTTGGTATCGCGCGGATCGTGTTCGACGGCGATGGAAATATCAGTGGCTATTCCTCGGTGAACTTTAATGGACTGCTGCTGGGCAACCCTGTCACCGGAAAATACGAGGTCGCGACCGATTGCGCCATGAGCTGGAGCCTGCAGGACGATTCGGGCGCTTTCCAGCACTTCAGCAGCAGCATTAAGGCCGGAACGAACCGTGTGGCGTTTCATCAGACAGACCCCGGCACGGGCTTACGCGGGACGCTGATGAAGACCGCCGAGACCTGTAAAGCGTCGGATTTTCGGGCGGACTACAGCTTTGCGCTGTCGGGAGTTTCGACCGCCTTGGCCACGGGCGGCGCTCGTCGAAATGTGTCCGCAAAGGGCGCCATCCATATGGATGCCGAGAGTAAGCTCACCTTGACGCAAACGCTCACACCGGGCTCGCGTGTGCTGACGGTGCCGGGAACCATCGAGGTGAAGTCCGACTGCTTCGTGACTTTCGAGCTGACGCTTCCGGAGCCGGACCCCGGAATGTCCCCAGCCGTCAAGCTTCGCGGCATCCTGGTAGACGGCGGCAAGGAAATCCTGGCCATCCAGACAGACCCCGGTGAATCGGTCTCAGCGCGATTCACGGCGCGCTAGCACGGCAGCGCATGAGCTCACTTCCATAAGTGTCCCGCCAGGGGCGGCACGGATCTCTAGCGCTGCTCTGAACATCTCAAGCTACCTTCCAATCCTGACGATAGACAAAGTGCATGATTCGCTTCCGTGACATCTCCATTCCACGGTCGCCATCTGGCTCCTGCCTTCTGTTTGAAGTATCATGCTCTCGGGAGACGCGCATGGGAACAACTTCGGCAGGTCCGTCAACCAAATCGTCGTCGGCTACTCTGATTCCGCACGAAATGGTGACCAGTGCGCTCGAGCTGCCCGGATTCCGTGTAGCGCGGAACCTGGGTGTGGTGCGAGGAATCGTGGTGCGGTCTCGATCCGTGCTGGGGACGATCGGCGCCGGTCTTCAGACCATCGTAGGTGGAAACATTTCGTTGTTCAGCAAACTGTGCGAGCAGACGCGCTCGGAGTCGTTTGACTTAATGATTGAGCACGCGCATGGACTTGGGGCGAACGCGATCATCTGTGCTCGCTACGAATCAACCGAGCTGATGAATGGCGTGACCGAAGTGCTGGCTTATGGCACGGCGGTAGTGGTGGAGCGCATCCGACCGTAGGACTGCCCGACATCAACGGGTGACTTGTCCCGCACTCCACGTGCCCTTGACGATGACGCGCCATGAAGAGTATCGTGAAACGGCTGCTTTCTTCGACATCGCTTGCAAGAACGGATACGCCAGAAACTCGAACAACGGCTGCGCGGCTTTGAATACCGCCAGCGCGCGCGAAGAGAACACCGCGCTGCAAGGCAGAAGGCCTACCGCATCGCCAGCATGATGCGCGAGCAAGGAACGCTACGCGGTGCGCGCAAGTATCTGGACTTCAAAGGCATCCCTTACCAGCAAAATTCCAATCCGGCGACGGGAATCACGACGCTGATGATTCTAGGCCAGCTTACTCTGCAATATGACTCCCAGGGCAGATTCCTGGCCAGTGGCCCACCGGGTGCCTTCTCGGCAGGCAGCTAGAGCTCCGATCGGACACTTTATCTATATCCAATACCTATATCGATATTCTAGGTGAGACGACCTAGAAGGCGTACTGCACAACATGTTTGCAATCATAGGGCTAGTTATTGGTGTTCGGTGCGATCGTCTGAGGCTACCTGATGGAGCACGGCAACCTCATGGTGCTGGTCCAGCCGGCCGAACTGTTGATCATCGACGGCGCCGCTATCGGTACCATGCTGGTTGCGAATCCCCTGCCACACTCATCGGGATTGTCAAGGGCCTTGTCGGGGTCTTCAAGCCAAGCCCCTTCACGCAAGCATTTTACCTCGAGCACTTGAGGATGTTAAATGAACTTTTTCAGTACGCCAGAAAAGCCGGCATGGTGAATCTGGAGGCCGATCTCGAGGAGCCCAAGAAGAGCGAAGTATTCAAAAAGTACTCGAAGTTCTTAGGCAATCATCATGCGCTGAATTTTGTTTGCGACACGCTACGTACATCACTGGGGGGCGTGGGCTCGTTCGAGTTGGACCAGATGATGGAGCTCGACATGGAACTCCACCTAGACCGCCGGCGTGCCTGTCGCCGCGCTAACGACCATGGAGGATGCGCTGCCCGGCCTCGGTATTGTGGCCGCTGTACTTGGCTTGGTGGACACTATGGGTGCGCTGGGAAGCCCCCCGGAGGAGATCGGACATAAAGTGGTCGCTGCTCTAAGTGGTCGCTGCTCTGGTCGGAACATTCCGGGGAATTCTGTTGTGCTACGAGCTGTTCGGCCCGCTGGCATCTAACATGGCTAAGATTAACGACGCCAAGGCGCAGTTCTATCATTGCCTTCGGGGTAGCGATTGCCGCGTTCGTGAGAGGCTCTGCCCCCATTCTTTCCGTAGAGTTCGCCCGGCGCTCCATTCCCGCCGAGGTGCGGCCAACGTTTCAAGCCATGGAAGCGGCCTGCAAGAAGCGATCAGCTTCCCCGGCGACGGACGGGGCGGCCAAAGAAGGAGCACCCGCGGCAGCGCCCAGGCTGAAGCCGCAGCTCCGAGAACCACCTCCTAACCTGCCAGGCATGAGCAAGAAGGTGCCCCGATCATCGTCAGCAAGAGAAGCAGCATCACGGCGACGCTTGGAAGGTGGCCTATGAGGATTTCGTTACCGCTATGATGGCCCTGTTCATGGTGCTGTGGCTGGTTAACCGCAACGTGAAGATCAGGAAAGCCGTCGAAAGCTACTTTCAGGACCCCACCGGTAAGGGCAAGCAAGCCGGTACGACGGTGGCTGGAGCGGGCGAAAACCTCACCGTAACAAAAGACGACATGTCCCACCTCAGTGAGAAGCTGAAGCAGGTCATGAAAGCCAAGCCCCAGTTCCAGAAGATGAAAGACAACGTCCAGATCACAATCACAAATGAGGGATTGCGAGTGGAGCTGCTGGAAACGGCGGCTGGGATGTTCTTCGGAAACGGCAACTCGCAGCCGTCGGAAAGCAGGCGCGCGATGTTGGCGCTGCTGGCCAAGGAACTGGCGGAACTACCGAACACGCTTCTGATCGAAGGCTACACTGACGCCAAACCATACGTGGCCGAAGCTGCCTACTGGAACTGGGAACTGTCGGCTGACCGGGCCCACTCCGCCAGGCGGCTGATGCAGGCGTGCGGGGCTGCGCGCCAATCAAGTGGGTCAGATACGAGGCTTCGCCGACCAACACCTGCGCAAGCCTGAAGATCCGACAAATCCTTCCAACCGAAGAATTTCAGTGATCGTTCGTTTCGTTATCTCTCAAATCTGGACCAGGGACCGGAAAAACAGTTGGCAGTCGGGGCCAGTATTTCCGGCACGCTGGAGCCGCCGGCGCAAAAAGCTGCGCCGGAATCCGGCGAAACATCCGGTGCCACACGTGGCGAACCCAAGCCTCCGGTCGAAGTGCAGAAGCCGCAATAGCGAGCTCGCTAAAAAAACGTTTCAGCGTTTGAAATGGTTCCGCAGCTCAATGTTTTACTGCGATGGACTGCTCTCCCTCAGTAAGCACGATCTTTCGGTTTGCCTGGACATGCTTCCATTCCTGCGCGGCGCCGCTGGGCCACTTGACCTGCAGCCGGTCTACCGTATCGGCACGACCAAGACCGAAAAAAAGGGACATCTCATTGTGCGAGTAGAAACTGGATCCGCTCATCACTTCGTCGATTTGCCGGCGCCCTGCGGCCTCGATTGCAACTCGCGCCCCGATGGCACTGCGATTCGACTTGGTCCCAACTAGCTGCACAGTTAAGAAGTTCTGGTGCGTGCCTTCATTCTTTAAGAGCGCCGGAGTCTGGTTCATGTTGACGATTACGATCTCGGGCCGGCCATCACCGTCGAGGTCGCCCGTCGCCAGCCCACGAGCCGGCCGCGTGGCGGCGAATGCGGGCCCGGCCTGCGCTGTAATATCCACGAAGCGCCCATTCCCGAGGTTGCGGTAGAGCAGCGTCTTCTGCAGATATTTGTCGCCAAGCATGCTTTGCTCGACTTCCGGATAGACGTGACCATTGGCTATAACAATATCCTTCCAGCCGTCTTCGTCCACGTCGAGAAAAGCGACGCCCCAGCCCAGCAGTTGATTCCGGCCCAAGCCTGCCTGCTGGGAGACGTCGGTAAAGAATTTCCCGTCCTCATTTTTGTAAAGTGACGGCAGATCGCCCGAGAAGTTGGTCTTGGCGATGTCGAGAAACCCATCACCATCGAAGTCCGCGATGGCCACGCCCATCCCAGCCTGTGGCTGACCATTGGAATTGTAGGCCACTCCAGCCTCAACCCCGCGCTCCTCGAAAGTCCCGTTGCCACGATTGTGATAGAGCAAGCTGGGCGTCATGTCGCAGGCCACGTAAATATCGGGCCAGCCGTCGTTGTCGAAGTCGGCAGACACGGTGCCTAGCCCGTAGCGGCCACCCGGTTTCAAAATACCGGCCTTGTCCGAGACATCGGTAAACGTGCCATCACCGTTGTTGTGGTATAGCGCATTGTGAGCCGTGGGCAAGCCGCGGGGGCCGCACATGACAGGCAGTCCCTTCCACACGCAGTTCTCGTTATCGCCGGGCTTGGGGGTTGTCTTGAGGTCGAGATCCACGTAGTTGGAGACAAAAAGATCCAGTTTGCCATCGCGATCATAATCTAAGAAAGTGCAGCCGCTACCCCAGCGCGTACCCTCGACGGGCAATCCTGCGGCTCGTGTCACGTCCGCGAACTTGCCGTTACCCAGATTGTGGTCGAGCACATTGTGCCCGTAGTAGGTGACCAGGACATCGGGCCGCCCGTCGTTGTCATAATCCCCGACGCAGACGCCTTGCCCCCAGCCTTCCTGAGTAAACCCTGCCTGCGTGGCCACTTCTGTGAAATGACCGGTTCCATCGTTCCGGTACAAATGAAGGTGGGCGGTGGAGGGTGCCTGCGCTCTATCGAACAGGGTGCCATTGGCGATGAGAATGTCGTTGGAACCATCGCCGTCGTAATCGAAAATAGCTGCGCCATTACCCGTTGTTTCGAGGATGTAATCCTTCTTTAGGCGGCCGCCGAAGGTGTTGGGAGCCGTCAAGCCGACACTTTGGGAAACATCCGCAAACTGAATTCGCACGGCTTCTGAGCTAGCAAGCACCACCACAAGGAGGAGTACGACAATCAGACTTCCACGCACTAGAAACTAATTCTAATCCTCTATTTTTCGTTTGCTACCTTCTCAACCCGATGATAGTCTCAACCATGACTCAATTCGGACGGGGAGGATATATGTTTCGTCGCTCTGTCACGATAGCTGCTGCTATCTGCCTCTTCAGTTTTGCAGCTTGGGCGCAACGCGATTTGGGGACCCTGGTCGGGGTGGTCACAGACGCGACCGGCGCCGTAGTTCCTAGCGCAAAAGTCACGATCACAGAAGATGCCACGGGCTTGAAGTACGCTCTGGAAGCGGATGCGAATGGAAACTACATCCGGCCGCTGCTCAAACCGGGCACTTACACGGTTGAAGTCGAAGCCACCGGATTCAAGAAGGGCGTCCAGCGAAACATCTTGCTGACGGCGGGTGATCGTGTGGCAGTGAATCTCACACTGACCGTTGGCGAAGTGACGCAAACCGTGGAAATCACCGCGTCAGCACCCCTGCTACAGACCGAGAGCACCATCATCGGCGAGAACCTGGGAGCCCGGCAGGTCAGCGAGCTGCCTTTAGGCGGGCAGCGGAAGTTCACATTTCTGGCGCGGCTGTCTCCAGGCGTGCTTCCTCCCGAAGTGGGTGCACGGGACGAGGCCGGCGGCGGCTTCGCGGCCAACGGCGTCCGTTCCAACGGGCAGAATAACTTCCTGCTTAATGGCGTCGACAACAATGTCAACGTAATCGACTTTATCAATCAGACTTCGTATGTCATCGGGCCCTCGGTCGAGGCCATCGGCGAAATGCGAGTCTTGACGAACGGCTACAACGCAGAGTACGGACGCGGCGCCGGTGGTGTCGTGAACGTCACCATCAAGTCCGGCACCAACCAATTGCACGGCGCGTTGTTCGAATTTCTTCAGAATGACAAGCTGAACGCAAACAAGTGGGAGTCAAACAGGGCCGGTGTAGACCGCGGAGCGTTCAAGCAAAACCAGTTTGGGGCCGCGGCGGGCGGACCGATCAGGGAAGACCGGACGTTCGTTTTCGGCGATTACCAGGGTACGCGCATCCGCTCGACGGGCGGCACCGTCCCCGGTCTGGGATTCACGGAAACAATGACTATTCCACGACCTGAATTCAAGAACGGCGATTTCTCGAGCATCCTGGGTAAGGTGATTGGCACCGATCCTCTGGGCAATCCGGTGCGTGAAGGGCAGATTTATGATTTTCTATCGACACGGCCGAACCCGAATGGAAACGGATTTGTCCGCGATCCTTTCCCGAATAATCAGATACCCGTTAGTTTTTTTGATCCGGTCGCGAAGAAGCTGCTCGATCAGTTCCCGGCTCCGAATCAAAATCTCAATACGCGTCTACCCGCGGGGAATTATCTCGCCGTAACCAGCGGCCAGCAGCAGAACGACCAGGCCGACTTCCGGGTGGACCACCGCATATCTGAGAAAGACAGCATCTTTGGCAGCTTGAGCTGGTCCGAGGAAAGCAAGTTCAACACCACGCCGTTGCCGCCAGACCTGGACCACGGAGGCTTCGGAGGCCAAACCGAGCTGAACCAAGGCCGTAACGCCATGATCAGCTACATGCGCGTGTGGGATCCGCGGATCATCTCCGAAACGCGCGTGGCCTTCTCCCGGCTGGTGACGGCTCGCACTCAGGCAAACGCAACACAGGATCTGTTCAAGAAGTACGGCATCGGCGGTTACAATCCGAGCGGCGCGTCTTTGAATGGCGGCCTGCCGCTCTTGACCATGGATGACTATCTTGGGTGGAACGGAATCGGGGCTTCCGACTGGCTGCCCACTAAGGAATACAACAATGTCTGGGACTTCATCCAGAACGTGGCCATCAATCGTGGCAGTCACGCGGTGAAATTTGGCGCCGAGTTCCGCCCGATCAAATTCCCATTTTTCCAGGTTCCTTCACCGCATGGCGATATGCTTTTCGGCCGGAACCGGACAAACAATCCGCAGGACGAATTCGCCAACGCCACCGGGGACGGCATCGCGTCCTTCCTCCTCGGTTATCCGACAAACGGGCAGATCTCGACCAATAACTTCATCTCGTCGGAGAAATCGGCATGGGCCTTCTACGCCCAGGACGACTGGAAGGTCACTTCCAAGCTGACGCTGAACATTGGATTGCGATACGAACTATTTTCACCGATTAGCGAGCGATTCGGGCGGCAGTCAAACTTTGTGTTCGATAACCAGACGCTCTATATTCCGAAGGGCCGGAACCAGGACGCACCGCTGCCGCCGAATTTTGCGACGGCCTTCCCGACGGTCAAGGTGTCGCGCGGTGAAGTCGACAAATATTTGATTCCTTGGGACAAGACCGATTTCTCGCCCAGGTTCGGCTTTGCCTACTCGCTCCGCACGAAACTCGTACTTCGCGGTGGTTACGGAATCTTCTACGGAGGCGAGGAGAACCAGGGAGGCAATCCGAATCGTGGTGAATCGGTTCCGTTCAATGAAACGGTGGTGTTGAACGGCCCAACATTTCTAAAGAACCCATTCATTAACAGGCTCTCGGATGGATTTCCCCTGGGAGTGTTCGATCTGCCGGCTCCAGTGCAATTCCGAGGCGTGGCGACGAACTTCCGGAATCCACTGGTGCATAAATGGAACTTGGCCATCCAGCAGGAAATGCCGTTCAACATGGCACTGGAGCTTTCGTATCTCGGCAATCGCCAGGCGCGCCAGGTTGTGTTCTGGGATACGAACGCTGCTCCCCGCTCACCCAATGTTGATGTGTCCTCGGTGCCCAACGTAGACGCTCTGAGGCCGGTACCTAGCCTTGGAGCCCTCGACTCCACGACGTACTCATTCGGTTACGGCAACTATCATGCGCTCGGTGTAAAGGTGGAAAAGCGCTATTCGCAAGGCTTGGATTTCCTGATGTCATATACCTGGGCGCATGCGCTCTCGGACGCAGGCACTACGCTAACGGGAGGGACCAGCGCATGGGGCTTGACTGATCCACGCGACTTGAACAGTCTGTACTCCAGCGCGCTTTGGGATCGGCGTCACAGCTTCACTACGAGCTTCGTTTACGACGTGCCTTTCGGACGGGGAAGGAAATTCGGTGCGAATCTGAATTCCGCTGCGAATATTCTGCTAGGCGGCTGGCAGGTCAACGGAATTCTGACGTACCGGACTGGTCCCCCAGTCAGCCTGGGCACTCGTTACGGAATCGGGTTTGTGGGTATGTTCCATCCCGATGTGGTTCAAGGCAAAGACCCGAAAAGCCCTCCATCAGGCGGACGCACACCTGACCGTTGGTTCGACACCAGCGCCGTCACAGCTCCACGGCCCTATACGAACGGAACACTGGGAAACCAAGCCCTCAACGGACCCGGTACGCGGAATATCGACCTGTCGCTATTCAAGGACTTCAGGCTCACTGAACGTTGCAGAATCCAGTTCCGCGCGGAAGGCTTCAACCTCTCGAATACGCCGCAATTTGACAGCTTCAACATGGGCATCGTGCAAGGGAACGACGACTTTGGCCAAATCCACGGCACGCTACCGGGCACCGAGCGGCACATGCAATTCGCTCTGCGGTTCATGTTCTGAACAGTCAGCGATTCGAATCTATACAAAGCTCCCATCCGGCAGCAGGTGGGAGCTTTTTTTATGATGGTTAGAAATGTGGGCACTGCTGTTCTTGTTGCTGGCTGAAACTCCGTCGTTCGACAGCGCATTTCGCGCCGGGCTCATGGCGCTGAACGCACAGAAACTCGCCGAGGCTCAGGCGCAACTGGAGACAGCCGCTAAAATCCAGCCTCGCAATCCGCAGGTCTGGATGGCACTGGCACAGACCTATTGGAGATCGCGACAGCCCAAGGCCGCGGCATCGGCGGCGACAAAGGCGGAGTCACTTGATCCGTGGAATCCCCTCATTCTGCACGGTCTGGCCTATTTCTACTCCGAAACGGAAAATTTCGCGCGCGCCGCCGAACTCGAGTCCCGTTACGCGCAAGCCGTGTCCAACGACCGGAACGCCCTGCCTCGCGCGGCTGAGCTCTACCTGCGCGCCGAGCAACCCCAATCCGCCATCGACCTGCTGAGAAAAGCGTTGGCCGTGGAAGATCGCGCGGAACTCCGTAACCTTTTGGGACAGGCATACGAAAGCGAGGAACAGCCCGCCCAGGCGATTCCGGAGCTTCAGGCGGCGATCAAGCTAAATCCGTACGAAGAGCCTTACTATTTTGATCTCGGCCGGGCACTCCTGCAACATAAGAACGCCAAAGACGCAATCGAGGTCCTGGAAGCTGGAAAAAAAGTGTTCGCGAAAAGCGCACAGATCGAGCTGGCATTGGGTGTGGCGTATTACGGTGCGCGCCGGTTTTCGGAAGCGGCCGACTCATTCCTGCGCACCATTCAGATTGCTCCGGATGTGGACCAGGCCTACATTTTTCTGGCACGTATGTTTGACCAGGCCGAAGACAAACTGCCGGAGACGCTGAAAGCCTTTGCAGCCTTCGCCAAGACCCGTTCAGACAATTACCTGAGCAGCTTTGTTTATGGCAAGGCGCTGGCACTGGCCGGCGAGCTGGATAAAGCCGAAGGCATGCTGCGGAAATCGATCGCACTGAACGCCAACTTTTGGGAATCTCATTTCGAGTTTGGCGTGTTGATGCAGCGTGAACGTAAATTGCAACCGGCCGCGGCGGAATTTCAGCGCGCCATCGAGATGAACCCGAAAGAGCCGACAGCTCACTTCCGTCTGAGCATTGTGTATTTCCGGCTAGGAAAAACGGCTGAAGCGCAGGCGGAAAAAGCTGTGCATGAGAGATTGGCGATCGATCAGGAGTCTGAAACCAAGCAAAAATTCAAGGGCATCCCCAAGCTGGAATTAAAGCGAGTCGAAACGGGTCGTTAAATTGTTTCAGTGCCCGCTCGCTGTCAATCAACTGTCGAACCGGCGCCGGCGAGCACTCTGAGCACAGTCTTTAGACGCTACGTTGTAGAATAACCTTACTCGAAGAGGTTCCATGAACCGCCGGCAATTTTTCGGCCTGGCAGCTACGAGTGCCACCGGGCTGCGTGCAGCGGAAACTAAAATCATGCTCCCCAGTGACCAGCCGGACGAGCACGGCTTCCGCCTGATGTGGTACAACCCGGTGCCGCCAATCGATCAAAGAACCTGGCACTTGAAAATCGTCGGGCTGGTCGAACGGCCCCAAGCACTTTCCGTCTCGGCGTTACGCAAATTCCCACACGTTGAGCAAAACTCGCGGATGAAATGCGTGCAATGCTGGTCGGGAAGAACCACCTGGAGCGGTTTCCGCATTGATCACTTGCTGGATGTGGTTAAGCCCAAGGCCGCCGCCAAAGCCGTTCGCATCGACTGTGCCGATAAATGGTACGAGTATTTCTCGCTGCAGGACCTGCTTGCGCCGCACGTTTTAATGGTGCTCGATATGGCCGGGAAACCATTGCCGGATAAACACGGCGCGCCTTTACGTTTGATCGATCCCTCCCGCTACGGCTACAAATCCGCCAAGCTCATCACTGCTATTACGTTCGTGGCCGAAGGCAAGGGCAGTATGGCTTGCGACATTGGCCCCTATTACTCGCCAGGCGGCGAAATCCAGGCGGGATACGATCATCCTCTGGATCTCGGCGCGACAGCCCGCCGAAAAATCAAAAGCGGCGAGATCACGGAGTATTGATACTTGAGCTCACTAAGCGCCGGTTCGTCCAGCTTGCCGAGCTGTCCATCGCGCATCGTATCTTGCCGGGCTGGCTGCTTTCAGGCTCCGGCCAGCGCCACCATTTCATGAAAAACTGGTTGAGCTTCTGAGGCCCAGTCCGTTCGTGCCGGTCTTAAGCGCTTATTGCTGTCGCTGGCACGACACGTGGCATACTAGTCCATAGTAAAGGGCGGCCGGCACCGCTCTTCTTACGTGGTCCATGGCGAAGCCCACCGTTTCTCCGGGAACTGAGACGACCGAGCGAGCCGAGCTGACTCCTCTATACCGCGTGGTGCTTCTTGACGATGACGACCACACCTACGATTACGTCATCGAAATGCTGCAGAAGATTTTCATATTCTCGCTCGAACAGGCGTACCATCACGCGGAGGAAGTGGACGCCTGCGGGCGCACCATTCTGATCACTTGCGAGCTGCCGCAGGCTGAATATGCGCGCGATCAGATCCAGGCCTATGGGCCGGACTGGAGGCTTCCGCGATCCAAGGGATCCATGTCCGCGGTGGTTGAATCATCAGGCTTTTAGCGCATCGCAATAAAGTAATTTGGTTGATATAAACTCCAGTGGGGATCCCGGTCAGGCGGACTTTTTGGAGCCTCTTGGTATGATAAATGAATGAAGTTACCCGTATTTTGCCTTCTTCTTGGCGGTGTAGCGTGTATCCATGCGCAGGCTCCTGCCCCTGGTACGCCGCCCGCCGCGGTTACGCCAGGTACGTCTGGAAACCCGCCGGTTCGTGTGGTAGTTACGCCGGCCGAACCAACCGTGCACGCAACGGTTCCGTCCGACAAAGTCATTCTGAACATAGGAGATGAGAAGATTACCGCTGCCGAATTTGATCAGTTGATTGAGACATTACCGGAGCAGTACCGCGCGCCGGCACGCGGTCCAAACCGGCGTCAGTTCGCTGAGCAGTTGGTTCGCGTAAAACTCTTAGCGCATGAAGCGCAGCGCCGGAAACTCGATCAGACTGCGGTGATCCGACGGCAATTGGAATTGCAGAGAGAGAATGTCCTGGCCAACGCTGCTTTTCAGGACATTGCGGCGACTACGAAGATTGACGATGCTGCCGAACACCAGTACTACGACCAGCACAAGACAGAGTATGAGAGCGTTCACGCTCGTCACATCCTGATTCGGATGAAGGGCTCGTCTGTGCCGATTCTGCTCGGCAAGAAAGAATTGACGGATGAAGAGGCATTGGCAAAAGCGCAGGAGGTGCGTGCGAAACTGCTGGCTGGAGGAAATTTCGCCGACCTTGCCAAGGGCGAATCAGACGATGCCACGTCGGCTAAGGAAGGCGGCGATCTTGGAACATTCAAACACGGCCAGATGATTCCTCAGTTTGATCAAAGCGCCTTCAGCTTACCAATCGGTCAGGTAAGCGAACCGGTGAAGACTCCGTTCGGCTACCACTTGATTAAAGTCGAAGGGCACGACAACAAAACTTTCGATGAGGCGCGCTCCGATATCGAAAAGAGAATGAGGCCGGAAATCGCTCGTGAAACCGTAGAGAATCTGCGCAAGCAGATACCGGTTACGATTGACGATGCTTTCTTCGGGCCCTCTTCACCACAGGCCAAAAAGTAAACGGTGCCGACGTATTCCGTCGGTGAGAGCGAGGACAGTGCTAGCGCTTGCGGGAAAAACTGGTATTCGACTCTTCGAGCGTCGGGAAAGTCTTGGACATGTGGTCGTGCCAGGCAAGCCTTTCTTCATCAACCAGCGCCCATAGAAGGCCGATTGCGCCGGCAGAGAGACTCAAACAGCCACCGAGTGCGCGCAGGAGGCGCGCCCGCCGGTCGGCGGGACGCCCATCGAAGTTGATGAGGCGCAAGCCGGCCCAGCGCATTCCCGCGGTTTCACGTCCCGCAAAGATCCACAGCATTCCGTAAAAGAGCGCCAGAGTGCCTAAAACCGCGATGAAGAAAGGAATGGTCTGCCGGTTGAGTCGAAACATTCCGCCCATGAAATGGAAAGTAAAGAGAAACAGGGCGCAGCCCGTGAAGATCATACCTCCATCGAGTGCCGCGGCTACCGCACGATGTTTCGCACTCGCGACCTCGGCATCGCAATAGATAACCGCTTCAACCTGGGTCTTGAGCATCCGCGGCCCCTGCGCAGGCAACAGAAAATCCAACTCCGTCTGGCTGTCAGCGTGGGGAGGCGCAGTCCGCTTTCGCGGCGCTGGTTTTGGCGTTTCGGTTCGGGGCAGCGGATGGGGTGCGGAAATTGCGAGTGCCGCGAGAAATGGAGCCAACTTCGCCGGCGCGGGAGTCGAGACAGCCGATTCTGCGCGATGCCCAGTGATCGATTCAAACGGGATGATCTTGGCCGGCGCGGAAAGTTCGAAACCCAATTTCTGAGGAACGGCATTCAAGAGGTTGAGTGATGGCTGCAGGCGTATCAGAGAAGGGTCTGGCGCAACAGGCAGTGACGACGATTCGGAAGCCTCGGCTCGGGGCCATTCGTCCAGAAGGAGCGCGAAAGCGGAACGGCTCGCCGGATAAACCAGCCTTGCCTGTACACGACGCCCGCAGTGACTGCAACGGTGGTCATCTTCCGCATTCCAGCTTCCGCAGTATTTGCAGTTCATTAGCTCATCCGCGCACAACGGTACAAACTTGTGTTACGTTTTTCGATTGGGAACCTTGGCGCGCAATTTCTCTTTCACACTAGGTAACACAAGTGGTCAAGTTTGTCACCAGTTTTTCCCCCGCGCCATCGAAATTTTTCTTGCCTTCATTTTTCTCGCGCGCATTGCGTCACCGCAGTTAAGCCGGCCGCCGAATTTCCCGCCAGTTTCCGGGGCACAACCATCACCCGTGCAACCGAATCTGCGCATCAAACTACCGCGCCCGAACGCACCGCCGCGAGGTTACTGGGACATCCGCGCTGATTACAAAGAAGCCGACGGCCCTCAATATCATCTTCGCGGCCACGCTGAAGTTGAGGGCTCGGACAGCACGTTAAGTGCCGACGAACTCGATTACGACAGCGATACGGGGGATGTCGAAGCGCGGGGCAATGTGATCTTCCATCAATACGAGCGTGACGAAGAGGTGCATGCCGATCGGGCCGATTATAACGTCGATGATGAGACCGGCAAATTTTACAATGTGCGCGGCTGGAGCCGCACCCGCATCGACGCACGCCCGGGCGTGCTTACCTCGAACAATCCGCTGTATTTTCAGGGCGAATGGGCCGAACGTCTGCAAGAGAAATACATTCTGCATCACGGCATGGTGACCAACTGTAAGCTACCCAATCCGTGGTGGACCCTACGTGGGCCGACCTTCGATATCATTCCGAACGACCGGGCGATCGCTCACAAGAGCGTCTTCCGTCTGAAGGGAGTTCCACTCTTTTATACTCCGTACTTTTACAAGTCCCTCGAAAGAGTGCCACGCAAGAGCGGCCTGCTGACACCCAACATCGGCAACAGTTCGCGTCGGGGAAAGATGATCGGATTAGGCTACTACTGGGCCGTCAATCGCAGCTATGACGTCACCTATCGCGTGCAGGATTTTACCGAGCGCGGCTTGGCGCACCATGTCGATTTCCGCGGCAAGCCTCATGCCGGCTCAGATTTCGACGCGATTTTCTACGGAGTGCAGGATCGCGGCCTCCAGGTCGGCGATAACCGGATCAAGCAAGGCGGCTTCAGCGTTTACGGCACCGGCAGCTCCGACCTGGGCGATGGGTTTACGGCGCGAGGCACACTCAACTACCTCAGTTCACTGCAGTTCCGGCAAGCGTTCACGGAGTCTTTCAATGAGGCGATATTTTCGGAAAACTACTCGGTCGGCTTCATCACCAAACACTGGTCATCATTCAGTTTCAACTCTGTGTTCGCCCGTCTGGAAAACTTTGAGAGCACCGCGCCGCACGATTCTATCGTGATTCGCAAACTGCCCGATGTGGAATTTTCCAGCCGGGAGCGTCAGGTCTGGAGCCGCGGCCTGCCTATCTGGGTTTCGTTTGAATCCAGTATCGGTTTGCTGAGGCGCACGCAACCGTTGTTCCAGACGCGCCAATTTTCCGGACGGGCCGATCTCGCTCCTCGCGTGAT
>QHXW01000143.1 GCA_003223115.1 Acidobacteriota bacterium
CGGACCACATCGGCGCGCGCCTGCCGCAAACAGCGGTACTGCTCGGACAGGCGGCGGACGCGGGCGCGCTGATCCACGCCCAGCGAGCGCATGCGCGTTCGGCCGGCCTCGCTCCAGGAAAGCACCGTGGCCGGATGGCGTGGGCCGCGCGGAGTAGCGCAGTGGCAACCCGGATTGCCGCAACGCGTCTCGATTTGATAGACCGAGCCTTTGATCAATTCGCCGACCTGGAGAATTTGCCTCAACTGGCGGCCATACTCTGCCGCCAGGTCACCAAGGATCTGTCGTTGGTCGGCGGCGACATCGGCAATAGGCGCGGGTGCACTCATGGTTTTATGGCCAATCAAAGCATCGCGTAAAGCTCACTTTGCCACGATGCACTTTCACGGTACATGATTTCTTTTTGAATGTCCAGCAAAAAATGCAGGCGTCGCGAATTTTTCGTCGCATCGCCCTGCGCAGGGTGTGAAACGCAAGTCAAAATAAGGTACCGAACTGAGGAGCATGCCGGGGCTGGAAAGTTGCGTTTGTGCATGATCAGCAATTCGCGCTAACTGAAAACAAATGCGTTGATTAGGCATTTTTGCGCCGGAAAGTAGCTAGTCGACGTTACGCGCTGTCCGATTTCGGGAAATACACTTCGCGAATTCTTAGTTCCAAAATCTTTGCGAACTTTGGTACACCAGGCTAAGCCTGGCTAAGCCTGGCTGATCTTGTGAACTGAAAGGAGTTCACCATGTAAATTGCTCGTTCGTGCGTGTAGCTGAACCGGAGCGAGGCGGAGCAATCCGTCTGGTGGAAACCGGGGAAGCAAACCTGCGAGCCGTAGCGCAAGCGAACCCGATTCGGCCTCGTGACGCTAAGTGAAGGTGGCCAGCCAAAGATGAGGAAGCCTGATATCGGCGGGGAAGCAATGAGCAAGCACTCGCCGGACCTTCCGGGGTGGTTGGGGACAGCGCGCAGGAATAGATCAGTCGAGGAACCTGGGAGACCCGGCGGGGCGGGGAAGGAGAACCGACCCCAACGGCCCGAGGGAATCAATAACCGAGGGAACGGCTCCGGCCGGGAGTCGGAGAGGCTCAAAGTGTGCGCTGAGCAGCGCATTGATCAGGAGGGTTCAAGTCCCTCTGGCGCTCGAATGAGGAGCGCCGTATCCAAAAGCGGGGGTAATTCCTCGCTGGCCGGAGGAGGTGGAAGGTATGGAGACGTCTAACCGGCACAAAGGCGAAAGCCGGAAACAGATCAAGGCGAACCTGGAGCCACCCCTCATCAGTACTCCGGAGGGCAGGGTGTCCGCCGCGAGGCGGAATCCGAAGAGCATGAGGAGAAGTACCGGGCTGTAATCAATGGGGCCACCCCGACGATGAACCGGTCAGCCGAAGGTGGGGCAAGGTCGAGCCTGAACTATGAAGGCGAAGGGAATTTGATGCCCCCTTTCCCCGGACAAGGAGTGTGCGGAACGGGTCCTCGCTGTCAAGGGTGCCCGGAGGGAAAACTTTTCCAGAGGCGGGAAAACTTCTCCCTCCGGCGCTCGGCGCCCTCGACCGCTCTGGTCCCGTTCCCGAAGACAACCTGGATATCAGGGAAAGGGGGCCACGGAAAAGGCTCCGGAAGCTGGCTGACGCCAGCCTTGATGACTGGCCAGACTGCGGCCAGTAAGGTTACGGGGGCTGCGCCCCTGCGACCCCGCGTAGAAAAAATCCGAAATAATCCCTTGACAGGTGGAGGCCTTCTCATGGAAGCCGCGACCGTTA
The DNA here is from genome assembly GCA_003223115.1 of Acidobacteriota bacterium. Classification (GTDB taxonomy): domain Bacteria; phylum Acidobacteriota; class Terriglobia; order Bryobacterales; family Bryobacteraceae; genus QHXW01. The sequence goes on from QHXW01000143.1 coordinate 1,755, forward strand.
GCGAGCGGTGCCCTCCATGCTTCGCTCGCCTCCGCGACGTGAAACCGGCGCTGCGCCCGTGTTGTATCCGGGCCCTCTTAACGGTCTAACGGTCGCCAGGAACCCCTTCATGCATGGAAACGCGGGAAAACCGGCCCGAAGGCTCAAGAATTTCCAGGCTTATTTTTTCGGTGTCTGAGGCTTATAAGAGCGTGGGCTATAATTTGAAAAACCTACGGCGGAAATCCTATTGACCACATCGCCACAAGGTGTCACTCAACTGCTGCTGGACTGGGGCAACGGCAATAGACAGGCCCTTGAAAAGCTGACGCCCTTGGTCTATGACGAGCTGCGCCGCCTGGCCTCCCGTTACTTGCGCCGGGAACGCCAGGACCATACATTACAGAGCACCGCCCTGGTCCATGAAGCTTGGCTACGGATGGTCGATCAGCGTCAGATTCATTGGCAAAACCGCGCTCAGTTTTTCGGTTTAGCGGCAGAGATGATTCGCCGCATTCTGATCGATCACGCACGCAACCGGCAGGCGGCGAAGCGCGGCGATGGCGCAATCAAACTGTCGCTGGACGAAGCTATGGCGACACCGGACAGCAGGGATTTTGATCTCGTGGCGCTGGATGACGCGCTCGCGGGCCTCGCACGGCTCGATCCTCAACAGAGCCGTCTGGTGGAACTGCGTTTCTTTGCGGGACTCTCAGTGGAGGAAAGTGCCGCCGTGCTGGGCGTCTCAACGGCAACGGTGAAGCGTGAGTGGGCAGCGGCCAAAGCCTGGCTTTATCGAGCGCTCACCGCCAGGGCGCCGGGGTCATGACCACTGAGCGCTGGAAACAGGTGAAGGACATTTTCGCCTCCGCCCTGGACTATCCCCCGCACGAGCGCGCCGACTGGATCTCGCGTGCTTGCGTTGATGACGCCGAGCTTCGACAGGAAGTCGAGTCGCTCCTGGGCGCTCATGAACAGGCGGGCGATTTCATCGAATCACCGGCTCTTGAACGCGAGCACGACCTCACTACCGATACCGTTGCCCGGTCACCGGAAAATGACCTGGACACGGTAATCGGGCGCCGCATTGGCGCCTATCGCACGGTCCGCGAAATTGGGCGCGGTGGAATGGGCGCGGTATATTTGGCAGTGCGCGCCGACGATGAATTTGAACGCCGCGTGGCCATCAAACTCATCCGCCGCGGTCTGGAAATGGATTTCATCATCCGGCGCTTCCGCAACGAGCGTCAGATCCTGGCGAAACTCGACCATCCCTACATTGCCCGGCTTCTTGACGGCGGCACTACCGAGGACGGGCTCCCCTACTTCGTGATGGAGTACGTCGAAGGACGTTCCATCCATCATTATTCCGACGAACTTCACCTTCCCGCCGGTCAGCGCATCGAGCTGTTCCTGAAGGTGTGCTCAGCGGTTGAATACGCGCACCGCAATCAGATCATTCACCGAGATCTCAAGCCCGGTAACATTCTGGTGACGACGGACGGGATGCCGAAGCTTCTCGATTTTGGCATTGCCAAGCTGCTGGATCTCGACGTCACCACGCATGATGCCGATCCCGCCACCATGGGATTCCGCATGATGACCCCTGCCTACGCCAGCCGGGAACAATTGAAGGGCATGCCGCCCACAACCGCCAGCGACATCTACTCCCTCGGTGTCCTGCTTTGCGAATTGTTGACCGGCAAACGGCCCGATCGAGAGGGAAGACGAGAGCTGGTTCACGACGGTCCGCCGCTCGAGGAGCAAATCGAGAACATCATCCGCAACTCCGTTCACGAGGAACCATCCAGGCGATATGCATCGGTCGAACTGCTGGCCAACGATCTCCGCCGATATCTGGACGGCCAACCGATTTCTGCGCCGGCCCACGTCCCCGGAATCGCGACCGCGAACGAGGATACCAGTTCCTCCGCGGGCCCGAAATCTATCGCCATCCTGCCATTCCGCACGCTAGGAGCTGACGACAAGAGCGATGAATACCTCGGCGTCGGTATGGTGGACGCGCTCATCACCAAGCTCACCAACGTGCGGCGCATTGAAGTACGCCCCACCAGTTCGGTATTGAAATACGCGCAAGGGGAATCCGATCTCGTCGTAGTGGCCCGCGAATTGGACGTCATGTTCGTGCTCACCGGGCACCTCCGCCATGTGGGTGACCGCGTGCGCATCACCGTGCAACTGGTGCGCGGTCGTGATGGAACGCCGTTGTGGGCCGCCAAGTTTGACGAGAAGTTTACCGACATCCTGAACCTGGAGGACACCCTTTCCGAACAAGTGGCGCAGGCGGTGGTGGAACGGATCACGCTCGAAGAGCGAGCGCTACTGCGCAAGCGCGGTACCGGGAATCCCCTGGCCTATCAGGCATATTTGAAAGGCCGGTATTACTGGAATTCCTACAGCGTCGACGGCATGGCCAAGGCGCTGATCCATTTCAACGAGGCCCTGGCTCACGATTCTCACTACGCGCATGCCATGGCGGGCGTGGCGGATTATTATACCTGGCTCGGAGTGTGGAGCATGCTTCCGCCGAAAGAGTGTTTCGCAGCCACTAAGGATGCGGCCCTGAGGGCGCTCGAGCTTGATCCTACACTGGCCGAAGCCCACAGCTCGCTGGCCATCGCAACTTGGGCTTCCGATCGCAACTGGGAGGCGGCCGAACACGGCTTTGCCCGCGCCATTGAACTGTCTCCGGACTTTGCTCAACCTCATCAGTGGCACGCTTACATGGCGAGCGCGCGTGGCCGGCACGCTGATGCGATGTCGAGCATTGAGCACGCCAGGAGATTGAATCCCCTGGCGCCGAATCTCGCGGCCGGCGCGGCTTTGGTGTACTACAACGCGGGCCGCTATGACCGGGGCCTCGAACACCTTCTCGAAAGCGAACGCGTCGCGCCGCAGCAGTTCGTCGTCCAGCAAGGTTTAGGCTGGCTCTATGGCCGCAAGGGAATGTTCGCCGAAGGCTTGGCGGCCACCCAGCGCGCAATCGTCATTTCCAACCGTCATCCCGCCGCGTTGTGGACTTTTGGATGGCTGCTCGCGGCAACGGGAAGGCAATCCGAAGCGCGTCACATGTTGGAGGAGTTGGAATCGCTGGTCACGGAACGCTACGTGTCGCCCTATTATCGGGCGATGATCCACGCGGAACTGGGAGAAGCGGACCGCGCGCTCGAGCTGCTGGAACAGGCTTGCGACGACCGTGATTGGTGGACCATGTGGATGGGCGTCGAGCCCCGCTGGGACGGGCTGCGCTCGCAAACGAGATTTCAGGAATTGCTGGCCCGCGTAGGGTTGCCCTCTCAAATCCAGCCGGTGAATTGTGGCCCTCCCACCGAAGCTGAAAAAGCGGCCGTCAGTCGCGTCGACTTGACTACAGAAACCCGCCGAGTTGCCTCGAGTTCCAGTAGAAGTATTAGACTGTATGCTATTGTTTCTGCTGTCGTTATCATCGCCGTTGCGTTACTGGCCACGCTGTTCCTCGCCCGCTCCAACCCGCCCTTCGACAACATCCAGGCTGTCCGGTTGACGACCAATGGAAATGCCACTAACGCGGCGATCTCGACTGACGGAAAGTATGTGGCCTATACCCTCGACGAGGATGGAAAGCAGGGACTGTGGGTCCGCCAAACCGCGATGGCCGCGAGCGTGCGCATTGTGCCCCCGGCCGAAACCCAATTGCGCGGCTTGGTCTTCTCGCATGATGACACTCGTGTCTACTATGCCGCGTTCCAGCGAAACGATCTGCTTCACGGCGCGGTTTACGAAGTGCCGGTGCTGGGCGGCCAGACCAGAAAGATTGTGGATGACACCGAAAGCCCCATCACGCTTTCTCCGAACCAACACCAGATTGCTTTTATCCGAAACAATCAGCCTCAGAAGCGCGACGACCTGATCATTGCCGGCATCGAGGGCTCGGACGAGCGCATTGTCACATCGCGCAAGCATCCAGACCGCTTTGCATTTGCTTCGGTGCCCGCCTGGTCGCCGGACGGCAAGAGTATCGCAGCGGCAGTCGAAAGTACCGACGCACGCGGTCAATACGTGAACCTGGTCAGCGTGCAGGCATCGAGCGGCGCGCAGAAGCTACTTTCGCCCGAACGCTGGGATTTTGTCGAGTCCCTGGCGTGGGTCACCGGCGGTTCCAGTTTGTTGTTCATCGGGCAACGGCCGGAAGCAACCTTCCAACAGGTGTGGGAAATTAACGCGAGTAACGCCAAGGCCCGCAGGATCACCAGTGATTTGAGTGATTACCTGGGCGTGAGCTTGACTGCTGACTCGCGCGCGTTGGCGACGGTGCAATTCCAGATTCTATCGAGCGTGTGGGTGGCCCGCGCCGGCGACATCGGCCACGCGGCGGCAATCACGCCTGGCGCCGGGCGGTTCTACGATCTCACCTGGACCCCTGACTATAAAATCTTGTACGCCTCCGACTCGAGCGATACGGTCGACCTGTGGGTTCGCGAGCCTGATGGATCAGCCCCCAGGCAACTCACCACGAACGCGCATAGAAACTACGGCCCTGCAGTTTCCCCGGACGGAAAACAAATCGTGTTCCACACCAACCGTAACGGGAATTGGGGCATCTGGCAAATGGACCGCGACGGAGGCAATCCTCACGCACTCACCACGGATAACAAGTTCGAGAATAACTGGGCGCACTACACTCCCGATGCCAAATCGATTATTTACCAGCGCTCTCGCACCGGCGGAGAACAGCGGCTTTGGAAGATGCCCGCTGAAGGCGGACCTTCCCGGCAGATCACCAGTTCAACGTGTACTCTCCCTGCGGTTTCGGAGCGGGACGGCAGCATTGCCTGTTGGTATACCAATGACGACTCGAAGCCCGAATGGCAAATCGGAATTTTTTCCGCGGAGGGAGGCCGGCCCCTCAAAACTTTCCCGTTACCACTCAGCGTTTCCGTTCAAAGCGCGCCCCGCTGGAGTCCGAATGGACGCGCCGTTCATTACATCGACAATCGCGGGGGCAGTTCCAACATCTGGAGCCAGCCCGTGGACGGCTCTCCCGCAAGGCCGCTCACGGATTTCAAAACAGGCCAGATATTTTCCTTTGCCTGGGCTCGAGACGGCCGGCTGGCCTACTCGCGCGGCATTCAGACGGCTGACGTAGTGCTGATCAAAGAGACGAATTGAGAGCCGTCAAATCGTGCTGCCTTGCGGTTGTCCGGCGTCGCGTTTCACCCAGCGGTAGGCTCGCACCGAATTCTTCCAGAAAAATTTCTCCGCCACGTCCGGTCCCTTGCTCGTAAAGTACTCGCGCACCAGGTGGAGTACCTGGGGATACGGAGCCCACAGATCGCTGTTGGGCCAGTCGCTGCCGTAGATCAGACGGTCCTGGCCAAAAATGTCCCAGAACTCATCCAGTCGTGGGCGGTAGAAGTTCACATCAAGGGGAACTCGCCCGTTTACGCGGCGCAGCACTTCGGAAATCTTGACGAAAACCTGAGGGCGCTTTCCAAGCTCGCGCAAATCGGCTTGATAACGCCGAAGCGCACTCTGGTCTGCCGGCGGCTCCAGCTGTGACAGGTGATCGATCACCAGCCGCAGATTAGGAACCTGATCCGTCAGCCGCACCATATCAGCAATCAGGGCGGGCGTGGGATTGGCGGTGTCGAGTTCGAGGCTCGCGTCGGCCAATACTTTGACGTCCGAAATGAACTGCGGCTTGGCGAGCTCCGGGCCTATGTTTCTGTCCCACAAGTTCCCGTAGCGGATGCCCAGAAACAGCGGATTGCGGTGAAATCGATCCAGTTGCTTGCGAAACTCCGGCTTGCCAGGTTCCAGATCACCCACAGTCCCCACGATCATCTTGTCCTTGGCGGAAACGTCCAATACCCACTGGTTGTCTTCGAGCCATGGGCTGGCTTCCACTTCGATCGCTCCCACAATGCCCAGCGGCGCGGCAATCTTTCGGTAACGGTCGGGCAGCGCCGGCTGGTAGAGAATTGCATCTTTCTTATCGGGCCAGGGCACGCCCTGCGGACGCCTGGTATCGAACAGGTGAATGTGCGTGTCAATGATCGGAATGGATGCGGCTTGCGCACCTGCATCGGGCAAGGCCATGGCGGCTGTAACACCCAGAAAAGCTCTTCGATTCACGCTGGTATTGTATCGCTTGCCGGAGCTTAGCCGGGCCTCGATGGTTGGCTTGCCAAGAAGAAATTGCGAACTTCACCCCCGGAGAAACGTATCAAGCTTCTAGACCCGTCCCGTGGCGGCAGGAGGTTGGTGGTGTCCTTCACAAATCAGCTCAAACACGTCTCGCGCAGGTTGATGCGTTCGCCCCTGTTCACCGTCGTGACGCTCCTCACAATCGGCATTGGCGTCGGCGCCAACACGGCGATTTTCAGCGTCATCAACGGTATTCTACTGAAACCCCTTCCGTATCCTGATCCTGAGAGACTGACGGGTGTCTGGCAACGTGCGCCCGGCATCGGAATTGAGAACATGAATTTGTCGCCCTCCGACTACTTCACGTTTCGCGAAGAGAACCGCACATTTCAGCAATTTGGTATGTGGACCGGCGGCAGCGTAAGCGTCACCGGGCTGGCTGCACCCGAACAGGTGCAGGACATCTCCGTTACGGAAGGCACGCTTAATGCGCTCGGCATCCAGCCAGTCCTGGGACGCTGGTTCACACCGAAGGACGACATTCCCGGCAGTCCCGAGACCGTCCTGGTGACCTATGGGTATTGGCAGCGCAGATTGGGCGGCGATGCTTCCATCACCGGCCGGCGAATTCGAGTCGACGGGCAGTCCAGAGAAATCATCGGCGTCATGCCGCGGACCTTCCGCTTCCTCGATGAAAAGCCCGACCTGATCCTGCCCTTTCGGTTCGACCGCGGCAAGGTTTTCCTGGGGAACTTCAGCTTCCAGGGCATCGCGAGACTCAAACCTGGCGTCACCCTGGCGCAGGCGAACGCCGATCTTGCGCGCATGATTCCCATGGTGAATACAAAATTTCCGCCGCCGCCCGGCTTCAGCGCAAAGCTGTTCGAGGACGCGCGGATCGCGCCCAATGCGCGCCCGTTGAAGCAGGATGTCATCGGCGACCTAGGAAAAGTTCTGTGGGTCCTGATGGGGAGTATCGGCGTGGTGCTGCTCATCGCCTGTGCCAACGTGGCCAACCTGCTTCTGGTCAGAGCCGACGGACGACAGCATGAACTTGCGATTCGCGCGGCTCTTGGCGGCAGCCCGGCGCAGATCGCAGGAGAGATTCTCATCGAAAGCCTTTGTCTTGGCGTGCTCGGTGGAGCCGCAGGACTGGCTCTCGCCTATTGGTCGCTGCGCCTTCTGGTTACGATTGCGCCCGCGTATCCTCCGCGCCTCGAAAACATCACCATTGATCCGCTGGTGCTACTGTTCACGCTCGCGGTCTCCTTGGTCGCCGGGGTCCTATTCGGGCTGATTCCCGTGATCAAGTATGCGGCGCCAGGTGTGACGGCGGCTCTTCGCGGCGGCGGGCGGACCTTGAGCCAGTCGCGAGAGAGACATCGCGCGCGAAACACGTTAGCGGTGCTGCAAGTGGCGCTGGCGGTGGTTCTGCTCATCAGCTCCGGCCTGATGATCCGCACATTTCTGGCGTTGCGGCAGGTCCAGCCCGGCTTCAACGGTCTGCGTGAGTTGCAGACCGTGCGCATTTTTATTCCGGAAGCTCAGGTGAAAGAACCCGTGCGCGTCATTCGGATGCTCGAGGACATTCTGGGAAAAATACGCGCGATTCCCGGCGTTTCCTCAGCCGCCTTTGCGAACTCCGTTCCTACCGACGGAAACAACAGCACCGATTTGCTGTATGCCGAAGACCGGACGTATCAGGAGGGAAAACTTCCGCCCCTCCGCCGCTTCAAGTTTGTCGCACCAGGCTTCTTCCAGGCAATGGGAACGCCGTTGATCGCCGGGCACGATTTCACCTGGACGGACATCTATGACAAGAGAACGGTCGTCGTGGTCTCTGAGAACCTGGCGCGTGAACTTTGGCGCGATCCGCGAGCGGCGCTCGGCAAGCGAATCCGCGAGGGCATGAAAGATTCCTGGCGCGAAATCATCGGCGTGGTCGGGAATGTCCGCCAGGACGGAGCTGATCAGAAAGCGCCCACAACCGTGTATTGGCCGGTCATGATGGCGAACTTTTGGGGCGATGAAACGTTCTTGCAGCGCCGGGCGGTTTATGCCATCAGAGGCAACCGTGCCGGCTCCGAGAGTTTTCTTAAAGAGATCCGGCAAGCGATCTGGTCCATTAATCCCGAGGTCCCGCTCGCCGGCATCCGCACCATGGACGAGTGGTACCGCGGATCCATGGCGCGCAGTTCCTTTACGCTGGTGATGCTCTCGCTCGCCGGCAGCATGGCCCTGCTTCTCGGCATCGTCGGCATCTACGGCGTCATCTCTTATTCGGTATCCCAGCGCACTCGGGAGATTGGCATTCGCATCGCCCTTGGCGCGCAACAGAATCGCCTGAAGGCCATGGTGGTTCGTCACGGAGTGCTGCTCGCGTCAATCGGCGTGGCCTTGGGTCTCACTGCGGCCGCGGCCGTGACGCGCATCATGTCTTCACTGCTGTTTGAAACCAGCCCGCTCGATCCGGTTACGTATGGCGCTGTGTCGGCCGGCTTGATTGCGGCTGCCGCCCTGGCCAGTTATATGCCCGCGCAACGAGCGTCCTCCGTAAGTCCGATTGATGCTTTACGAGCGGAATAGCACGTCGCCAAAGCTTCAGCTTCGCCACCCAGCCATGCGTGCGTCCGGATCAACGGTCTTCGGCTTAAGCTGCTATGCTCATCTAGCTAGCTAGTTCGAAAGAGAAGCCAGTTTCGTTGAGGAGGATCTGTATGCGCTTTCGGTCTTCGATCGTAGCCACGACGTTTGCTCTGTTCGTACTTGTCTCTGTTCAAGCGGTCCGCGCGGAGTCTAAGCCCGTTACCGTCAAAGGGTGGGTGCTCGATTCCGCCTGTGCGTTCACCAAGGACATCAAGAAGCCCGTGAGCGCCGAATGCGCGAAGGCCTGTGCCAAGGCCGGCTCGCCGCTCGTCATTTTGGCCGATAACGGATCGCTCTACTGGCCCACCTCAGACGCCATGCCCGCCACCGGCCAGAACGAAAAGCTGCTCCCATTTGCCGGTGAAAGAGTCGTCGTGCATGGGAGATTGTATGAGCGTGGCGGTTCGAAGGCCCTGCTGATCGAGAACATCGAAGCCGCAAAGTAGCCGGCCCGGTAATTGATTTCATTATTGTTGACGCCTTCAATTCTGCGTTATTCTCGGCACCCATGCGCTTGTGGAAAGCAACGGACGGTCCCTGGCGGGAACGTCTCTGGCGGCAGAAACCTCTATTCGACCGGTTCTTTGTTTCCAACACATTATAGAAGGGCGCCCCTTCCCAGGTCAGCCGTGATCGTTATGCTCAGCAAAAGGAAAGGAGCACCCTCAATGATGGGATAACAAGAAGTATATTGGCATGGACGTGCATCAGGCAACGATCGCGGTGGCGGTTCGAGATTCGGCTGGGAAGCTGGTGATGGAGTCGATCATCGAAACCCAATCGGCA
>QHXW01000565.1 GCA_003223115.1 Acidobacteriota bacterium
GCTGGGGGCCGATGTTTGGGGGCGAAGCGGTGAGTGAGCAGGGGCTAGCCGAACAGATCATGGAGCGTCTGCCGGCCGGGCGGTGCTGATGGATGATCGCAACTTCGGGGTATTTTCGGTGGCCGAGTTGTTCGCCCGATGCGTCCCAGGATTCGCTGATGCCGTCCGTGTACAAGAGCAGCAGATCGCCCACTTCCAATTGCACGGCAGTCTGGTTATACGAGGTTCCCGCGATTCGACCGAGAGGCAAATCGGCGATCTCTTTGCTGTACGGCGTGGAATCGAGCAAGAGGCTCCACTCCTTCCTTGCGGCGCGATACCACAGCGGACGTAGATGACCGGCGTTGGTGAACAACAACTCACCGGTTTCGCGGTAGAAACTTGACAGAAAGCCGTAGCGAACTGGGAATCCTGCGTGCCTTTGAGAAAGCTCTCGTTGAGCTGACGAATCAGCATGGATTGGTCCCAATGGTCACGTGCTCGCGCAGCGCGTTGCGAAGACGAACGGCGGCGGAACTGACGATCTCACCGTGGCCGGCGACGTCGGCCAGCGCCACGCGAGCAATGATTCCCTGGCTGCAGGCCGACAGATAATAAAGATCTCCGCCGCGCTGAGAAGTGCCTAACGGACGGCACGAGACCCAGCCCATAAGTCCCGGGAGCTCAACGGAAAACGCACCTGCCAGATTCCCGCCGTACAGTTCGAGACAGGCCAGGCGATACGGTTGGTCCAGTTCCTGTGTCATCATGCGGTCCACCCAGGAATCATTATGAACTCTCGGCCACCCTGGAGGGATTCAAGAATTGTCGGCTCCAACCGCCAGCTAAATGCACGCACCAAGGGCAGGAACGGTTTGTACTTCCGTATATAGGTTTTCATCGAAGCTCCTGGTTTGCTTTCGCGGGGGTTTCCGGTGGCGCCAGATCCGGGATCTCGGCTGTTGCCCTTAGTGATCACCTCGTCCGGAGATTTTTCTTCCTGGCTTTTCAGCCGCTGAAACGATGCGAGCTCTTTCGATGCTTGTTCACTGCGTCCGGCGCGTTTGTATGCGCGTGCCAGCGCGAAATGAATCCTGCTGCCGGCGGGCCTCAAATGCACGGCAGTCTCCAGATGGCTTGTGGCCAAGGGCAGGTCGCCGTCATCCAGCGCCAGCTTGCCCAACTGGTAATGAGATTCGGCAAGCGAGCCGTCAAACGCAAGCGCACTCTGGAGTAGTGAAACGGCTTTGGCTCTTGCCTCCGGATCAGATCCGGCTGAGAACTTGAGCAGCATTCTGGCATACTCCTGATAAATGACACCGTGGCGCGGGAACTTCCGGATGGCCCGCTCAAACGTGTTCTGCGATTGTCGCCGTTTCTCATTTGCAGATTCGACCAGAGCGAGCGCCAAAAGCGCCTCGGGGGCTTTCGGGTTGAGGTCCACGGCGCGCGCGTAGGTGCTCTCGGCATCGCTAAGATGAATCATCCGCGCCTCGACCAGGCCCTTCAGCATGTGGGCCTGATACGACTGCGGGGCCACTGCCACCGCCTTGGTTGCGACCTCCAGCGTCACATCGAGACGATCTGCGGCTCAGCAGAATCATGCCGAGATCCAGGTAATTGGACACCGTGGAGGGCTCGCGTTCGATCGCCAGGTCCATGGCCGCCACTGCGTCCTTGAAATTCCCCTTCATATACAGGCACCACGCCATGAGGTTGAAAATATCGCCCGTCTGGCGGCCGCCGTCAGTGAGGCTGCGCAAGATCTCGAGGCTTTCGTCAAACCTTCTGGCACGATAGTCAACCAGAGCCAGCTGTTAGTAGAGCCGGTCCCGATCCGGATATTCCCAGCGAATGGATGCCAGCAGCCGGCCGGCAGTCTCGTAGTCCGCTGCCGTCGCCGCGATCTGCGCAACTAGGAATACACCTTCACTTCCCGCCCGTGCGGGATCCATCGCGGCCAGCGCCGCCCGCGCATTTTCTCTGGCGCCGGTGCGGTAATACGCGCGAGCCAGGGCTGCCACGGACTGCGGCCGTTGGCGAACCAGATCAGGCACTGACGCGAGCCGCCGGATGGCAGTCGTGTAGTCGCCCAATTCCTCGGCAACCATACCCAATAGGAGCACCGCGGTCTTGTCTTTCGCGTTCGCCCGCAGAACCATTTCGAGATTTCTCCTAGCGGAGTCGAGGTTGCCTGCCTGGAACTGATTGGACGCCAGGTTCCGGCGCGTGGCCCAATCATTCGGATTGATTTGGAGCGCTCTCTCGAAACAGCAGCTGGATTCATCCAGCTTTTTCCGCATGCCCAGGATGCTGCCCAGCGTGCTGAGATATTCGGCGTTGTTCGGAGCGAGCGCGAGCACCTGCCGCAGTTCAGCTTCCGCTCCTTCCAGATCGCCGCTCCGGACGAGTGCGTCAGCCTGCTGCGCGTGCTGTACGGCAGTCGTGGACTGCGCGTACGCATCCAATGCGCACATTGCGAAGAAGAGCAGCGCACGGATCATTCGAGTGTGTACGGCGCCGGCCGGCCATTCTGCGCTTCAGCCTCGAGGCGGCGGACAGCCCGCTCCTGTTCTTCGGCTTTTTCGCGCAGGCGCAAACGGTGATAAACGACGGCCAGCAGCACCCGCGCAGGTGAGTAGGAGGGATCGTCGCGCACGACCTCCTCGAGCAATTGCCGCGCTCGCGGCATGTCGCCGTCGTCCTTGGCCCACTGCGCCATCCGCTGCGTCCCTCTACATCAGCCGAATTTAAACGCAACACTTCCTTGGTGACCGCTAGGACTGCGCCCCGATAGTCAGGACCTCTCTGCTCGTAAACGCGCGCCAGGTAGTTGCGATATAGCGGCTGATCGGGCCGGATCGCGATCGCTGCTTTTGAAACCGGACTCGGCCCCATCCAGATCGCCCGTGCCGAAAAGTGCGCTTGCCAGGATGAATTGCGCGAGGTCCAGACGGGGATCAAGCTCGACGGCCTTTCGGAAGGACGCGACCGCGGGATGAAACTGTTTCGAGCGGTACTGTGCGATGCCTAGCCCTACCTTCGCATTCCTGAACGACGAAAGAGCATCGTCGGTGGTTCCAGTGCTGTAAGAGATAGGTCGAAGCTTCCTTTCGCCTCGAAAATATGCTACATGAAAGATATGTATATATTCGAGCGAGCGGTTAGTGGCTGCCGCTACCGTATCGCGGCCCAGTCAGTGTGGGACCCCGTCCGTGGTCGCTCGGTTGCGCGTCAGATTGTGCTGGGCCCGGCCACAGCGGCGCCTGTCGCCGATCTCGCTGCCACGCGAACGGTGGGTACGCGCGCAGTTGGGGATGTCAGC
>QHXW01000566.1 GCA_003223115.1 Acidobacteriota bacterium
TCCCCCTCACTTGGAGAGTTGGATGATACTACATCTTGCTAACATATGGAGCCACGGGACGGCCGCGCGACGCGTTCACCTGATCACCAGAGCCTTCATGCTGGGACACACCCCACCCATGATTACGTTGACCGATGACATCCGCTTGATGTACCGCTCACGCCATCCGTACATCCTGGCTGGTGGAGTGGCCAATCTGCTGTTGTTTGTACTTGAGTATTTATCCCGGAGGCTGGAGACGCCGGCTTCAATATCTGGGCACGGTTTTATTCGTGATCGGACCAATTCTTCTCACCCTGGCATTCTTCACGGAGCCATCGCATGGCTTAACCGAAGACACCTGGCGAAGCTCCTTCGGATTGTATGCCTGTTCGGAGGTGGCGTGGCGCACTTTCTCAGCGCCGCAACTAGCTAGACGCGCCGGCGAGTTCTAGCTATAGCTAGGCGAGTTGAGTAAGCTCTAGCAGGTTATCACCAACCGCTACGCCAAAAGCTTCTTTGCAAGCTCTCCGCTGACATCGGTCAGCCGGAAATCGCGCCCCTGGAATTTGTAGGTCAGACGCGTGTGCTCCAGGCCCATCAGGTGGAGAAGCGTGGCGTGGAGATCGTGCACACCAACGGCGTCTTCGACGACGTTGTAGCCGATGTCATCGGTCCTGCCAACGGTCACGCCGGGCTTGATGCCGCCGCCCGCCAGCCACATCGAAAACGCGCGCGGATGATGGTCGCGCCCCAGAAACTTCGAGCCCGCGCGGGCCTCATTCATGGGCGTGCGGCCGAACTCGCCGCCCCACACCACCAGAGTCGAGTCGAGCAAACCGCGCTGCTTGAGGTCCTTCACCAGAGCCGCGGCGGCGCGGTCCGTCTCCCGGCAAAGCCAGCCCAGCTTGTTGACAATGTCCTCGTTGTTGCTCGCGCCGTGCGTGTCCCAGCCGCGATGATACAGTTGCACAAAACGCACGCCACGCTCTACCAGCCGGCGCGCCAGCAGACAGTTATTGGCGAACGAGGCCTTGCCGGGCTCGGTGCCATACATTTCATGGATCGATGGCGGCTCACTCGATAAATCCGCGAGTTCAGGAACACTCGACTGCATCCGGTAAGCCATCTCGTAAGAAGCGATGCGCGTTGAAATCTCGGCGTCGCCAACGCCCGACTGATGCGCTGTATTCAACTCGCGAAGCAGGTCGAGCGACCGACGCCGCGTGTCGTTGCTCATGCCGTCGGGATTCGAAAGGAACAGCACCGGATCGCCCTTGGAGCGAAACTGCACGCCTTGATAGACGGTGGGGAGAAAACCGCTGCCCCAGCATGATTTGCCACCGTCTGGCTGGTTAAGGCCGGAGAGCAGCACGACGAATCCTGGCAGGTTTGTGCTCTCACTCCCGATGCCATAGGTGAGCCAGGATCCCAGGCTTGGGCGGCCGGGAATCTGGTGGCCCGTGTTCATGAAGATCTGGCCGGGAGCGTGATTGAACTGCGTGGTTTGCATTGAGCGCACGATGGCGATGTCATCCACGATCGTGCCGAGATGCGGTAGCAGATTCGAAAGTTCCGCTCCACATTTGCCATGGCGCGAAAACGTATGGGGAGACCCCAACAATTTCGGCGTGCCTTTGATGAAGGCAAAGCGCTCGCCCTTGATGACGTCCTGCGGAACGGGCTGCCCATCGTACTTATTCAGAGCGGGCTTGTAGTCGAACAGGTCGAGCTGCGAAGGGGCACCGGCCATGAACAGAAAAATGATGCGTTTGGCTTTTGGCGCGAAGTGCGGCGCTCTTGGCACCATCGGATTTGCGGGGCCTTCCGCAAAAAGATCGCGGTTCACGAGCGAGCACAGCGCCAGAGAGCCGATGCCGAAACCTGCCTGTTGGAAGAAGTGACGGCGCGTCTGGAAGAGAAGGTCTTTGGATTGCATATCGGCTACTCCCTGGTCAAAGTCTCGTCGAGATTCAACAAAATGTTCGAGAGCATGGTCCAGGCCGCGAGTTCGGGAGATGCGGAACCGGTCAGGCGTTGCGCGTCGTTCGGATGCTGCTCGAAGAAATGTTGCTCCTGCCGCTCCCAGCTCAATAGCCGGTCGATCTCATCCGGTTTCGGCGCGCGCGAGGTACAGAGTCGAAAGGCAAGTTTTGCGCGAGCGGGCGCTTCAGTTCCGGCTTCTTTTTCTATGCGCCGGGCCAGCGCCTGTGCAGCTTCAAAGAACGCTGGATCGTTCAACGTCGTCAGGGCCTGAAGTGGCGTGTTGGTGCGCACGCGCCGCACGGTGCACATCTCGCGGCTGGTCGAGTCAAAATTCAGCATGCTGGGGTAAGGCGCCGTCCTGCGAATGAAGGTGTAGAGCCCGCGCCGGTAGCGATCCTCACCTTCGCTGAGCGTCCATTTTTCTTCGTTATAAGGCAGGTCCCAGATGCCTTCCGTCTGCGGCGGAAACGCGCTTGGGCCGCCCAATTTCGAACTGAGCAGACCGCTCACGGCCAACGCCACGTCACGGACCATCTCGGCGTCCAGACGAAATCGCGGCGCGCGGGCCAGCAGCCGGTTGTAGGGATCGCGCTCCTCGAGCTCGGGTGTGATTCGGGAAGACTGCCGGTACGTTGCCGAAGTCACAATCAAACGCTGGGTGGCTTTCATGCTCCAGGCGTGCGAAAGAGCAGATGCATCGGGATCATGCGCGGGCGAGGCGTTCGGCGCTCCGAAAGACGGCTCCATGAATTCGACCGCCAGCCAATCGAGCAATTCCGGATGCGTGGGACGTGAAGAGCTGCTCCCAGAAACGGTTCGCTGTAACGCGCGCGGTGAGCGGATTTTCTTTGTTGACCAGCCACCGGGCCAGGCCCAGACGGTTGGGCAATTCGCTTTCGCCGAGCGGCGCGAGAACAGCGGGCACATTGGCGTAAACCAAGTCTCCCTTGCTGAGAAAACTGCCACGGATTCGCAAGTACGTCGAGGGCCGTTCAAACGACGCGCGTTCCCGCATGACGAGCGTGCTGACCACGCCCAAGTCGTCGAGTTCTTTGCGCGCATCCTTCAGCCGATCGCGAGCGGTTTTAAGCGATGGCGCGACCGACCGGTAATATTCAGCCAAATCTTTCTTTTGTTCTTCTGTCCGCGCGTTTTCCGCGATCGCTACAACGGACCGGAGCTTGTGGGACACCGT
>QHXW01000567.1 GCA_003223115.1 Acidobacteriota bacterium
GCCGTTGTTGCCAAATTGAAAAAGAAAGGCGCGGAACTTTTTGGTGAGATACAAAACTACGAAAACGCTTATAAATTATGCTACGTTCGTGGGCCGGAGGGGATTATTTTAGAGTTGGCGGAGCAAATCAAATAAGTTAGGTGTAATCTTCAATAACTCAAGACTACGTCGTTCTTGGTCAAGAGGCCAGACGGAGCCCCTCAGCCTTGGTTAGATCGAACCGGTCGCGCAGGAATTTCCTGAACAAGTCGCCAGGACCTGAAGCGATGAGAAAATTGGGGAGTGAATTTCGGAGAGCGATCATCACGACCAGTTCGGAAGGTGGAATGCCGGGTCTGATTGTGCAAAGCCAGGAGCCGAAACTGGACCAAACCAGGGCGGGAGCAGTCGTGGCGATGCATTGAAGGACCCCTTGCGCGATGAGAGCGATCCGAATGAAGCGATGGTAGGCGGCGAGTTTGCGCCGGATGGCGTCGCGGTACTGGTCAGTCTTGCGGTGGAGACCGCCGGCATCTTACGGCCACGCTTGGGGATCTTGAGGCCATCGCCGAGAAGCACCGGTCTGCCGTTGACTCGATGAATGCCCGGCATCCGCGCAAAGACCGTCTTCACCCAAGCATCGGCATAAGGCATCGGGATCGAGCGCATGGGAGTGCTTCCAGAATCTGCGCCGGGTGATCAGCACGTCATTGAGTTGTCGCTGAAGTACGTTTCGCGCATCCGCGAACTCGGATCGACTGGAAGTTCCGCGATAGGCCGACACAAGTGACTGAGATGAATACTGCCCGGCCTAAGGATAGACCCTGGCCAAGAGGGGGTCTCTCGGAAACGGCCGCGACGCGGTCTTTCCAGGGCGCCCATTCAAATAGGGTTTTGCCTCCCGTGCGTATTCACAAGACTAGATCAAAGAAAAGAATCAAATTCGCAACGTAACGTGCGTTGTAATCGCTGGCGGCAGAATTGGAGCAAGTTCCCGACAAATGAGGCCTTGGTAACAATGTTACGTAAGAAGAACTAGACAGACGCATGTCTGGATTTGAGTTTTGACTACGCAAATCAAGATGGATTCCGGCCGCGAGGTGTCGCACGCGGCGGCATTCGAGTGCGACGGCGCCGGCAAATCGGATGGGCCGAATCAGGGAACTACAGCTGAGAAGAGAAAGACCACGGCCACGACCACGCCGAAAGCCACGGGTACACCATGGCTGTGGAGTAATCATCCGGGGCCTAATGAAAGAGGCGTTCGATGTCTCTGGCGCCGTGGACGACCCGGAGAATCTCGACGCCGTCAGTGAGCGGGCGGTAGAAGATGAGATAGCGCTCGAAGCCCTTCACGGGCCTTAGCTCATTATCGCGAGACTTGAGGACTGCGGTAACGCTATTTCAAGCAGATCCAGTTTCCGGACCATACGGGATGTCGCTCGTCAACGAGCAAGAATGCGGGGCGTTAGTGAGATCGCTTCTGCCGAATTTCCGAGAGAACGGTTTGGGAAACGCGGAAGCTGGTCTTTCGAAGCGCAGCGACTGCATCATCGAAGATGACGAGTCCCGCCTGATCGGCCTCATCGAGCACGGAGAGCGTGCCGGCAACCCTCAGCCCTCTGCGAGCTGCCTCCTGCCGTCCGGCCTGCTCATCGATGAGCACCACTTCGGCATGCATCTCGATCGCGAGCGCGATCGCCTCATTTTCTCCGAGGTCAAGCTGCGCCAAGGTTAGACTGCCCTTGGGACTCAGAACTTCCAGCCAGCTGGGGGCATTGGATGCCCAGTCCCGCACGGGCTTGGGGGCCAGCGGATGCTTCAACTCCACCAGCACGGCAGTTGGAATCAGAATTCGAGTGTATAGCCGGGCCAGAAGGTCGATCTGAGCGATCAGAACGAGGTAATTGATCGGTGATGTGTCCGCGACGACAACCATGTCGAGAGCCGGCTCAGTGCTGAGCCTCTCTCGCACGGAGCTGACGGAGCGTCTCGCGGTCCTGCTCGAAGTCCGCCGCCGTGAAGTCGTAGACTTCGTGCTCCTTCAAGAAGGCGTCCACCTGCATGCGCGTTTCGAAACCCAGAAGCCTGCGAAGTTGCGCGGCTGTGAGTGCATGGGACCGGTATGCTTCGAGTGCCAGGCTTTCGAGCGCTACGCGAGGCAGGTCCTTCCACCTGGATCCGAGTCCTTGTGCGATGTCTTCCGGCAGTTCCAACGTGATCTGCATGTCGACGCCCTTCAGTTCATTATCTCAAGGTGCGGCTCTTTCAGCCAAGTTCGCCCCGATGCCAGGTTTACAAGGCCGTTTGCACAGCTATTGCTCCTGGTGCTTCCCCGACCGGAATCGTGCAGGCCGTCCTTTCCGAGCCGAGCCCGTTTCGCGCGCAGGAGATTTTCGCGGCGGGCTCTTCTTGGGAGGGGCAGGGATCTTCACTGGGATCTTCACCTGGTCCAACTTGCCGTGGACGTCGGTCGCGGGAACCAGATAGCGCATTGTCGTTTCGAGCGACTTGTGCCCCATCCAATGCTGCACCGTGCGAACGTCGAAGCCCTGTCGGAGCATGCGGCTCGCGTACGTGGGATGAAAGGTTTTGAGATCGAACTTCGCGGGATCGAGGCCCGCACGCTTCGCGACGGCCTTACAGCGATCGAGCATATGCTGCTCTCGGTTTCCAGTGGGCGACGGAAACACAAACTGGCAGTTCGGGCGCCGGGTGTGCTTCTGAAGTTCGGCAATAAGTTCTGCCGGAGCGGGGATTTGCCGCTCCTCCCAGCGTTTGGGGTAGAACCCAAGTTCCGGTTTGGCGGTTACGCGCACGGTCTGCAACTGGAGATTGATGTCGCTCCAGAAGAGATACATCACTTCCTGCTCGCGGAATCCGGTCAACAGAAAGGTAGAGAACAACACGCGCTCCGAATCGTAGCAGGCTTCGAAGAACTGCCCCAAGTTGTCTTCGCGGTATTCCTTGGGAAAGGATGTGATCCGCTCCGGTAGCTGCAACTCGCGCGTGACACGCAAAGTTCTTAGCATCTATCCGACCGGATGTTCTGGCTCCTCGTCAACGAAGGCGCGAAGCTCAGCGATGGTGACGCGGCATTGATCCCAAATGTTCTTACAGAGTTCGTAAGTGATTCGCGATGTGGCCTGGTACAAGGCAAGGGAAATCATCTTTTTGTCAAGCCAGGGTTGATCGATGAAGCCGGCGGTAGCCCTGGGCAGCATATGGGATAAGGCCGACGTGTTCGGCAGGCGTGTCCCTTTTCTTAATGCGCAGAAAGACATGTGGTCCCCGAAACAGGCTTAAGCAGATGTAGGCGGAGGACTGGGAAATAGCTGAGGGCCAATGGGCCCAGCGCTTACCAGGGAGTCGCAGCTAAGCGGATGCCACCAGTCAATATGTAATCTGCCGTTGAGGACAAGGCGAAGGATGCTTGACACGGTTATTCCAGGCGTGTCGCGAAAAGCGCTCAAGCGAAACTCGCGCGTCGAGAAGAAGAGTTGCCGAATGTTTTCGTTTTCTGTCGTCGGAACCTCCACACGGCGATAACGCAGGATCAGGCTCGCGTTCGTCAGGCGCGGCTCAGCGCAGATTTCGGATCTTCTCCAAATCCTGAAACCATAACCATGCTCTGCGAGGAGTTCACAGATCACACGAAACCACTCCCGACCGGAAGTCTTGTGTTCCGTACGCATCAGTATGTATGAGTCGCCGTGGGCGAACAGATTTGATCGGAATCACTTCGGCTGCCTGTTCGTCTCGCGTGTGATTCTCCGAAGGCAGTGCGTTACTGCTTCAGCTTTCCAAGCCCACACCTGATAAGGCTCTGCTCCAAGAGATCCGCATTGAACCGTATCCCTTGATCGAGCAGGCTCAGGTAGACGGACCGGAGGTCAGGAATTTTTTTTAGCCGTGCGCCGCGTTCGAGAACGGCAATAGATCCGGCAACTGCGAGTCCGAGATTCTTCGCCACCCGGCGAGCCCTATCCTCCTCTATGAGCACAACCGCAGCTTTCAACCCGGAGGCGAGATAAATAACGCTTCGCTCTCCGGCTCCCAAGCCCGCGCACGCAGACTCCATTGAGGAGCCAAGGCCTTTTCCAGGATCGGAGCGTACCTCTATCCACGAGGCGCGTCGTACTTCGTCCGCGACAGGCAATCCGGCTCCGGCGACAGTCACCTCCTCGTGAACTTCGCGCGGAATCAAGACCTGTCCTTAGAATTCGCGGAGCAGTTCAAGCTGATGGGCGCGTGCGAGAGTGATCAGTGGCTAAGAATCCGAGACGACGATCACCAGCTCAGGTGTTCAAGTGTGCGTCGATCCTCTTCCAGGTCGGAAGGGCTGTAGTGCATTGGCACTTCGTGGCGACCGGCGAAAACCATGAACGCCTCGATCGAAGTTTGGCACAATTCCGCCGCCCGCCCAACCGAGACCTTGTTCTCGCGGTAGAGTTCAAGCGTGAGGAGCATGGTAGCTTCCCGGGACGCGTCAGCAGGATTTACACCGGCGGCTTTGAGTAGGTCAGCCGGGAGTGAGACTTGGACCGCTTCCATATTCCTTATCTTACACGTTTCCGTATGCCGCCCCAAACCGGAGCCGGCAGCCAAGGGGCAGCCAAGCGGTCGCTGAAGGGCCGTTAGATTGAGCAGGATTGCAGCGCTTCCTGTGGGAACCTGCGGATACCGAAAACTCCGTCCGAATTGAAAATGCAGATTTTGGCTCCATCTGTGGAGATCTGGTCGCCTCCCACCCGTGCCGCTCAGCAGGCTGAGATCGTTGCCCTCCGTCTTCAGATTGGTAGCCTTCAACAAAGGGCCGTCGTGACGCGACGCAACCGCGTGATGCTTGAAATCAGCAATTTGTGATTCCCTGCCCTCAATGTGCCTACGGCACGTTACGCCATGTCAATTTGTCCTCTTACTCTTCGTCGCCACTGCGTCCTCTTCCGCAGTCGGCGCGACAGTTTGCTGCCTCCTCTCCGTCCGATCCAGGTAGAATGCGATAATTAATTAGAGGATAACAGCGTAGATTCGAGACAGCCGGAGATCGGCGTGCTCAGTCTGGATCTCCTCCGGCCGGCGCCCCGCTAATAAGGCCTGGACGACGAAATAGATCGCGTGGCCTGCACTGGAAGCATCTCCTGGGACAGATAGTTCTTCGCGGCCGTTGGTCGAGAGCGCGAAAATTGTTTGTGCGCTGCCGAGAGTCGCGTTCACCGGACTATGCCCAATACTATGCCCGGTTTCTGCATAGAGGCGTTGCGATGGGTTGCTACGCTCCGGTTCGATTTCGCCGCTAACCTGTTCAGCGGTAGGAACATGTAGCAATGGATCGCAACCACTACGCCCGCTGCTAAGTTGTTGGTGTTTTATAGACTCTTGGTTCGTAATCAGCAGGTCGCCGGTTCGATCCCGGCGGGTGGCTCCAGAATAAAATCAATTACTTAGAAGCCCGGAGTAAGCGAGCTTTGGTGTGTTTGTCAGCAGTTTTGTCAGCAACTCGGTTCCTATTCGGCATTGTCAGCACGCGCGGTGCTTTCGGCTCGCCGCCGAGCAGCTTTTCCATCTTCTCCGCCGAATCGCGGTCGCTGCCTTCGAAGAGGTGGCCGTAGGTGTCCATCGTCAGCTTGATCGAAGAGTGGCCGAGCCGCTCCGAGATCTTCTTCGGATGCACACCCTCATGGATGAGAAGCGACGCGTGGGTGTGACGAAGATCGTAGAGTCGCAGCTTCGGCAGGCCGTTCGCCTCGCAGATCACTTGGAAGCGGCGCAGGACGTTCCGCTCCTCGAGCGGCGTTCCGGCATGGGACGGAAACACCAAACCGTTCTCTTGCCACGACTCGCCAGCAAACTGCCGCAACTTTCGCACGATTTGAACCTCCAATCGGAGAAGGT
>QHXW01000144.1 GCA_003223115.1 Acidobacteriota bacterium
GTTTCGCCGGCTACCAGCCGCCCGATTTGACGGGATTTCTGCAGAGCAAGGATGCATCGGCGCTACTTCCAGTCCTCCTCCTCTTCCTCATCCCCTTCGACAAATCCCTCCTCTTCGTCTTTCAGTTCCTCTGCGGACTCGAGTTCCAAAGGACCGGTGCTGACGACTTTGAGGTCTGCGCCGCACTCATCACAGCTCAGCGAATCGCCTTCATCGACGTCCTCCTCGTCCACATCGATACTGCCCTGGCACACGGGACAAGGGACCATAGTTTGCCTCCCTGTTAATACGTTATAGCAAAAGTCTTGTTTTCCGAATCACTATTTCGGGCCACCGGAACGAGAGGGAACTCCAAGCCACTCAGGCCTTTTGCTGTTTCGCCATGCGGCGGCGCGTCGTGCACGGGACGACTCCTTTCAGGCGGAGATAGACGAAGAGCTGGGCGCGATGCGTTAATTCGTGCTCCTTAACGAATTGGATCATTTCGAGCCGCGTGACCTGTTGGCCGTCGAACCGTGTGACGACTTGTTCGTAGAAGTCCGCCGGCCGCTGGGCCAATTGCGAAGACCGCAACTCCATGTTTCCGCGCAGGGCGGTTGCCAGCGCCGCCGCGTCCGGCGTAGCGGGCAGTTCGACCATGTACTTCTGCAGCGACTCGCGAAACTGCGGCGTGGCCATGTTCTCAACACCGTCGAGCAGCATCCCGACGATGGCGTGGCCGGCCTCCAGAATGTGACGCACGATCTCGCGAAAAGTCATCATTCCCTCTACGGGTTTGAAGTCGAGTTCCGCCGCGGGAAAATCTTCCACGGCTTGCGCGGTGTCCTGGCGGACGGTTTTCCAGGACTCCAATACGGTTTCAGGTCTGATCATGACCCCTCAATTCTAACTGTAAACGCCCTGCGGCCGTTTAGCCGATATCATCCAACAGGCGTGTGATGAGCGCGGTCCAGCCGGTCTGGTGCGAGGCGCCGCAGCCGCGCCCATTATCGCCATCAAAGTATTCGAAAAACCAGAGAAGGTTGCGCCAGTGCGGGTTCTCCTGAAAGATCCGCATGTCTCCTTGCCAGGGCGCACGGCCTCGTTCATCCGGCAAAAAGAGGGATGCCAGACGACGGGCAAGGTCCTGTGCGACCTGTTTCAAATTCATCATCGGGCCGGAGCCGGTGGGACACTCCACCTTTAGCGTATCGCCGTAAAAATGGTGATAGCGCTCGAGCGTCTCGATCAGCAGATAATTTATGGGAAACCAGATTGGTCCGCGCCAATTAGAGTTTCCGCCGAAGAGCGGCGTAGTGGCTTCGGCAGGCTCATAGTCCACGCGACATTCCTGGCCATCCACCATCAGCACGTAAGGGTGTTCGCGATGAACCTGGGATAGCGAGCGGATCCCATACGGTGAAAGGAATTCCTTCGGATCGAGCAGATAGCGGAGCACTCGTTGCAGCCGCTCCCGCGAGGGGATGGCCAGCAGGCGGTGCGCGTGCTGATTGACCCCGCCCGTTTCCATATAAGAAATTTGGCGCCTCAGGTCACGCCGGTTGTTCAAAAACCATTCCATGCGCTTGCGAAATCCAGGGGCGGCATCAATCGCTTCCTGGTGCAATAATTCAACCGCGATCAGAGGGATCAGCCCCACTGCCGAACGAATCCGTAGCGGAAAATTGGCACCGTCGATCTGCATCAGGTCGTAGTAGAAACCATCCTGCTCATCCCAAAGGCCAGTGCCGCCCAGGGTGTTCATAGCATCTGCGATGGCCACGAAATGCTCGAAAAACTTGGATGCAATGTCTTCATAGGCAGGGTCATCGGTCGCCAACTCGAGCGCAATCGAGAGCATGGTGGCGCAAAAGAAGGCCATCCACGCGGTGCCGTCGGCCTGCTCCAGGTGGGCGCCGCCGGGAAGGGGCCTGGACCGGTCAAAAACTCCGATGTTGTCGAGTCCGAGAAATCCTCCCGAAAAGATGTGCTTGCCTTCAACGTCTTTGCGGTTCACCCACCAGGTGAAATTGATCAGCAGTTTTTGAAATACGCGCTCCAGGAACAGCCGGTCGCGTCCGCCCCGCGGGCCGGTCATTTTGTAGACGCGCCAGGCAGACCATGCGTGCACCGGCGGGTTCACGTCCGAGAAGCCGAATTCATATGCGGGGATTTGTCCGCTCGGATGCATGTACCACTCGCGCAGCAGCAAAATCAATTGATCCTTGGCAAACTGCGGATCGAGTTGGGCAAACGGGATCATGTGAAATCCCAAGTCCCAGGACGCGTACCAGGGGAACTCCCAATTGTCCGGCATTGAAAGCACATCCCGATTGTAGAGATGAGTCCAATCCGCGTTGCGGCTGTTCTTACGGCTGGGAGGGGGCGGGGGCTGTGCCGGATCACCCTCGAGCCAGTCTGCCACTGCGTAGTGATAGAACTGCTTGGTCCAAAGCAGCCCTGCATAGCCCTGGCGCACGACATTCCGGGCCGTTTCGGAGCTTACGCCTTTGAACAGTTCCGCATAGAACTCGTCCGCTTCCTTTTGCCGCTGGTCGAAAAGATCGTCGGGTGACGGTGCATTTCCGCTCTGGGTCTCCTGCACAGGAGGCAAATTGCCCAACCTGAGGCTCACGGTTTGAGTAGCGCCGGCCGGAATTTCGTAGCGATAATGCGTTGCCGCCTTGGTTCCCACGTCCTGCGCATTGACAGCATCATGCCGGCCATGAATCACGTAATCGTGAAACGAATCTTTCACGTACGGAGTGCCGTTCGGCACGTGGAAGAGACGGTCAATGTTAGTCTCGTTCTCCGTGAACAAAACTCTGTCCGGGGCATCGAACTCCAATTGGAACTTGCCCAGCGAGGCATGCTCCGCCACGATGCGATTTTGGCCTGCAAGCGTCAGCTTCGCTTTCGGCCAATAACCTTCCCCGGTCCTGCCCCATGACCACGTGTTGCGAAACCAGAGCGTAGGAAGCAGGTGCAGGGCGGCTGCGTCAGGTCCCCGGTTGACGGCGGTGATCCGGATCAGAATGTCGTCCGTGTCCGCCTTGGCATACTCGGTGAACACATCGAAATACCGGTTCTGTTCGAAAACGCCTGTATCCAGGAGCTCAAACTCAGAGTCGTTACGGCTGCGGCGGCGGTTCTCCTCAACCAGCCATGCATACGGAAACTCGGCCTGTGGATATTTGTAGAGGGCCTTCATGTACGAGTGTGTCGGCGTGCAGTCGAGATAGAAGTAGCACTCCTTCACGTCCTCGCCATGGTTGCCTTCGCCGCTCGCGAGCCCGAATAGCCGTTCTTTCAAGATAGGATCGCGGCCATTCCACAGCGCCAGGGCGAAGCACATGCGGCCTTCCCGGTCGCAGATGCCCATCATGCCGTCTTCGCCCCAGCGGTACGCCCGGCTGCGCGCATGATCATGGGGAAAATAATCCCAGCAGGTTCCGTTCGCTGAATAATCCTCGCGAATCGTTCCCCACTGCCGCTCGGCAAGATAAGGTCCCCAGCGCTTCCAGTTCTTGGCACGGCTCGCGTCCTCGGCAAGCCGCTCCAGTTCGGCGCCACGACGCTCCGCACCGGCCATCAGCGGTTCCCGTTTACCACGATGACGTTTTTGATTCCGGACCTGTCGAAGATGGGCTCCCGGAATTCTTCAATGGAATACCGGCCGGTGATGAGCGCACGGACAGCCGCCGGCCAGCGCTGGTAAAAGACCCCAAGATCGCGGATGGCCGCATCAAACGCATCCGGCCCGGCATTCACCGTGCCCAGCACCATTTGATTCTTAAGCACCAGGTTGCGCATGAGCAGATCCGTGTCCACCGAGACTGGGTCTCCATGGCGCGGCACACCCGTGAAGACGAAAACGCCGTCTGGGCCCAATACTTGGAGAACTTCGATGGCCATCTGCGAGGCACCCACGGCTTCATAGACCACGTCGATCTGGCCTACTTGCTCTACAAGCTGCTCGGTGGAGTACTGCATCGAGGAGATGTATTTTGCACCGAACGACTCCGCGAGTGCAGCTTTAGGGTTGGGCTTCGCAGAGCGCGAGTAGACAAATGTTTCGAAGCCCGAATTCACCAGTACCATCGCTCCCAGCAGGCCTACCGGACCAGCACCCAGGACCACTGCCCGATGACAGTAATGGGCGGATTTGCCCGGACTTGCCGGGCAACCCCACGGCAGGCGCTGTTGAACCAAGTTGACCTGGATCAGCGCCTTCTCTGCAATGGTGAGAGGCTCAATCAGCACCCCCACGTCCCGCAACTCGCGCGGCAGCGGATTGAGGTAGGTCTCCTCATCTACCACGAACTGCGTCATGAATCCGTGGCACTCCTTGATTCCGCGCTCCACAAAATCCCCGGTGTAACAGAAATCCTGGCGTCCTGAGCGGCAGGCCACGCAGTCCGCGTGCGAACACGGACGGCGCACCATGGAGACCACCAGGTCGCCGGCGCGGAAACGCTTGACCCCGGCGCCGGTCTCGACCACTTCAGCCAGAGATTCGTGCCCCAGCACCAGGAACTCGGAGCCACCCGGCGGCGTGCCGTAATCGAAGTTGCAGATTTCGCGGTCCGTACCGCAAACGCCAATTTCGAGCATTCGCAGTTTCACCTCATTGGGTGATGTGATTTTGGGTTCGGCCAGTTCCACGACGTCAACTCTGCGTGTGCTCGGGAAAACCGCGCCTGCCTTCATAGTCTCAGCTCCATTTCTCAAACGCTTAGACCTTATCACGGACTGGACGCCGCGAAAAAGGATAGGGCAGCGCCCCACGGATTTATTTCCGCGTCTCGGTTTCCCGGCGTTCGCCAGAGTATTGCTGCTTACACTGGTTGCACGGACAAATTTTCCGGAAGTGCTCAAAGGAGTAGATGCCGGTGCTATGCCCGTCACTCCAAACAATTCGAATAGCGTAGTTACCCACCGGCTCGACGCTGAGCATTTTCAGCGAAGGCTGGTACATTTGAAAAGGCGTATTCTTGGGCTTCGTGGTGGGCGGAGTGCCATGAGCCCCCGTGCAACTGGCGCAGGGACACTGCTCGCGCAAATAATCCAGGCCGTAGCTGCTGGCGTGCCCGTCATTCCAGTCGATGCTGATGCCCTTGGATTTCGAAATAGCGATGTGCTTGGGGTCGGTGGCAGACATTCTCAATTCAGAAGCCGTTCGACGTCACGGATGCCAGAGATGCGCCGCATGGTGCCAACCAGCCGTTCCAGTTGCTTCTTATCACGGATATCCAGGGTCATCTCGATCAACGCTCCGTCCGAGGCGGTCACTTCCGTACGAGCCTCGAGGCTGCGGATATTCGTATTGTCAGCGGAAAGAACGGATGTGATCTGCGCTAGAAGCCCCGGCCGGTCATCGGTGTGGACGACGATTTTGACCGGGAACGAATCGGTCGTATTCCGCGCCCACTCGACATCGATCTTCCGCTCCACGTCGTACATCAAATTTTGCACATTGGGGCACATCTTGGAATGGACCGCGATCCCCTTGCCGCGAGTTACGTAGCCGACAATGACTTCCCCGCGGATGGGATTACAGCACTTCGCGCGGTAGACCAGCAGATCATCGACACCTTTTACCTTGATGATGGCCTCGCCGTCGCGGTCCTGCGGGCCCGTGGGCGCGCCTGCCGGTGGTGCCTCAGGCGCCGGCGTCCGGCCTGGCTCAGCGGCGCCATCCTTAAACTGCTGAGGCGCGATTTTTTGCAGCAACTGGCGCGCTGAGAACTTGCCGTATCCCAGTGCCGCATAGAGGTCCTCGAGCTTCGCGAGGCCATAGCTGCTGGCCGCGCTTTCCAGATCCTCGTGAGGGATCTTGCTCAGTTGCACACCCAGGCGGCGCGCTTCCTTTTCCAGATACTTCTGCCCGATCTCGATGGCCTTGGCGCGCTCGTTGGTGTTGATGACGTGCTTGATCTTGTTCCGCGCCCGCGAAGTTTTGACAACAGCCAGCCAGTCTTTGCTGGGCTCGTGACCGGGCTGCGTCAGGATTTCAACTATGTCGCCGTTCCGCAGCGTGTAACGCAAGGGCACGATGCGGCCGTTGACCTTTGCCCCCACGCAGGTGTTACCGACGTCGGAGTGTATGGCAAAAGCGAAATCAATGGGCGTGGCATTACGCGGCAGCACAATCACTTTGCCGCGCGGCGTGAACGCGTAAACTTCCTCCGGATAAAGGTCCACCTTGAGCGTGGACATGAACTCGCCCGGGTCCGGCATCTCCCGCTGCCATTCCACCAGGTGCCGAAGCCAGGCGATGCGCTGATCATCGGCCGCCGGGCCCTTCTTGCCTTCCTTGTATTTCCAATGAGCCGCGATGCCTTCTTCGGCAATCCGGTGCATCTCTTCGGTCCGAATCTGCACCTCGAAATGACGGCCTTCCGGACCCACCACCGATGTATGCAGCGACTGGTAAAGATTGGGGCGGGGAATGGCGATGAAGTCTTTGATGCGTCCCGGCACAGGCCGCCACTCGTTGTGAATCACTCCCAAAGCCGCGTAGCAGTTCTTGACCGAATCCGTCACGATGCGGATCGCCATCAGGTCATAAACCTGCTCGATCGTGATCTTCTGTCGCTTCATTTTCTGGTACACCGAATAGGCTCGCTTCAGGCGGGTCTCGACGCGCGCATGGATGCCTTCGCGCCGGACTTCGGCTTCGATCAAGTGCCGGATCCGTTCCAGAAATTGCTCGTTCTCCTGGCGGCCCGATTCGATGATGCGCGAGATCTCTTCCCATGCCGGCGGATCGATGTGCCGGAAGGCCAAATCTTCCAGTTCGCCGCGGATCTTCCCCATTCCCAGACGGTGCGCGATGGGAGCATAGATCTCGACGGTTTCGCGGGCAATCCGTTCCCGGCGATCCGGCTCCTCGACGAACTCGAGTGTCCGCATGTTGTGCAAACGGTCCGCCAGCTTCACGATGATTACGCGGATATCGTTCACCATAGCCAGCAGCATTTTGCGGAAACTTTCCGCCTGCCGCTCCTCGGCCTCGAAGAAGTCCAGCTTGCTCAGCTTGGTGACGCCGTCCACGCAGCGCGCCACCTCCTCGCCGAAGTTCTTGCGTACATCCTCGATGGTGACGCTGGTATCTTCGACCACGTCGTGGAGTAGACCCGTTTCCATGCTGACCAGGTCCATGCGCATGTCAGCCAGAAAGTGCGACACCATCAGCGGGTGGACCATGTAGGGTTCGCCCGAATCGCGCAATTGCAGCTTGTGGTGGTCGGAGGCGAAACGGTAGGCCTTTTCGAGCGGGCTTAGGTCTTCGCGCGGCCGCGCTTCCCGCACCTTAGCCAACAGCTCGGCAAACAGCTTTTCTACCTGGGATTCGGCAAGGGAGGTGTGCTCCTGCGAACGCGCCGGGGGCTGCGGCACAGGGGTGGCGGGGGAATCGTGCGAGGCCGTCACGCCGCTGGGATCCAGGGGCACAATTCAATTGTACGAGGTGGCAGGTTCCAGGTGCTACGCCTGAGGTTTTTGACACCGCCTGGTGCGCGTGAGTGGCGCGCATGGGTTTTACGATAGCAGACAGCGCTGATGGCGCGGGGACGGACGGGTATGGGGTTCGGTAGGCCGCGTGCCGTTCGTAAATGGGAATTGGGTTCGTCCCGCAGAATCGGTCGCTCGGTACTCAGCGCATTCATAGAGGGGCAGTTAGCCGTCGTTTCTATGAATAGCAGACAAGGTTTTTGCGGCAGGTCAAGGGACTGGCGAAGTGTGGCAGAAGGAGGGAACTTTCTGGCCGAAGGTTTGTGATCGCCGTTTGGATGCATGCTGAGAGCATGCGGCTGGACATCGCTATCAGGGATGAATGTGCAAGTCAGCTACTTCGCGGAAGGGGCGGTCTGGGGTAACCAGTGGCATCAACCCGCTCGCACCCCTCCTCGATTGCTTGGGTCATCTGCTGGGCGGAAACGGCGTCGAGAGAGGATGAGAATTGGCGCAACGCTGCGCCGTTCTCGCCGGCCGGTGTAGAAGCGGGCAAAGATGCTACGAACCGGAGCACCTGCTGCTGCAAGTCCGGGCTAATCTTTCGACTCGCGCTTCGCAATCTCTTGTCTAACGTCCATTTGGAGTCCTTCTACACTCGAGGATACACTTCTGTGACGAACCGTCCACGTCAACCGGGCGAAACACGCCCATTCAGCAGAACTGGACCCCCAAATTAACAGGAAATCCGGTTTGTGGTCCATCAGTCCGCTGACCGGTTAGCCCCGTTCTACGAGGCTCGCACGGTCCAATACCGCCGACGCAAGGATTACCCGCCATGTCAACGGACCGCATAGATGCTCGCTCGAATCGAGTGCTGGTGGCATTCGCTTCATGAAGATGGCTTCGCGTTCAATTCTCTTGACAGTCCTACTATAGAGTAGTAGATTTAGTTAGGAGATAGTAGAGCCGCATGGCCCAGCCGAAACTAAGCAAGCTCGAACTTCAAATCCTGGAAGCCCTCTGGACCCACGGGAAAGCATCCATTCGGGAGATTCAAGAGGATTTTCCGGAGCCTCGCCCGGCGTACACCACAATTCAGACCACCGTATACCGGCTGGAAGGAAAGAAGGCCGTGCGTCGCGTGCGGAAAATCAGCAATGCCCACATCTTCGAGCCGATCGTGGCCCGGGACGTGACGCGGCACCGGCTGCTCGACGAGATTCTGAGTTTTTTTGGAGGGCGGGCCCAGCCGATGATGGCGCAGCTGGCCGAGGCGGGGAAACTTACGCTCGACGACGTTCGCGAATTGGAGAAGACGATCAGAAGGCTTGACCGGCAACAAGCAGAAAGGCGTGAATCGAAATGATCGGCGAATTGACCAACCATCTCTGGCAATCGACGTGGTTCGCAGTCGCGGCAGGCCTTCTGACGGCCGCATTCCGTAAGAACCGGGCCCAAGTCCGCCATTGGCTGTGGTTCAGCGCTTCGTTCAAGTTTCTCCTCCCGTTCGCGCTGCTAGTGACCCTCGGCAGCCATCTGCAATGGGCGCCGGCCGCCCAGAAGATTGCAACGCCGATTGCGGCGTCCGCTGTGTCGTTCACGATGAGGCAAGTCAGCCGGCCTTTTCCCGACACCTTGACGCTCGGGCCGTCCATGAAAGGCACTCGCGATTGGGCCCTCCTGACGATCCTGGGCGTGTGGGCGTGTGGATTCGCGAGCGTAGCGCTGATACGATTTCGGGGCTGGCTCCGCATCCGGGCCGCGATACGCGCCAGCACTCCGATTGACATTCCAGCAACCGTTCAAGCGCGTTCTTCTCCGGGCCTGCTGGAACCCGGTGTGGTCGGATTGCTGCGCCCAATTCTGCTGTTGCCCGCGGGCATTGAAAAACGCCTGACGCCGCCTCAACTTGCGGCGGTGTTGGCGCACGAGCTGTGCCATGTCCGCCGCCGCGACAACCTGTTCGCGGCGATCCACATGATCATCGAAGCAATGTTCTGGTTCCATCCGCTGGTGTGGTGGATCGGGGCGAAGTTAGTGGAGGAACGCGAGCGCGCGTGCGACGAAGAAGTGCTGAGCCTCGGAAACGAGCCGCACGTCTACGCCGAAGGGATCGTCAACGTCTGCAAGCTGTATGTAGAATCGCCTCTGGTGTGCGTGTCCGGAGTAACCGGGTCCAGTCTCAAGAAAAGAATCGAGGCAATTATGACAAACCGCATTGTGCCCAGACCGAACTTCGCAAAGAAAGCAGCGCTGACAGTTGCCGGAATCGCGACGCTAGCTGTGCCGATCGCACTTGGCGTCATGAATGCGCCCCTAATCCGGGCTCAATCCGCCGCCGCGGCCCTACCGAAGTTCGAAGCGTCGACGATCAGGCGGTGTAGCGACAAGCCTGGCCTCATGAGAGGAGCGGGATACTCACTATCCGCTGGCAGGCTGAACACGGGGTGCGTTGCAATGGCTGAGGCGGATAGCACGGGCCTCATTCAGCGCGCGTACGTCCGGTTCTCTGACGGTCGTCCCCATTTTTGGCCTGGAGTTGTCCCGATCACGGGAGGCCCGGCCTGGATCCATTCCGAGCTCTTCGATATCGACGCAAGAGCGGAGCGTAATCCGAGTGAGGAAATGATGCAGGGACCTATGTTGCAGGCGCTTCTCGAAGACCGGTTTCAGCTCAAGATCCATCGCGAAACCAGAGAAGTCCCGGTATATGCGCTGACTGTGGAACAGGGTGGCTCCAGATTGAAGCCATTTGAGGAAGGAAGTTGCATCGCCATGCCGTTGAAGGTTCCCTTGCCGACGCTCGTGCTGGGCCAACGGTACTGTAAGGTTAGGGTTGGTATTCAGCCCCCAGTGGTGGATGCGCAGGGGTCAACTCTCACTGAGTTCGCGCAACTACTCGACCTCGTCTTAGACCGCCCGGTCATCGACAACGCCGGGATCACCGGGAAGTTTGATATCCATCTGGAATTTGCTATCAGCGAGGCCACCCCCAGGTTCCTCCCCGGTGGCGACCTGGCTGATCAAGCCGGCCCCGCCTCAGCCGGCCCATCGGTCTTTACTGCGATACAACAGCTCGGGTTGAAACTCGAACCTACGCAGGGGCCCCGCGAATTCCTCGTCATCGATCATGTGGAGAGGCCGTCCGAGAACTAGGAGTCGGCGGGCGCAGAGATTTCCGGTTTCAAGATCTCTGCGCGGTGCGCACTCCGAAACGAGTAGCTCGAGCCGTCAGGCGCGCCTGAGTCGCGACCATGAGCGATCGGTTTCAACCAACACACGCGGGATCAGTGGCTGTCTGACGTAAAGCCCTTCAGCGGATTTCTGTCGGGGTAGTCGGCACGCCTATCTTGTCGATACCGGCGCCGTGCACGATATCGAGAGATTGGGCCACCGTTTGATATTCCAGGTCGGGATCGCCTTGAACGAACACCACTCGTTCTGCGCGCGTGCTGAAAATCTCGAGCAGCGCGGCCCCAGACGGTCTTCAGTCACGGCTTCATGGTTCAGGGCTATAGACCCGTCCCGATGAATCACGATCACCACGATGCGCGGTTCGGGTGAGTTCAGTTGCGGCTGACGTTTGCGGCACAAGAGCCTCTAGACCCTTGGGCGTAGGGGCTAAAAAAGCGCGGTAGCTGTGCCGCCGAGAGTTGGTCTGTATCTCGCGTGGGGGAACGCGCTGGATCTGGATGGGATGCTGTGAGACCTCAAACCCGGCGCTTGAAACCTGGCACCTGGACCTGACACCTGCTCTTCTACTGGCTGGCGTTGATGCCCGTCGATGTAGGCTTACGCTCGGCCTTCATCTTTTTGGTCTGGAGCGTCTTTTGCACCCAATCGTCGGCGGTCTGGACGTCCTTCTTGTATTCTTCCTGGGTATCGTCCAAGTCGGCGCGTTCGCGGATCAAAAGGTTCATGTAGGCCATTGCGTCGTCGTAATCTTTGTCGATCTCGAGAGCCTTCTGCAGGTTCTGAATGCCCTCGTTGATCATCGGCAGGTACTGCGCTTTAAGCTCCTCTTTCACCTTTTTGTCTTTGATCGGGCCCGGATCTTCAGGTCTCATGCTCAACTTGGCGCGCGCCTCAGCCCAGGGCCTGTACCACTTGCTCCAGGCGATCACTCCCAGCGTGTAATAGCCTTCCTTGTCCTTGGCGTTCAGTGCGATGGCTTTCTTGTACCATTGCTCGGCGTCAGCCCACTTTCTTTCGTTGAAGTAGAGGGACGCGATCGATTTCGTGGCGATGTCGTTCTTGGAATCTTGCTGCAGCACCTTCTCGAACTCCTGCAGCGCGCGGTCCGCCATCTGCTGGTTCTCAGGTGATTCGGCGCCAGGAATGTACTGGCTGTAGTAGGCCATCGCCAGGTACAGACGAGCGGTGGGGAAGGTCGGATCAAGCTGAACGGCCTGTTCGAATTTCTCCACGGCCTGAGCGTATTGGGCGTTCCTGTACGCCTGCACTCCTTTGTTCAGGTTGTCGCGCGCCTTCAGCATCTTGCAGCCGGTGGCGGTAAACGCCAAGGCGGCGAGCGCAAGCAGTGCGAGTGTTTTGCGTTTCATTACTGTCCAGCCTCCACTTTCGCGGTCATCAGCCCGACTTTGTCAATGCCCGCGCCGTGCGCGATGTCGATTGCTCTGGCGACGTATTGGTATTCGAGGTCGGGATCGCCCTTGACGAATATCACGCGTTCTGCGCGAGTCTTGAAAATCTCTTCCAGTCGCGATCCCAGATGCTGCTCATCGGTGGTCTCCTGGTTGATCATCATCGATTTGTCGCGGTTGATCGAGATCACCACGGTGCGTTGATCCGCCTGCTGCTGGGGTTGATTGGGCGGCGGTGGTTGCGGAACCAGCGCCTCCAGTCCCTTGGGCGTCAGCGGCGTGATCACCATAAAAATAATGATCAGCACCAGCAAAACGTCGATCATCGGTGTCATGTTGATGTTTGCTATCGTGCCGGCGGGCCCGCCTACTGCCATTGCCATAAAAAGTACTCCTTAAGAAACTCTGAAAACTCCCGACTTCCCGTTACTGACCTGTCGGCGCGCCTGCGGCGCCCGTTGCTGGCGGGACGCCCGGCCTTCGCTCCTGGATCTGTTCGGTCAGCAAACCAAGTTGATCCACGCCCGCGGAGCGCAGGTTGTCGACCACTTCCACCACCTTGTCGTACTTGGCGCGCGCATCTGCTCGCAAAAACACCATTTTGTCGACCCGGTTGGATAGGAGGTCCTTGACCTTCTGCGTCAACTGATCAGCCGGAACCTGCGTGTTCCCCAGGTAGCTTTTTCCATCGCGGCTCACGGCGACAATTACAGCGTCGGTTTTGTCCGCCGCCTGCATGGCGATAGGATTCTTGGTGCGCACCATGTCCACGCTGACGCCCTTGGTCAACATCGGAGTGATGACCATGAAAATGATCAGCAGCACCAGCATCACGTCCACCATGGGCGTTACATTGATATCGGCCACCGGTGGCGGCGACGTGTGTTTCATTATTAATGACATTTCAAATCTCCAACTCAGCCATCAGCCGTCGGACAGCCCTCAATACCGCGCCACTGCACGAATAAAGCTGAACTACTCTCCGGCGGCTACCTGGCACAATACTCAGTCTGAACGCCACAAGTTCTATTTTCGAGCAGCCGCGCCGCGTTGCGTACGTTTGAGGAAGTAGTCGATCAACTCAGAACTCGAGTTGCCCATCTCCACGTCAAACGCCTCGAGCTTTCCGGTGAAATAGTTGTACATCCACACGGCTGGGATGGCCACGAACAGACCGATAGCGGTGGTCACCAGGGCTTCAGAAATGCCGCCCGACACTGCACCCAGACCGGTGGACTTCTCCGTCGAGATTTGTTTGAACGCATTGATGATGCCCACCACCGTTCCGAACAGACCCACGAACGGCGCCGTTGATCCGATGGTCGCCAGACCGCTGATGCCGCGTTTCAGTTCCGCGTGCACAATGGCTTCGGCACGCTCCAGAGCGCGTTTAGAAGCTTCAATCTCTTCCCCGGGAATATCGGAGCTGAGTTGATGCGCCTGGAATTCCTGCAGACCGGCCACCACGACCTTCGCCAGGTGACTTTTCTTGTAGCGATCTGCGATTTTTACGGCTTCGTCCAGCTTGCCTTCACGCAATGCGCCTGCCACAGCCGGCGCAAACTGCCGCGATTGTTTGCGTGCGGCGCTATAGGCCATCAATCGGTCGATCATGACACCGATCGACCAGGCCGACATGATAAACAGCAGGACCACGACGCACTTGGCGAGTGTACCCATCTGGTTCCACAGCGACCGGGGGTCCCAGCCTACCGTGGTCGTCTCCTGCAGCAACAAAAACGACCAAACCTGCAATTGTAAGAACATTGTT
>QHXW01000568.1 GCA_003223115.1 Acidobacteriota bacterium
TTCGTCCAGGCGAAACTGTTCGGGGCCCCCTATTTCAACGGTGCCATTCACAGGTGAGCTCATTGCGATTCCAGCTAATGCACTGGCGACATCATCGGCTGCCATAGGCTGGAAGAGCGCCGGAGGCAGGCGTACCTCGTTGCCCTCCGTGGACAAATCGGCGATCTTCTCTACGAATTCAAAGAACTGCGTCGCGCGGACGATTGAGTACGGGATTGAGGAGCCTTTGATCAGGTTCTCCTGAGCAATTTTTGCGCGGAAGAAGCCGCTTTCGAGCAGACGTTCTGTTCCTACGACCGACAACGCAACGTGATGTCCCACGCCCGCGGCCGCTTCATAGTGGAGGAGGTTACGGGTTGATGTCTCGAAGAACTTCAGCACTGCCGCATCCTCCCATGAAGGGGAGTTCGTTACATCGACGACCACGGAGGCGCCCTTCAGCGCATCCGCGAGTCCCTCGCCGGTGAGGGAGTTGACGCCAGAAGTGGGCGACGCGGCTACTACTTCCTGCCCGTGCTCACGAAGCTTTTTGACAAGCTTCGATCCAATGAGTCCAGTACCGCCAATTACTACGATTTTCATGATTGTCCTTTCGTGTTTAACCGTGGCAATTCTAAATTGCCGGCTATTCGCTAGGACTGAACAGCCCATCGCTTTGTGACACGATGCTGGTAGTCAATTGCTTTCAGACGATGTGTCATCAACTATCGCACGACCGGCCCCGATAAAGCCAGCATCTCGACGGCTGTCACAAATGGTGATCCCGCTCTGTCATAGCTGGTACCGTGCTCGTCGCGCCCAATTCGGACCGACAGAAGGGAAATATGTGCAAGATCTTTCATCGCGACCGCCGCAGGGTTTGTCTGTATACTCGATACGCCATGCCTTGACCTTCGACCTATCATGCGATATGCTGACCGGTAGAAGGTTGGGGTATTGATGTCTTCCTCGCGTTTTCCCATTCCGCAAGGCACGCTGGACATGCTGATTCTGCAGGTTCTGTCGCTGGACCCGGTGCATGGCTATGGAATTGCCCGGAGACTGGACCAAATCTCGCGGGCGGTGGTTAAAGTGAACCAAGGCTCGCTTTATCCCGCCCTGCACAGGCTGGAGCAAAAGGGATGGGTTAAGGCCGAATGGAAACAATCGGAAACGGGGCGTGACGCGAGGTTCTATTCCTTGACGGCTTCCGGGCGCAAGCAGCTCGCCGCCGAAAAAGTTAGCTGGACACGCTTAACCGGAGCGGTTCAGCTCATTTTCAATGAGGGAAGTCGATGAGACAACTGGTGAATTGGTTCCGACGCAAGAGGCTGGAAGATAGCCTGGACCGCGAGCTTCGCTACCATCTCGAGCGGCGAACCAACGATTTCGAGCAAACCGGGCTGTCGGCAAAGGAAGCGCACAGGCAGGCCCTGCTGGAGCTGGGCGGCGTCGCGCAAATTCAAGAAGAAGTGCGGGACATCTGGCTGACTCGATGGCTGCGGGATTTCGCCTACGATCTCCGCTTCACCGCACGCTCTTTTCGCAAAACGCCATCTTTCACGATAACCACCATACTCTCGCTTATGCTCGGCATTGGAGCGACAACGGCGATTTACTCGCTGGTGGACCAGGTGCTGCTGCATGCGCTACCGGTGCGCCAGCCTGAGCGGCTGGTTTTAATCGATTGGAAAGGCGATCAAGTCGCGAATGGCTTTGGCAGTTGGAATCTCATGTCCTATCCCATCTGCCGCGATCTGGATCAGCAGAAGCAGTTTTTCGAAGGCGCGTTCTGCCGCGCGCTCACGATTGTCAACCTCTCAACCGGCAGCGATTACCGCCCCGCGGAGGCGGAAATTATCTCCGGCAACTACTTCCCGGTGCTTGGAGTGGGGCCGACATTGGGGCAAGTGCTCACGAATGACGACGATCGCCGGCCGAACGCCAATCCGGTGGCGGTGATTTCCTACGACTTCTGGAAGACGCAGCTCGGAGGCGCTGTCGATGTGGTGGGCCGGAAGGTGCTGGTAAACCGGCATCCGTTGACCATCATCGGTGTGGCCGCTTCAACATTCCAGGGCATCGACGTCGGCCATGTTCCATCGCTCTGGATTCCTGCCTCGATGGCGACGGAGATCATCCCTGGCTTCAGCGATCTTCACGATCGCCGGACCCGCTGGATGCAGGTACTGGGCCGGTTGAATCCGGGCATGACGCTGCGGGAAGCGCAGTCAGGGCTGCAAGCGTGGTTCAAGGCCATGCTACAGGAGGATATGGGCCGCCCGGGATTTCCCGTGATCACGGCGGAACGCCGGCAGAGATTCCTCCGTTCGACGCTGGTGCTCACTGCCGCGCCGCAAGGCCATTCCGGACTAAGGCGACGGCTGCTCGAACCGCTATGGGTGCTATTCGCGGTGACGGCGGTGCTGCTGGGGTTGGCTTGTCTGAATGTTTCCGGACTGTTCCTGGCGCGTGGATCAGCTCGCGATCGTGAAATCGGCACACGGCTGGCGCTGGGCGCATCGCGCGGGCGGCTGGGGCGGCAGCTACTGACCGACAGCCTGCTGATTGCGCTGACGGGAGGATTGCTCGGGACAGCGGTTGCTCCGCTGGCCGTGCGAACCTTGATCGCGCTCCTTCCCTCTAACGAGATCGCCACCATCAGCGGGAACGCCGGCGGGACTGGCTTGCACGCGAACGTGGCATTGCGGCTGTTGCTGTTTGCGTTTGCTGCGAGTGTGACAGCGGGCGTTTTGAGTGGTCTCGCACCGGCATGGCAGGCCGGGCGGCGGTCGCTTGTGTCTTCGCTCCGCGAGCGGGGCGGCATGGGATTCAGCAGCGTCCGGCTTCGAAAGGTGATTGTGACGGCGCAGATTGCCTTGACTCTGATCCTGGTGGTGAGCGCTGCCTTGTTTGTCAGGACTTTGGATGCTTTGATGGCGAAAGGGCCGGGATTCCCGACGGCGAGCCTGGTCTCATTCGGAATCGATTGCCAACGAAGCGGGTACTCTGAACAGGAGGGAAACCGGCTGATTCTACGCATCGACGAAGCAATCCGGCACTCCCCGATCGTTCAAGCGTCCTCGCTGGCTCGATTCGCGCTGCTGACCGGGGGAAGCTGGAACGATCCGATGACGATCCTGGCAGACAGACGACTTGCGACCGACCGCGACGTGAATCTAAATTCCGTTACGCCGGGATTCTTTCCAACCATGGGCATCAAAGTCATTGCAGGACGAAACTTCGACGACCGCGATATGGCTGCGCCAGGCGAGCGAGACTGGCGCTCGGCGATCGTGAACGAGTCATTCGTGAAGCGCTACCTGGGAGGACGGAACCCGTTGGGGGTGCGCATCTGCGAGGGTTCGGGTCCCGACGCAAAACCGAACACCGAAATCGTGGGTGTGGTGTCAAACTTCAGTTACCGCGGGATTCGTGAGGAGTCGGAGCAGGCCTATTTCCCTTTCCAGGGGGAAGGCGCGGCCACCTTTTACGTGCGAGTTCGCGGAAGAGGGGAATGGTCCCTCCAGACGCTTCGCGCGATGGTCCGGGGCGTCGATCCGTCGTTACCCATGAGCAATTTCCGCACTTTAGAGGAGCAGGTCGATCGCTCCTTGAGCACAGAGCATATGCTGGCGACACTGTCTGGCGGCTTTAGCGTACTTGCGCTGCTGCTTTCGCTGGTGGGTCTATACGGCGTGATGTCT
>QHXW01000569.1 GCA_003223115.1 Acidobacteriota bacterium
CACCGGCTCCAGATGGTCGATCGCATCGAGGATCTGCTGGTGCAGTTTGCCCAGACCGGCGCGCGCCTGGCGCAGGTGGCGGTAGCTTTCGGTCAGACGTCGCATGCGGGCCCGGTCGGCCTTGGGCAGTGAGCGGATGCGCGTCTTACCCGCCTCGCTCCAGGAGAGCACGGTGGCCGCGTGCCGCACGCCGCGCGGCTTGGCGCAATGGCAGGATGGATTGCCGCAGCGCGTTTGAATCTGATAGACGGAGCCTTTGATCAACTCGCGATGACGGAGCAGCTCGTGGACGTGCCGCGCATAGTCGGCCGACAGGCGGTCGAGGATCTGACGTGGGCGGCTGGCAGCGTCGGCGGAAAGGTCGCCGCTCTGGGGACGATTTCGTCTAGGGGAGAATCGCATAACAGCCAATCGGCAACCCACTTCTCTTCTTATAGCCGATGGCGTGCGGAATGTCCAGCGAAAAACAACGAGGGGGGCGGATTTTTTACCGGCCCGCCCGGAAGGAGCCTAAATATAACTGAAAGGACACCGCAGCAGCCGTAATCTTCTCTTGATGGTCTATGCATAAGTCGCATAACAGACTGTTCGGCCGTGAGCCCTAAAAATTAACAGGCCGTGAAAACTCTTCCCCTCGGAAGGAGACGGAACTCACGGTTGCCCCCGCAGCCTGAGCCGATCAGGGCCCGATCCGCCCCGTCCATCGCTAATTTCCGAGCTCGACCGCCAGTCCAGATCGTATGGATCCCCCCGGACTCGCAAGGGGGCAGTTTCTACTGTCTGAATCGCGGGACGATCGTTTTGCAAATTCTCGGTAACAAGTCTGTTCGCTTCCCATCGGCTGCTGGGGCCATGCCACTCGAGAACTGCGGCCGCCAGAACTGCGGCCGCCATTTGACAGCGATTCCTCGCGATCATACAATCGCTGAATCGCTCGCCGAACCTCGGTGAAACAGGCCGAACAGGATTGGGTAATGCTTCAAGCGCTGGCTCGAAATGCCGGTTGTTGTGTCCTCATACTGTTAGTGGCATGCGCACCACCTCTCAGTGCGCAACCTCAGAGCCGGCCGCCCATTATCCTGATTTCGGTAGACACTCTTCGAGCCGACCACCTCGGCTGCTATGGGTATCGTTCGGTTGCAACACCGAATATCGACCGGCTCGCTTCGACCGGAACTCTGTTCAGCCAGGTCAACGCACAGACGCCGCTCACGCTGCCCTCGCATGCGTCGTTATTCACGTCCAAATACCCGTCAGGAACCAGGGTCACAGATAACGGCGAACAGCTCGCGCCAGGAGCAGTGACGTTCGCTGCGCAATTGAAGGCAATGGGTTACCGAACTGCGGCATTCATCGGCGGTTTCGCGCTGGATCACCGGTTTGGCCTGAATAAAGGTTTCGATTATTATGACAGTCCGTTCGATCTCCGGCTCAGTTCCGGGGGCGACACCGGAGATCTCAAGCGGCCCGCCAATGAGGTCGTCCAAGCGGCGAGCACATGGATTGCCGAAAACGCGTCCGCGCCCTTTTTCGTTTTCCTGCACCTCTATGACCTGCACACTCCGTACGATTTGCCGCGCCAGCTCCAACTGCGATTCCATGGCGCATCCTACGAGAGTGAACTCGCCTACGTCGACGAAACTTTGGGAACCTTCTGGAAATTTCTTTCAGATCGCAAGCTGTTTGACCGCTCGCTTCTCATCTTCACTTCAGATCACGGCGAAGGTTTGAGAGACCACGGCGAAAGCACGCACGGATTCTTCATTTACCAAAGCACCATGCATGTGCCGCTGATCGTGAGCTGGCCGAGGGGCTCTGCGAAGTATCCGGAACGAATGGACCGGCCGTTGGAGCTGATCCAGGTCGCTCCGACGGTATTGGAGTTTCTGGGCGCGCGCGTGCCACTCGAAATGCAGGGAAGGCCTCTGCTCGCGAACGCTGGACGACAGCCATCGGGGGAGGACACGCCGGTCTACAGCGAGAGCTATTACGCGAGCCGGCACTTCGGCTGCGCCCCGCTGCGTTCGATTCGGGTGGGTAAGTACAAATACATTGATGCGCCCAAGCCGGAGTTGTACGATCTCAGCGCCGATAGCGCCGAGCAGTGCAATCTCTACGCCGCGCGAACGTCGCTCGGAACGGCTCTGCGTCAAAAGCTCCGTGCTCTGAGCGCCGCCGGCAAGCTAGCCCAAGAACAGCCGGCCGTGAATTCCGAGGCTTTGGCTGCGCTCCGTTCGCTCGGTTATCTCGGAGCCGGCAGTTCCGAGTCCGCCGTCTCGGGCAACGATCCCAAAGATCGCCTGGCGGATTTCGAGGCACACAATCGCGCCATTATCCTGGCCTCATCCGGCAAGCTGGCGGAATCCAACGCCATGCTCGAAAAGCTGATCCAGAAGCTGCCCGACGTCCCCGAGTTGCGCATCAGCCTTGGGATTGAACTGGCAGAAAATGGGCCGGCATCGCCGCGCCGTCGGCGAATTTGAGGAAGTCATCAAGCGAATGCCGCAGAGTGCGATCACGCATTTCAATGTCGCCCTGAGCTATTACGACATGCAGCAACTCGATCAGGCTGTCGCGCACCTTCAGGCGGCACTCGCGCTCGAGACTTACTACACGCGAGCCGAAGAGCTCCTCGGGACGATCTGGTCGCAGAAGAAGGATTATGCGCGCGCGCGGGCGAACTTCGAGCATCTCCTCACGGTCGCGCCGGATAATTTTGGGGCGAACTTTAATCTAGGCGTGATCGCCGCATTCGAAGGGAAGTGGGACGAAGGTGAGAGCCGCTTGAGGCGCGGGCTGCAGATCGACCCGAATTCGGCCGAAGCGCACAACGCCCTGGGGAGTCTTTATCTCCGGCGCGGTGCGCTAGCACAGGCTAAAGCGGCGTTCGCAGACGCAATCCGGCTCCAGCCCCGATTTGCCTGGGCTCACTACAATCTTGGCCTGGCGCTCGACCGCGAGGCAAAAAAGGAAGACGCGGTACGCGAGTTTCGCGCCGCGCTGGACGCCGACCCGAAGTTTGCGGCTGCACGGAAGGCACTCGAACGGCTAGAGCAGCCCTCGCATCGCTGAACCCGCGTGCGTAGCCGCACCCAACACAACCGCGCTAATGTGCTACAATCACCGTCAATTATATCCAATGAAAGCTTGGTTTCGAGAAAGGTGAGGCTATCGACAGCCAGCGCATTCGCCAAAACATTTCTTGCTGTTCTGCTGACGGTGCTCGCGTTGTTTCCCTTTAGCGGGCTGGCATTTTCCGCCACGGCGTTGCCGATGTCGGCTCCGCAGCAATCTATTGAACAGCTTGCAGCGCGTGCCGAGAAGCTGGAGAACGATGGTAAGTTGGAAGATGCTGAATCGGCGTATCGCGAGATTCTGAAAATCGATCCACGGTCGATTGCAGCACTCAACCGGCTGGGTGCGATTGAGGTGCGGCGCGGGCAGTTCAGCACGGGCATCAGGTATTACAAGCAGGCGTTGGATTTGAATCCTTCCGAGTTCGCCACGAATCTCAACTTGGGCATCGCCTTCATTAAGAGGCAGGATTACGCGAACGCGGTGCCTCCGCTCGAGCGGGCCGCACGGGCGGCTCCGGAAAACTTTCAGGCACGCGAACTACTCGCAGGAGCGCTGGTCGGACAAGATGATTTTTCGCGCGCGGTTCCCCACCTCGAGAAGGCGTCCGAACTGAATCCGAATGACCTCGGCACGCTTTATATTCTCGAGCGCAGTTATCTTGAAACCAAACAGTTTCAGAAGGCTCTTCCGACGTTCGAACACCTCCAGTCGCTCGATCCGAACTCTGCTTGGGTGCGCATTCTGCGGGGGCAGGCGGAAGACGCGCTAGGAAACTATCCAACGGCCATTGAGGAATTCGAAGTTGCCCGACGGCAACTACCCCGCGATGCCACTGTCGGCTTCTCGCTCGGTTTCATGTACTGGAAGACGCGCCGCCTTGCCGAAGCGCAGTCGGAAATCGAGGAGGCGTTGAAGCTCGATCCCGAATTCGAGGAAGCGAAGTACTACCTTGCGGACACATATATTCTGGAAGACAAACCCACAGCGGCGCTTCCCCTGCTTGCGGCTCTGCTACATCGACAGCCCCGGGACGCTCGCGCTCTCGCCGACCAAGGTAAGGCGCTGGAGAAATTGAATCGCGACACTGAAGCGGCGCGTGCTTACGAGGGCTGCTTGCGTGTCGACCCCGAGCGAGCCGACGTCCATTATCGACTGGCCCGCGTTTACAAAAAGCTGAAACGGTCAGACGACTACGTCCGCGAACTCGCCACAGCCCAGAGACTCCAGAAAAAGAATCGCGAGGAACAAGAGACCCTCATGCAGGCGAGCGGCGCGCACGGTGATCCTACCCGGCAAGGAGGACAGCCGTTGCGGCTTCCGGCGTCGAACGACAAGAGTCAATAATCAGGAACCGTTCGCTTGATGTAAATCATTAAAAATTTTGCCTGGGAACCTTACGAAACCCCACGCGCCAAGCCGGCCAAGAGCCCCGACCGGCCGAAGCCTCTGCGCATCGTCAAAAGGGAGTTGAAGCGGCAACAGACGCTGGCAGCCAAGAAAGGCTTGCCGCCGCCCCAATCCCTTCCCCAGCCAGCCGCTCCCATGCCTTCTCGCACGCTTTTGGGTATAGC
>QHXW01000148.1 GCA_003223115.1 Acidobacteriota bacterium
TTCTTCCGGCTCGTGCAGCAAGCTGTGGCAGTCGAGCCCGTTCCCCTGGATCGGATTCTTCACCCCGAAGCCAGGCCGAAAAAGAAACCACAATCTGTAGGGGCTACCTGAGTCAAGCAGATACCCACTTCTGGGGATTCCGGCCCCACCGACATTACCGCTGATCCCGGCCTGACGGACATCAAGTCGACCTTCTTCACCCAATTCGCAGTGGACTTGAATTATT
This sequence comes from Acidobacteriota bacterium, assembly GCA_003223115.1. Taxonomy (GTDB): domain Bacteria; phylum Acidobacteriota; class Terriglobia; order Bryobacterales; family Bryobacteraceae; genus QHXW01. The sequence continues at coordinate 227 of QHXW01000148.1, forward strand.
TCGTGTGCCCGCCGGGAACCGATTCCACCACCTGCCCATCGCCAGGGCGAGTGCTGGTGAACGGCCAGAACTTTATCCAGAACGGCGAGATCTATGTGGGCGCCGGGTCCACGGTCGCGGTTGAGGCGCTACCTAATCCCGGATTTGTATTCGGCGGCTGGGGTCCGGTGCCTGTCGCCGGGGGCGAATCTCAGGCCTTCATCAATTCTTATATCGTGAATCAGCCCATCATTATTCGTCCTGGTTTCGGGTTTGCAGCCGGTATCGGTTTCCATCGTGACCACGCCTCCGGGCTTGCAGATCCTGGTCGACCGTACACCCATGACCTCGCCCGTGGCCCTCGAGTTGGTGCACCGTCTTGGCCCGTTCAAGCCTGCGCCTCCGGACGGATTTGCCGTTCCGGTCAAACCCAAGTACACACTGGCTGACCCGGTCAAGATCGTGATCGGAGCTCAGGAATTTGACCCGGTGTGGGTCGGCGCGGCGACCGGTCGTGTGGGCCTTACAGTGCAGTTCCACATCACCGACCAGGTTCCGCACGCCACAACAGTGGAACTGAAGATACGCGCCAAAGGGCGTGAAAGCAACAGCGTCCCGCTCACTCTTCAGTAAGTGGAACGGCGGCCCCGCCTGGTATCCGCGCGTCCACCTGTTTCGTGCCGAGATCTGACTCCTATCGCGATCCGGAATATCCACGGGTTGGGATGTTACAGACTCAGGCAAGCCTGAATGACGCCACATCCTGCGGAAATCACGTTCAGGTCAGTTGATCCGGCGGAACTGCAAGAATAACTTCAACCATAACCGGTTGGCCATCCTGCGCAGCCGGACGAAATTCCCAATGAGTCAGGTATTGCAGGAGCGCTTCACTATATGACGGGCGGGCCTGATGGGCGGGCAGAATTCTCAGATCGCGAAACCGCCCCGCCGTATCGAGATATCCATGCACCAACAGATATTCATTGCCGTAGCGCCAGCCTTCCGGAGGTCGCACGGTCACCATGGGATAGGGAGCGCTCACCGGCGCCGGACTCCCCAATTGAATGATATTTCCAGTTTGGATCGGGCCCTTGTTATTGGGAAGACAGTATTGCAGGACCCATTCTTTAGGCGCGCCCACCTCGAGGTACACCGTATAGATGGGCCGGCCGGAGAGAGCCTGGGCGGCTTCTTGAAATCCGACGCTAGAAGAAGATTGGACCACCACCACATCAAATACGCCGTTACTCGAGTGCAGGACACGGAGAGGTTTTCCATTCACCCCCGGAGGTACGACCAGCCCGAAAATCCGCCCATCCCCGGGAAGAGAGTGCAACAGTTCGGCAGGACCTTCCGATAGGGAGGCCGAAGCTCCGGATAAGGTGCCCGGCCCACCAACTGGTGCATTTTCGAATTCCTGGTCTCTGCCACCGCCTTGCGCGAAAGGACCCGCGCTGCCGGATCCGGTGAGCGCTCCAAATCCTAAATCGAGCGGGGTGCCGGGCGGGCGCGCCATCTGATTGCCGGCGGGAATCAGCAGAGACCGGAAGGCGTCAACGAGCGGAGCTGGATCGGGCGAAACCGCCAGGACATGCACGGGCTGACCGGTGAAAGGATCAATCGAGGAATTCTGTGTAACTTCTTGATTTAGTTTATGTTCAGATACTTGTATCGGCAGGCTTGTGGCAGCCGGCTGGGGCAGTTGCGGATTCGATGCCGCGAGCGCCGCAGCCATGCTAAGGTCCGCCACCAGGGTTTCGCGATTGGGCATGGTAAGCCGCGGCGGAGAGTCCAGCTTCGGGGTCTCGGCTGGTGGTTTGAGGTTGCCTGGTTGTACGGGGAGATCGGGCGCAGGCGGTTTGATGCGCGGGTCGGCGGCCCAAAACAGGATTTGCGGAAGTTGCTTTTCAGCTTGCGGGAGAATATTGGGCGGTAGCTCTGGCTGGAGCAGCGTCTGAGCGGCTGTCTTCCGCACGGGTAGGTCCGGCAATTGGAATTTACGCGGTTCCGATTGCAGAGGCTTCGGTGTGTCTACGGCCACCACGGGCGATGGTTCCGGCGGCGATTGCAGACCGTGTTTGGACGCAGACTGGGCATCAGGTCCGTGAAGAAAGCGGCGAAGTGCGGACCGTCTCACGGAGAGGTGCGATGGGCCAGCTGCGTGCGCCGAAGTAGGGGGGGAATTACCGGTTGAAGGCGCCCAGTAGAGGTGATCGGGAAGCTTGATGACCAGCGGCCGCATCGACACTTGCAGCGAATCATCGGTGAACGATAAAATGTCCGAGGCTACGTACAGCAACGTCAAAGCCACGGAGTGAAGCGCGACCGAGGCCAGCAGAGCGCCCCAGGGCTTGCCCGGGTGCACTTCGAACGCCGTGAATAACGGTGCCTCGGTGCTGACACGTTTCTTCCCCGAGCCGAACAGCCAGGAAATCAGCGCCAGGATGAGCAGTGCTGGCATCGCCTCTTACTCTCCCGGGTAGAGGGATGCGCGTCCTAACTCGCGTTCCGCAGCCTGGGAGGCGCCGGCGACGTCATCCGCAGCGGAGATTTCTCGAGGAAGAGCGCGCGCAGATCCTGCAATTGCGCCGTTTCGGGAGTAGCCGATCGGTCGGCCGTCACGGGCGCTTTCTCCAGAGTGCCGTGTCCGGTTGTCAGGTTCTTCAAGCCATAAAGCGCCAGCTCAAAGCGGTCCTTAACTCCGACCTTCTGGAATAAGCGGGAAAGATAGACTTTCACCGTGCCTTCGGAAATCAACAGCATGGATGCGATTTCCTTGTTCTTGAGCCCCTGGCTGAGCAGGCTGACCAACTGGCCTTCGCGTTTGGTGAGCGCCACGCGCTTGGCCGAAAGGAAGCTATCCGTGAGAGCTTTTTCGAACCAGAACTCGCCTTCGTTGACGCGCTGGAGACACTTCACCAGCAGGTCTGAGGGCAGCGTCTTGCGCAGAATGCCGCGAACACCCAAAGCCATCGCCTGCAGGGCCAGTTCGGTTGAAATCGAGTGGACCCACAGCACGATTTTCGCGTTGAGAGAAGCCTTCTTCAGCTCACTCAAGATGCTGAAGGTCACGTCGGAAGTCAGATCAATGAGCAAAATATCAGGCTCACCTGACTCCAGAATCTCTTTCAACTTGGCGGTGTTGGAGCAAACGCCGGTTAATTGAAAGCCTTCCACGCTGACCAGGATGGCTTCGAGGCCTTTGGCCAGAATGGGTTCATCACTGAACAACAGCGTTCGTATCATAACGCACAGTAGAATATCATCGCTATTAACCAAAAAGCTAGCTATTTTTTGCAATTTTGCTTAATTATTCGGGAATTCATCTCAGGTATTTCCACAGCCCGGATTTCCAGGGGCAGGCCGGAGGCGGCTTTGGACACCCTCCTAACGTTTGTGTACAGGCGTGTATCATCTTTTTTCGGTATTGATCCGCAACCGATTAACAATTAAAGTGCTGAGGTATCTGGATTTTACCGCATGAACAGGCGCGAGTGCCCGCGTATGGACGTGAAGCTGAAGTGCCATGTGGCGCTAATGAAAGGCTGGCCGCAAGGTCTTGCCGGACTTACTGAAAACATTAGCAGAAGCGGGATTTTGATGATTTGCCCGCCGGGCGGAAATGCGGGGCAGCCGAAGGTCGGCGAAATGGTCACAGTGGAGATTGAGCTGCCGGAAAATCCCGTGTTTGGAAGGAAGTGCATTCACTGTCAGGCGACGGTGGTGCGCGTGGGCGGCCATGACGGCGAGCCGGTTCAACTGGCTTTTAGCATAAATCAAATGAAATTCACGGAATATATGACCTCGGAGCCGGAATTGGGAGAAGTCGAGACAGGCGCTGGCCAGTCTCGCGCATAGGCACGGACAATGTCTCGAAAAAGAAAATCTCAGCAATCACGCGGGCACGCTGTCATCGAGGTCTCGCTGATGGCGCCGTGGATTTTCTTTTTGTTCATGGGAACGGTGGGTTTCGGATTTTACGCGTCTGCGGCGATTGCGACTCAAAACGCTGCGCGCGAGGCTGTGGATCAGACTTCGGCGAACACCAGCACGGCGGCCGACGCCACTTTGGCCTGCGATTCCGCGCGTCAGGAATTGAAGTCGTTGCCCAATATGGCGGGCACAAGCGGATGCGCCGTTGCGGCGGCTTCGGTCAGTCAGATTTTGCCGGTGGCAGTCACGGCTGCCCAGGTAGTCGGGCCAGACAGCTTTCAGGCTTCGCAGGTTTCGGTGACTTATCAGACGATTCCCATGATCCCGATGCCCGGTTTGATGGGGCAGATGAACATCACGCGCACGGCGGTAATGAGAATCAAGGATCAATGATCATGCCATGGCTGAGCGACAGGGAACGCGGCTGGACATCGATCGAGTTTACGCTCGTCGGAATCCCCATGATGTTCATTTTGGTTTCGACGTTTGAAGTGGTGCGTGGGATGTGGACTTATCACACCCTGGCATATTCGGTCAAAGAAGGCACGCGTTATGCCAGCGTCCACGGCTACACCTGCACGCAAGCTCCGAACACCTGTGCGGTGACGGTTGCGCAAGTCGTGCAGAAGGTAATCGATTCGGGAGCGGGCCTGATTTCAGATCAACTGAATTTGACATTGGTTTCCAACACCGGGTCCATCAGTTGCAGGCCGGCTTCGACCTGCATCTCACCGACGTTAGACAACACCGTCTGGCCACAAGCTCCCGGAAATACCGCCGGCAGCCCGGTTGAAATCCACGCGAACTATCCGTTCCAATCAGCTCTTTCCATGATCAGGCCCGGCGCAGGCAGCGCGAATTTTGGTCTGGTGAATTTCACGGCTTCGTCGAGAGAGGCAGTGCAGTATTGAGGCGCTCATGAACTCGGTGAATCGAGCCAATCGCGGCCAAGTACTGATTATGGTCACGACCAGTCTGATTGCTTTGTGCGGCATTATGGGCTTGGCCGTCGACCTCGGTTGGGGCTACCAGGTCAAGAAGTCCGCGCAGTCAGCGGCTGACGCAGCGGCGCTAGCCACGGCTGAGCAGGCCTTGCAACAAGTGGGCCAGGCCAGCATGTTCTCCTGCGGCACGAAAGTGACTTGCCAGGCAGTCAGGAGCTGCGGCTCGCCGGTGCCCAATCCGCCGGTCACCAACATCGACTACGGCTGCCTTTACGCGCTGCAGAACGGCTTCTCATTTGGAGGCAACAATAACCGCCAGAACGTCACGGTTGAGGCCAATACAACCACTCCGGCACCCACTGCGCCGGGCGTTTTCGTTGATTATTGGGCAACGGTGCGAGTGACCGAGCAGGTCCCGCAGTTGTTCTCGGCTGTAGTGCAGTTTCCATGGGCGAAGGCGAGTTCGCGCGCTACGGCCGCAGTCGTCGACAGCCCAGTGCCGGGATCGATCTATCTGATCGACCGGCAGAATGATTCCGGTCCCAATGGAACTGGAGTGAATCTTTCCATGCAGGGGGGCGGCTCGATCACCGCGACCGGTGCCGTGTACATGGCCTCCACCTCGAGTGGAAATTCTACTTATGCCGGACACCTGGGCGGCAGCGCGAGAGTGGACGCCGCGTATGTCGGCATCCGCGGCAGCGGGACGTTCGATAATCCGTCCAACGTCACGCCCTCTCCGACGGGCGGCTTGCCGGATTCGCAGAATTTCAAGGATCCCCTGACGGGTAAGGGTCAACCGCCACCGCCCACGGCGGCTCAAGCGCCCGCTACGCCCGTTTCGGGAGGCAAGATCACCGGCGGTCATGGAAACAGTTGCACCACTCTCACTCCGGGCTCTTATTACGCTGCCGGCAACAATGGAAATCCGACCAACAATCCCATCAGCATCACCGGATGCGTGACCTTTTCCGCTGGCGCCGGCGCTTTCGGCAACTACGTGTTTTTTGGCGGTGTGAACTTTAGCAGCCCCGGCACGGTGGTGACGATGGCGCCCGGCCGCTATATCTTCGCGGGCGTGAATGGTCCGCAGAACTCCGTTTATTCGCAGTCCAACGGCGTGACGGTTCAGGATCAGACGCCAATGGTGGGCGGCAACATGGTCGCCAATGCGGATGCAGGCGAACTTCTGGTCTTTACAGACGGAAGCTATCCGGGCCTCTACGTTCCGCCCGCACTCGCGGCAAGCAACTTTCAGTTCGGCAGTGTGAGCGTGCAGATGGGCAACAACGCGCAGTCAGCCATCAACCTGCATGGCCTAAATGTAAATGCGGCGGAGCTCCCATCGGAATTGAAGACCTTCGCGCCGACGGTCATGTGGCAGGACCAAGGGAACTCGAAGGTCCTGTACGACGCGAACGGAAACATCGATACCAGTTGCGCCGGCAAGATCAACAGCCCCTGCACGAATAACGACCCCACGGTGACGACCAACGGCGGCAATCCGTCCACGTCGATGCAGCTCCAGGCGACGCCCGGTTTGCATCTCTATGGACTCCTGTACCAGCCTCGTGGAGCTGCTCTGGAGATGCAGGGTTCCGGCTTGGTATCCACGCCGATGGTGATCATCACCGGAACACTGAAGATGGGCGGCAGCCCGACTATTCTGCAGCCGCTGACGAATACCGGTTTGATCCGCAGGATGGTGGCGCTGGTTGAGTGATATGGAAGCCTTGAAGCCCAATCCGGTGATCCGCTTGCTTCCGTCGCTGACGGATCTGGCGTTCCTCATGCCCGCTGCCTTCGTGTTTCTACGCATGAACGGCGCGCCCGGCATGCTGGGTGACGGCGACACGGGATGGCACGTGCGCACGGGAGAATGGATTCTAGCCAACGGTCGTGTTCCCAGCCAGGACATTTTCTCCTACACCAAAGCCGGCGAGCCCTGGTTCGCCTGGGAGTGGCTGTGGGACGTGAGCTTCGCGTGGATGTACCGTCACGGGGGCATGGCCGCGGTAGTACTGGCCAGTCTGCTGGTGATCTCGGCGACCTCGGTTCTACTCTTCCGGCTGGTTCGGCGAAGGTGCGGGAATGCTCTCATCGCTATTGGCGTCATGTTCCTGGTTACCGGCGGGTGCGCCATTCACTATCTGGCGCGGCCGCATCTGTTCACGTTCTTATTCATTGTCATCTTCTATTCGATTCTCGAACGTGTACGGGAAGGCGAGATCCGTTTGTTGTGGTGGCTGCCTGCTCTGACCGTGTTGTGGACCAATATCCATGGTGCATTCTTTGTTGGAATTTTCCTTGCCGGTGCCTACGCCGTCGGCGAGCTGATCAGCGCCGTCACGAACGCGGACTCGCGCCAGCGCCTCGAGGCCGCGCGGCGCAGCACACCCTATCTGATGGCCGCCGGGGGATGTCTCCTGGCGAGCTTCATTAATCCATACACGTATCATCTCCACCGCCACATTGTGGAGTACTTGACGGACAAATATCAGTATCAGAGCATCGGCGAATTTCAGTCCTTTAACTTCCACCATCCGGTGACGATGTTTTTCGAGCCCATGCTGCTGGCCGCGTTTGGAGCAGCGGTGTGGAGCTTGATCAAACGGCAATACGTTTACGCCATTTTGATTCTCGGCTGGGCGCACCTGGCGTTGACCGTGGTGCGGAATGAGCCGATCTTCATGCTGCTGGCCGGGCTGCCGGTTGCCGTGTTTCTCGAGAGCATGGTGTCGAGTGTGGTGGGCGCCAATGTGGCCGGCATACTGCGGCGCACGGCGCTGCACTTCCGAAATTTTTCCGCAGACTTCACGGCCACCGACAGCATCTCGCGGGCTCACGTGACCAGCTTCGCAGCGCTGGCGCTGTTGACAGCGCTCTTCTATGCGCCCCATCCGCCGGCGAACTGCCGGGCCGAATACGATGCGCGGCATTATCCGGCCAAAGCGGTCGAGATGCTCCAGAAGGCGAGCGCACCCGAAACCATTTTTACTGACGATGAATGGGGCGACTATCTGATCTATCGCCTCTATCCAGGCAAGAAAGTTTTTATCGACGGCAGGAGTGACTTCTACGGTCCAAAATTCAACCAGAAGTATCTGGATGTGATGAACGTCCGCTACGACTGGGAAAGTAATCTGAACCGGTATCACGTAGACACCATTCTCCTGCCGCCGAACTCTCCTCTGGCTGCCACGCTAAAAGAGTCGCGGCACTGGCACCCCATCTATGACGATGGAGTAGCTATTGTGTTCCGGGCCGGCGCTCTTGGGGGGAGGAACCAAGTTTCCGTCGTTTCAAGCGATGGAAAGTACCGTGATCATAGGATCGCGAAACCACAACCCGGTGATCGGACGATCACAATATCAAACCTGAGGAGTGAACCATCATGAAGACGTTGCTGTACAACTTTTTGCAGGATGAGCAAGGCCAGGACCTGATCGAATATACACTGCTTCTGGCTTTCGTGTGCTTGGCATCGGCCGCTCTGTTTATCAGCGCTGGCGGCAGCGTAGCGGGCATCTGGACGGCGACCAACTCCAGGCTGAGTGTAGCCAACACGTCGGCGAGCTAGTTCAAGAACCGGCGGAGGAACATGAACCACCTGTTCCTCCGCTATTGACTCGACGTACGTCAAGGAGAAACGAACGTGAGTAATTTGCTGAATCAATTTGTCAGAGACGAGCAGGGCCAGGATCTGATCGAGTACACATTGCTTCTGGCCTTCGTGTGTCTGGCATCAGCTGCATTGTTTATCAGTGCGGGTGGCAGCGTGGCGGGTATCTGGACCTCGACCAACAGCCGCCTGGATGTGGCCAATACATCGGCCAGCTAAAGCGAGATTTCTGATTTCGATGGCACAACACGCGATTGGAGCACACGAAAATCAAGCTATGAATAGAACGGAGGAAACCCATGCTGATGCGATTCTTGAAGGACGAGCAAGGTCAGGACCTTATCGAGTACACACTACTCCTAGCTTTTGTGTGCCTCGCAACGACCGCGTTGTTTGTAAGCTCCGGTGGAAGTTTGAGCGGAATCTGGGGCTCCGCGAACAGCCAGCTTGACGTCGCCAACACCAGTGCAAGTTAACGTTATCTAACCGTAACCGCGAACTCGCCTGACCCGGCGCACACTTGGTTTTGGAATGGGAGATCCGAAACCCGACTCGACCGCGAGCCTGCTGAACCCATCCGGCACACCCGGGTGTTTTAGAGTTGCTCACGAAAGGTGAAACATGAACCAGCGTTTGTTGTCAGTTCTAATCTTTGCATTTGTCGTATCGGCGGGAGCCAGCCTGTTGCTGTACCGCCTGATCGCATCCAGGGTCACGGCGAATGCTAAGCAGCCCACGACTCAGATCATCGTGGCGTCCCGCAACCTGGACCTGGGAACCCTCATTCGGGAAGCCGATTTGAGAGCCAGTGACTGGAGCGGGCCGCTTCCACGTGGCTCTTTGTTGCGCAAAGAGGACGTGGTGGGTCGTGGAGTGATGGCCGCCATCTATGATGGCGAGCCGATTCTGGAGAACCGCCTGGCTCCGAAGGGAGCGGGCGCCGGACTAGCGGCCACGATTCCGGCCGGCATGCGCGCGGTAGCCGTGCGCGTGAATGACATTGTCGGCGTGGCGGGCTTTGTAGTGCCCGGCATGAGAGTCGACATATTGATCTCCGGCACACCGCCAGGACCACAGGGCAGCAACCCGAATGGTACTCTCTCCAGAACCCTGCTACAGAACATCGAAGTCCTCTCCGCAGGACAGAATTTCCAGAAAGACGCGGAAGGCAAGCCGGTTCAGGTGCAGGTGGTCAACCTATTGGTGACCCCGGAGCAAGCCGAGATTCTCAGCCTGGCGAGCAACGAAACCCGCCTACAGCTTGTATTGCGGAACCCGCTGGATACGGTGACAGCAAAGACGACTGGTACATCGCTAGCGAGCTTGTATGGAAGCGTGAAGCCGCCGGAGCCGCCGGCTCCCAGTCCACACCCGGTGGGCGCGCGAGTCAAGTCGCCGCCGCCCATCATGATGACTCCCCCCAGGCCTGCGGCGCCAGTCGCAGTCGAGGTGATCAACGGGAATAAGCGGGTCGAATCCAAATTCCCCGCTAGCTCGGAGGGCATCCAATAATGTTGAAGACGCTACTTCGAAGTTTGGCAAGTCTTGCAATCGCTGTTTGTTTCACTCCTTTGGCGCAAGCCCCGGCGGAGGCGCAGGGTCAGTCAGCGAGCGCCGTCGAGTTGCAGACTCAGACGGCCGCGACGGCACAAGAGGCGCATTCGTCCGCGGCACGAGATCTATTTGTCACGGTGGGCAAGTCGCTCGTGGTCGACAGCCCGGTGAATATTCAACGCGTTTCAGTGGCTAACGGCGAACTGGCCGAAGCGCTAGCAGTGACTCCCCGTGAAGTTCTGGTGAATGGCAAGACGGCTGGAGAAACCAGTCTCATCATCTGGCAGCAGGGGGGCAGCCGCCTCTTCTTCGACTTGACGGTACGTTCCAGCAACTCCAAAGCGGTCGCGGCGCAGCAACAGCTCGCGCAGGAACTGCCGGGCCAGGATGTCAAGATCGTTTTCGAGAATGACACCGCGTTTATCCACGGCACGGTCAAGGACCTCACCAGCGCCGACCGCGCGGTTGCCGTTGCCTCTACGCTCGGCAGAGTAGTCAACCTGCTTAATGTTCAGGTGCCGCCGACCGAGGCGGAGATCCTGCTCAAGGTGCGGTTCGCAGACGTGGACCGGGCGGCCAGCCAGGAGCTGGGTTTGAACATCATCAGCACCGGCGCCACCAATACTGTGGGCACGGTCAGTACCGGCGCCTTCAGCCCGCCTTCCGTGAAGCCTGACGCCGGCGGAAGCACAATTTCGCTGAGTGACGCGCTCAACATCTTCCTTTTCCGGCGGGACATCAACCTCGGCGCAACCATCAAGGCGCTTGAAGCCAGGCGCTTGCTGCAAATCCTGGCTGAGCCGAACGTGCTTGCGATTAACGGCAAGACGGCCAGTTTCCTCGCGGGCGGCGAATTTCCGTATCCCACGCTGCAAGGCGGAGGCGGCGGCCTGGGAGCAGTCACCATCATGTTCCGCGAATTCGGCGTGCGCATCAACTTCACGCCGGTGGTGACGCCGCGCGGCACCATTCGCCTGCAGGTGACGCCGGAAGTGAGCTCGCTCGATTTCGCCAATGGCCTGAACTTCCAGGGATTCACTATTCCGGCTCTTGCGACTCGCCGTGTTCAAACGGAAATCGAACTCGAGACCGGCCAGAGCTTCGTCATCGGCGGCTTGCTGGACAACCGCCTGACCGAGACGCTGAACAAGATTCCCGGCTTGGCGAATATCCCTCTATTGGGAAAACTGTTCCAGTCGCGCTCTGTGAACAGAAACAATACCGAACTGCTGGTGCTGGTAACACCGGAGCTGGTGAGGCCCATTCCCGCCGGCCAGCCGAGACCTGACGTGAAGATGCCGGGTTCGTTTCTGCCGGGTGCAACAACCGCCGCGCCGCAAACACCGCCACTGTCGGTGACCGGCCCGGTGCCGGTGAAGCCGCCTACAGATTCGGTGCCGGTGGAACAGCTCATTCAGAGCCAGAAGGCACTGCCGAGCAGCCAGGGACAGCAGCAACCGCAGATTCAATTCGTACCGATGCTGACGCCACCTCAAGGGCCGCCTGCACCGGCACCCGCGCCGACGGCGGCGCCAAGTACGTCGCCGTCCGCAGCACCACCCAAATCCGGAGGAGGAACAGGGGCGAGTCAGTAGATGACCGTAGCTGTAGAGGACTTGAAGTGTTCGCGTTAAGTATTGGTTTAGCAATCGAGACCAAAGAACTGCTGGATGAAGTTCAGTCCACGCTGGAGCAGCTACCGGTACGTGTGTTGATCGAGCAGCGTGAGATTGGAGAGCTCTCGGACTTCCTGGAGAAAGTGGAGCGCCTTCGTCCCGAGGTGATGATCATTGAGGTCACGCGTCTTCGGGACACCATGGAGCATGTGGTGAGCCGAATCAAATCCAGCTCGCCTGACCCCATGATCATCGCACTCAATATGACCGCCGAACCGGAGGCCATCTTGGGCGCGTTGCGCGCGGGCGCACACGAGTTCTTGCATCCGCCGATCACCTCCAATCTGCGCCAGGCGCTGGAACGTAAATCGCACGAGCGCAGTAAGACGCGGGAACGCCTGAAAGACAAGGGCAAAGTGATCGGTTTTCTTTCGGCCAAGGGAGGCTGTGGAGCGACCACCATCGCCTGCCATACGGCCGCCGAGCTGGGCCGGCAAAGTAAGAAGGTGCTGCTGGCCGACTTGGATTTGGACGCGGGTATGGTGCGCTTCTTGATGAAGACCAAGTCGCCCTATTCCATTCTTGATGCTTTGAACAACTTGCACCGGCTGGATCAAAGCTATTGGAACGCCCTGATATCCAACGGCCTGCCGGGCCTCGAGATCATCTCGGCTCCCCCGACCCTGGCTGCCAAGCAGCAACCGAACGCCGAGCAGTTACAGAACATGTTGACATTCTGCCGGACCCAATACGATTTTTCGATCGTGGATCTGGGTCGTAGCCTCAACGTGGTGTCTATGAATGCTCTGGATGAAATAGATGAAACCTATCTGGTGACAACTTTGGACGTGCCGGCGCTGCACCAATCCAAGCAGATCATTCAGACCCTATCGGGTGTGGGGTATGCCAAGCATCTGCGCCTGGTGCTGAACCGTATGCCGCAGCGTCTCGACGTCACGCCGGACGAACTCGAGAAAATGATGTCGCTCCCGGTATTTGCCACGCTGCCGAACGACTATCCATCTCTTTATGAATCGTACTCGGAAGGCTCGCTTCTACCTCCTAGCAGCAGGTTAGGCAAAGAGCTGAGTCGCATGGCTATTAAAATCGCCGGTATCACGGAAGAAAAGAGCAAACGAAAATTCTCGTTTTTCGGATAACAACACATGGGAACGATGTTGAACGACAACGTACAAAAAGCGGGCGGCAAGGAAGCAGGTTGGGTCAACCGCCTGTTCAGCACAGAAGGGTACACGCCTGAGCACCAGGAGCTGAAGTTTACCTTGCATCGCAAGCTTCTGGATCGAATCAACCTGGAAGCGCTTTCGTCGATGGCCGGCGAACGTGCCCGCGCCGAGATTCGTGCGGCGGTGGCTAGGCTGGTGGAGGAAGAGCGCACCCCGCTGAGCTTGATGGAAAAAGACCGGGTCATCGAGGAGGTGCTGGACGAAGTCTTTGGGCTGGGGCCGCTCGAGCCCTTGCTGCGCGATCCCACCATCTCCGATATTTTGGTGACCACACCGCGGCTGGTCTATGTAGAGCGAGCAGGTAAGCTGCACCGTACGCCGGTAGAGTTCAAGGACGACGCGCACCTCTTGCGCATCATCGAAAAAGTTGTGTCCCGAGTCGGCCGCCGCGTGGACGAATCCTCGCCGCTGGTCGACGCCCGGTTGCCTGATGGATCGCGCGTTAACGCCGCGATTCCGCCGGTGGCCGTCGACGGCCCGCTGCTGTCCATCCGCCGTTTTGGCAAGGACGCACTGCAAGGCGAGGACCTGGTCAAGCGTCTGGCCATGACCGAAGGCATGTTGCAGTTGCTGCAGGCCTGTGTGAAGGCGCGGCTGAATATCGTCATCGCTGGCGGTACGGGCGCCGGTAAGACCACACTGCTGAACGTGCTCTCCTCCTATATTCCGGAAGACGAGCGCATCGTGACCATTGAAGACGCGGCTGAGTTGCGCCTGCGCCAGACGCACGTGGCCCGCATGGAAACTAGGCCGGCGAATGTCGAAGGACACGGCGCCATTCGCATCCGCGACCTGGTCGTCAACTCTCTGCGTATGCGGCCCGATCGAATTATCGTCGGTGAGGTCCGCAGCGAGGAAGCACTGGACATGTTGCAGGCCATGAACACGGGTCACGACGGATCGCTCACCACGATTCACGCCAACAATCCGCGCGACGCCATCGGACGCCTGGAAGTCATGGTCGGCATGGCGAACGCCAACATGGGTCTACGTTCGATGCGTCAACAAATCAGTTCGGCCGTCGACATGTTCGTGCAGGTGTCCCGCTTCAGCGACGGTAGCCGCCGTATTACGCACATCACCGAGTGCGTGGGCATGGAAGGCGACCTCATCACGATGCAGGACATTTTCGTTTTCGAGAAGACCGGCCTCACCGAAAGCGGCAGAGTCACCGGAAGATTCCGCGCCACGGGTATCCGGCCGAAATTCTACGAGCGGCTGCGTGCCTGCGGTATGCAGCTACAGTCCTCCATCTTCCAAACCGTTGTGGAGATCTCGTAAGGTGCGTCTATGCTAGCGCCGTTCTTAGTCAGTTTTCTGATCTTGTTCGTGGTGGTGATGGCCGCCATCACGATGGCTTCGAAGTTCTTCGACGCCAAGCGTAAGAAACAGGTCAGCAGCATGCTGAAGACGGCCACGGGCGACCCGCAGCCGGAGGTGTCGGTCAGCAATCTTCTGATGGAACCCGCCGAGGAGCAACGCTCCTTCATGGAGCGCTTCCTCGAAGGCTTGGACATCGCGCAGAAACTGCAGGCTCAGATGCAACAGGCGGGCCTGGACTGGTCGCCCTTGAAATTTCTGGTCATGACGCTGGTGTTTTTCGTTATTGGCGTCGTGCTCGGACTGCGGTTTCAGTTCATAGGTTTTGGGTACACATCGCTGGCACTGGGGGCGGGAATCGGACTGCTGCCGTATTTTTATGTGCGCCGTTCTCGAACCAGGCGTCTGGCTAAGCTCGAAGAACAATTTCCAGAAGCACTGGAATTTCTGGCGCGTTCCATGCGCGCAGGCCATGCGTTCACCATCAGCCTGGAAATGCTCGGGGAAGAACTGCCGGAGCCGCTGGGTCAGGAATTCCGGACATTATTTAACGAACAGAACCTGGGCGCCGCGCTCGAGGTGGCGCTGAAGAACCTGACCAACAGAGTCCCCTTGTTGGACATGCGATTTTTCTCTTCATCGGTCCTGCTGCAAAAGCAGACCGGCGGCAATCTGGCCGAAATCCTGACGCAGCTTGCGAACGTCATTCGCGAGCGGTTCCGCTTAAAGGGCCAGGTGAAAGCGGCTAGCGCTCACGGGCGTCTGACAGCCACGATTCTGATGTGCATGCCGATCGTGACGATGGGCGCGTTGCTGATTGTTTCGCCGGGTTACCTGCAGGGCATGGCCAAAGATCCGGATGGCCAGTACATCATTGCCGCCGCGATTGTGGCGCAGATTCTCGGGAATTACTTCATCAAGCGAATTATCAACATCAAGGTCTAGGAAAAGGTAAAGAGATGGCTGGTATAATCTCGGTCGTTCTGTTCATGGCGTTGATGGGAGTGATCTCCTATTACGGCTACCGGAGCTACGCTCGTCCGGGGCGCTTTTATGAACGGCTCGGCGGTCCTGTAGTAAATCCAGATGGAGATTCGATTGCCAACTTGACGCCGGAGGTCGGCTGGGTCGTGCGCGTAATCCAGCAGGTCGGCGAGAGAGTTCCTGTTTCTCCCGATGACGCCGGCGCCACACGGCGTGACCTCATCATGGCGGGATACCGCTCTGACCGGACGCTCACTATTTTCAACGGAATCAAAATTACACTGACGGTTGTGTTAACCATTTTGGCGTTCAGCATCCGCGGCGAAATCTCGAATCCCGTTCTCCGAATAGTTTCCATCGGGTTTGCCGGCTTCATGGGTTACTTCCTTCCGGGCTACGTTCTGGACAAGAAGATCGTGAAGCGGCAGGAGACGCTCAAATTAGCGCTGCCCGATGCGCTCGACATGCTGGTGGTATCGGTCGAAGCCGGCTTGGGTCTGGATCAGGCCCTGCAGCACGTGGGCCGCGAGCTTCAATTAAGCCACAAGGAGTTGAGCGACGAACTCAGCCTGGTGAATCTGGAGATGCGCGCGGGCAAACGGCGCTCGGAAGCGTTGCGTAACCTGGCTGAACGTACGGGCGAGTCGGAACTTCAGAAGTTGGTGGCGATTCTGGTCCAGACCGACCGCTTCGGCACGAGCATGGGCGATTCGTTGCGTTCGCACTCCGAATTTCTGCGGGTGCGGCGTCGCCAGGAAGCCGAGGAACGCGCCGGTAAGGTCGGCGTGAAACTCGTATTTCCGATTTTCTTTTTCATCTTGCCGGCCATGCTGGTGGTAGCTGCCGGTCCCGGTTTATTGCAGGTGTTCAAGTATCTGTTCCCGATGATGAAGTCGTTCAAAGGATAAGAAAGGAGAAACACCATGAATGATATGGTCATGCAGACGGTTCTTTGGCTCACAGCGGGTTTGTTGCTGGTGATGCTGATGATGCGTCGACGCAAGCGTAAAACCCAGCGATAACGGCCGACGACTTCGGACCTGTAAGAATCCCGGCCTTGGAGGCCGGCCGCCGTGTCCATGTTCGGAGGCATGGACGGGGTCTACAACGAGGGACCTGATCTTCAGGGCCACGATGTGGCGGGCGCCGATGATGTTTATCCCTGGTGGGTAACTGCCAGCCTCGGCGCCGTTGGCCGGGCCATAGTGTAACCGCATTGGCTCGCCGTTGCGTTTGAAGTCCCCCGTTGGCGGGATATCCGACGTGCGTTCAAATTTCACAGCCGGCTTTGGAGTACTGCAGAATTCCCCGGTCTTGTTCGAATGCGCCGTTGGGATAGCAGGTAGCAGAGCCAGGCCCCGGAGTACGTAATGACTCCAGGTAAGACGGGCGAACTGGAGCTCGTTTAAGAACTCCAATGGAAATCAATTCGATCATCAGCTTGCAGAACCGGGATGGAGGATGGCCGTACCGGACGGGCGGTGGCTCGTGGACAGAGCCGACTGCGCTTGCGCTTCTAGCTCAGTTGGCGACCACAGCCAACGCGCCCAGTGTCGAGCGGGGATTGAACTGGCTACGCGCCGGCCAGAGGCAGGACGGGGGTTGGCCGCCTAGTCCAACAGTCGCACAAAGCACCTGGGTGACGGCTGTGGCGATGCTTCTGCCTCATGAGGTGATAGGTCGCGGTCATTATGAACGCGGATTGGATTGGCTGATGGGTCAAACCGGCCAGGAATCGACATTTGTCTACAAACTGCGCAATGAGTTGCTTGGGAATACCACTGGAATGGCGGAGGCGCGCAGCGGATGGCCTTTTTTCCCAGGCGCCGCGGGATGGGTCACCCCGACTGCGATCAGCATCCTGGCTTTGGAGAAGGCACGCCGCTTTCGGCCCGATTCTGAAATTCAGAAACGCATCGAGACCGGGCGGGAATTTCTTCTTGACCGCATTTGCAGAGACGGCGGATGGAATTATGGCCGTAGCAGCGTCCTAGGAGTGGACGCGGATTCGTACCCTGAAACCACAGGGCAAGCGTTGCTGGCGTTGGATAATATGGCGTCCCCGAAATTGAAAAAGGCGCTCGCCGTAGCTGAAGAGCACGCACTGCATTGCCAGTCGGCCTCCGGACTAAGTTGGCTGCAACTGGGGCTGCACGCGCATGGAATCACGGTGGCTGGCCCCGCCCGTCGCTTCCCCTGTCGTAACCTAGTCGACTCCGAGTTGAGTCTTCTGGCTCAGGCCGCTGTCGAGGGGCATAACGTCTTTTTGACGTAGCAATGGTTATGACGAGACACACCATAACACGGCGGGCGCTGCTGGCGTCGGCTCCGCTGGGTTCGCTGGCTCTCACGCGCTGCTCCTACCTGACCGGCCGCTCAACGCTGCCTCGGGTTTCGATCATACGCGCTCCGGCATACACACAAGAGCTCTTCGGCATTGTGCGTCGATTGTTGGTGGATCACCGTGTGGACGTCCGTGGAAAACGGGTGGTGCTGAAGCCGAATCTGGTTGAGTTCGATCCGGGTACGACCATCAACACGCATCCCATCCTGGTGCACGCAGCGCTCGAAGCCTTCCGCTCCATGGGCGCCGCCGACGTCCGGATTGCAGAGGGTCCGGGACACCGCCGCGTCACGCTGGACCTGGCGGAGGCTGCCGGATATTTCGAAACGATTCCACATTTCGAAAATCTGTTTACAGATCTCAACCTGGATGACGTCTCGCAAGTTCTGCTGGAGAATCCGTTCTCCAGGCTGAATAGCATCTACTTCCCGAACACCGCTCTGGCAGCGGACCTCATCGTTTCGATGCCGAAAATGAAAACGCATCACTGGGTGGGCGCGACGTTAAGCATGAAGAACTTCTTTGGGCTGGCGCCGGGCAGTGTCTATGGTTGGCCGAAGAACGTGCTGCACTGGGCCGGAATCGAGGAGTGCATCGTAGATTTTCACGCCGCCTTTCCCCGGCACTTCGCCATTGTGGACGGAATCGTGGGGATGGAAGGCAATGGTCCCATCCAAGGAAATCCAAGGCAGGCGGGCGTTCTGGTCGCCGGCAAAGACATGGTCGCGGTGGATGCTACCTGTTGCCGCGTCATGAAGATCAACCCGCAGGCCATACGCTATCTGAGGCTAGCGAGTGCGCCGGGGCGGCTGGATGAAGCCAATATCCACCAGACCGGTGAATCCATCAACAGCGTCCGAACTCCGTTTGAGCTGATCGAGCAGTTCCAGTCCATCCGTCTATGAATGCGCTGGGGGAGCTGACCAGTCAGGTTGCTGTCCCTGAGCCACAGAGCCCTAAACGCCTAAGCTGGGTTCGCGTGCCGGCGCGCACTCGAGTACTGCTGATTTCCGCCGCCGTGTTAATCCCCTGTTTCTGGCACTCACGCATCCAGGCGGGCGACTTATCCAGCCATCTCTACAACGCGTGGCTGGCAGACCTGATCGGTCAAGGAAAGGCGCCAGGACTGGCGATCGTTTCACAACGAACCAACGTTCTGTTCGACTGGATCATCGCCGCACTGATCAAGCACCTGGGCGTCGCGGCCGCGGAGCACATTGCTGTTCCGCTGGTAGTGCTGGTTTTCTTTTGGGGCGCATTCGCGATGGTCAGCTCCATGTCGGGGACCCGGCCATGGTACATCCTCACATTCCTGGCGATGCTGTCCTACGGCTGGGTGTTCCACATGGGATTCATGAACTTTTACCTGGCGCTGGGCCTGTGTTTTTGGGCCGTTGCGTTATTGTGGAAACCCACATGGTCATCCGGGGCGGGCGCCGTGCTGTTGCTGGGTACGGCCTGGCTGGCACACGCGCTGCCAGTGGCATGGGCTGTGGGGGCGCTAGCCTACATGTGGATTGCGCGCCGTATTCTGCCGCGTGATCGGATTTTTCTTCTGCTTTTCACGCTCGTCGCGCTGGTATTCGGGCGGCATTTCATCCTGACCCACCTGGCAACGCGCTGGTCCGCCGACCAAGCGGTGAGTATGACCGGCGCAGACCAGATCTCGGTATTCAGCTCGAAATATTACCCGCTCGAGGTCATCTTACTGGGAGTCTGGTTGTCGCTATTCCTGGGGTTGCTCGACAAGGAAGGCGAGGAACAAGTACTGTGCGGCATCCCGTTTCAGTTGTGTGCGATCTTAGCAGCTTGCGTGCTATTGCTGCCAGGGTCGGTGCTGCTTCCCGGGCACGATCACGCGCTTCGTTTCGTCAGTGAGCGCATGTCACTGATTGTGGCAGTTACGGTTTGTGTGCTGCTGGGGCGTACGGCGCCGGTAGCTCACGAAAAGACAACCATCGCGGTATTGATGGGTTTGTTCTTTTCTTTCCTGTACGTGGACACGCGGGCGCTCAATCACGTCGAAGATCTGATGGAACAGAGTGTGGCGCAGCTGCCGCCCAATGCACGAGTCGTCAGCGCGTTGTGCGATGAACGGAAATACGTGAATTTAGTGGGGCACACCTTGGACCGGGTATGCATCGGACGCTGCTACAGCTACGCGAATCATGAGCCTCCGAGCGGAGCTTTTCGTATCCGCACAACGGCACCGAATCCGGTAGTGGCCGCCGAGCAACGCGACTCCGATGCTCTCCAGGAAGGGACTTACGTTGTGAAGCCGGGTGACGAGCCCATTTATCAACTTTATCTCCGCGGAAATTACCTCGACATGCGGCAACTCAAAGCCGGCGATGTCACTGGCAGCACTTGCTTCGAGTCTACTCCGAGCCCCGGGAGCGCTTTTCATGTACGCATCCCTGGATCCAACTGAATCAACGGAGGTCTCCAACCGCTCCGTCCTGGCGGAGCGCTTTTGCCGCCTCATCATCGGCGGCCTGCTGTTGCTGCCCGTCTATCTTGGCGCACGGCACGGTCTGATGAATCTCGAACAGAACCCGGTGCTTGAATCTGCACTGGCCGGAGCTTTCCTGATTCACATGTGGACCGGGCCGGGACGGGACGAGTGGATCCACGCGCTCGGTATCGGTGCGCTGGCAAGCGCCGCTTTTTGCACCACGGTTTTGGCCGATACATCGGTGCGGGCAGCTTGGCCGTTCGCCACGCGCGCTTTCTCTCAGCAGGGCCCTGAACGGAAACGGCTGCGCAATACTTTCTTCGCCGCGGCAACATTTCCCTATTTCTCTTTCATATTGGCGATCTTCCTGAACCTGACCGCGGCGCTGCACGAGAAAGTGTGGGATCTGCTCTGAAACCTCGCTCCGGAGTTCCCGTGCTAATCGGGGCCGGGCGCGTGTTCAAACCCGCTGATCAGGAACTCCCCAAAGACTCATCGCAAACACCTTACTAAGTCAGCAGCGCTGAAACGGTGACACTTTCCTCTGTAGCGCACTTTATTGGCCAGAAGGTGCAACGTTCAGGTGAGACTTGCGGCCTGGAGATTCTCTTGCTTTCTTCCATTCTTTAATCGCCGCAGCTTCAGCAGCGTTCTGACGTAAGCTGCGCCGAACTGGATGAGCCTGGCATGCGAAGCGCCCGATTTGCGTGGCATGTAGTGGAAGGGTATCTCGACGATTCTCCACCCACGATTACGCCCCAGCACCAGAATCTCTTCCTGCACATCGAAATCTCGCGCCTCCACTTGCAGTTGCCCCAAGGCTACTCTCCGGTAGAGACGGAAACCGCTCGAAAGGTCCCGGATGGGAAGGTTGAGCACGAACCGGAAGACCCCGTTGAGAACGATGCTCAAAATGCGCCGCATGATCCCTACGGTAGCTCCGCCACCCGGTACGTAGCGCGACGCGATGAGCAACTCGGCGTCTTCCCTGCGGGCCCACATGTCTTTGATGAACGTCGGCGGATGAGATAAGTCCGCGTCCATCGTAAGGATGTAGGGAGCGCCGGCTGCGGCAAACCCCGCAAGCAAAGCTCCTCCATATCCGCGTTCCTGCTGGCGCACCACACGCGCTCCAAGCTGCGCAGCAACTTCAGCCGTTCCATCGTGCGACGGGCCGTCGGCCACAATGATCTCTATCCGTATACCGCCTGCCCGCGCGATTTCAAAAATTGCCGGGAGAAGGTGTTCGAGGTTGTCCCGCTCGTTCAGGGCCGGGATGATGACCGACAGATCGGGAGCGCTCAATTCGCGCATCCTCTCACGGTGCTCTTTCCAACCGTTGCCGACAATGCCCGCTTGCAAGTCGTTTTTGCATTCTTGGGAGTTTCACAGCGTATCGGCAGATCCCCCGTTCCGTCCAGAGAATTCCACGCCGGTATCGGTGGATGGCAGCGTTCGCGCGGCGTTGTGTAGGCGTCAGGAATTCCGCATTGGTCATACGTTGGAACTACTACAGTTCTGCGCATATCCATCTCATGCCTCAGCTCACCGCCACTTGGCGGAAAACGATTACTTTGCCATCGGCATATACGCGTCGCCAACGCTCCGATTGCTTCAGGACGGCCGCCAGCGGGACATTTACAGGCACGAGTGCCGCGTTGATCCCGTAGCGCTGGAAAGTTTTTTCCCAAGTGTCCTTTCCAGCAAGCACATCCAGAACTGTCCGGCCATAGTCGGAGCCGTAGAAATCAATTCGCCCATCTACAAAAATCCGCACCGACGGATAAAGCCGGTAGGTGAGATAGCCACCCCACAGATCGGTGGTAAATACCTTGGCGGACGGGCCCAGCTTAATGAATGCGGCGACGGCCCCCTCAGGGTATTCTTGCCGATCAAATTCGGCCCTGAACTTGGGTGGCGCGCCGGGAGAGCGAAGCACCAGGAACAGCAGGATCATCGCTGCGGCGCTGACGACATGAAAGCGCTCGATGCGATCGTTGGAGGCAAACTCCGCAGCGCTGCGGTCGATATCGCTGGCAACGCGGCGGATCCAGCCGGCAACCGGAGCGCGGCGGATGGCGATGAGCATTTCGTGCAGGGCGAACGCAACCGACGGCGCCGCGATAATCATGAAAATAGGAATGTGCCGCTGCGAAGTCAGTGCGAGATGGGCCCAGATCCCAAACAGGAGTACATGGCCAAAGTCTTTCCGCTGTATTCGTACAAAAGCCGCAATTGCGCCCAGGACCAACATGACTTCAAAACACCGACCTGCTGGGGTCCGGAAATCAACGACTTGGTATTCGGCCACATTCCTAAGAGTAAATGGATCAGTCAGAAAGGAGTAGATATGCACCAGGAGGTGATAACCGTAAGGATTCACTAATGCGGCCAAAACGCATGCTGCCGCCAGCAGAGAATTACGGTAGAAGTCTATGAGGGCGAGCCTCGCATCCTCGGCCTGAGGTGCAACCAGGAACCTGATGAGTCTACCGCAGGCGAAAGCACCGATGATGATGATGCCCGCCAGGAATCCTGCATGCAGGTTGGCCCACATCAGCACGAGCACGGGCACAGTAAACAACCATCGCCCACCAGAAGTCTGAGTACGCTCTAGAACGGAATAAAGAATCACGGCAAAAAGGAGGGTGAAAAGATGTGGCCGGGCCACGAAGTGCAAGGAGGATCCGGCGACCGCGAGCATGGTCACACCAATCGCGATGAAATCGTTGCCACATTGGCTCCTGACCACTCTGAAGAGCAGGGCGAAAGTGAGGCAAAGAACGAACGTGCTCACGGCAAGAACAGCCGCCATACCCCCGTGCTGGTGAATCCACGCGAAGAGGACATCCCATAGCCATCCAAAGGCAAACCAGGGTTGTCCAGCCTTGGTGAAAGAAAACAGATCCGTGTGCGGTATCCGACCGTTTTGGAGGATCCAATCGCCGGTTCGTATGTGCCATCCCGGGTCACCATCGCTCAGTAGCGTTTTGGTGCCGCCCATGAGCGAAAAGAGCAGTACTGCCGGAGCCAGAAATGCTAGATCGGTGAGGGATGGAAAGAAGCGTAAGACGAATTTTTGTGAGTCGATGAGCGTTGTGGCCGATGAATTCGGGACGTCGTCGTGCGGCGGGCATTTGTGCGACGCCATGCTTCCACCGTGGTTCATATTAGCACTAAACTTCTCTAGTATAATTCCGTTAATCGTTCTGTTTCAACTAAAATGGCCTATATTAAGCGAATAAACACATAAAATACAAGTATATCGTCTCCGACAACAAGACCTTTGCGCTCAAGTATCCGCACAACAACTACGAAGCTGTGAAATTCCATAGTTGCTTTGAGCTTGTAGAGTCAGATCGATACGGCAGGCTGGTAATGATATTCCCTGAAATTTCTAGGGAAAATAGAATTCATCCAAGAAAAATGAGACAATGTCATTGGTTGGGGTTAACCCAGGAATGCCGCGCAATATAGTTGATGGCCGACAGCTGTCAGCCGACAGCTGTCAAAGGAACGCACCGGAACGATTCCACAAGCTAAGCGCTTCAGGCGATTATTGTGGAGCGAATCTCAGATTGACCTCTGTTAAAGTACCTGTTCGGAAATCGACGGGTCGGGCAGACATAGGTCGTAAGCGATGCCGCGCGATTTAAGAGCGCAGGGCTTTCTGACTGGGAACGGGGAAACAGCGATCAAGAATCCGCTGGAGCGCTTATGCTCGGTTGGATTGAGAGCATATTAGGGAAACAAGATTGACTAACACGTGACTTCGCCGACGATGCTAGTAGGGAACAAAGTACTTATGAAGCTCATCAAGATTCTGATCTCGTTTGCGACTGTCGTTCTCTGCCTTGCTATCGGCAACGCACTTTGGCCGCCCCTCCGAATGTACGCGTTGATCGCAGTGGGGCGTGCGCCAGACTGCTCCTTGCTTGGCGCCGTTAAGGCGGTACAGCGCCGTTATTTGTATCACGATGCAGAACGCCGAATACTTCGTGAAAGCCATATCAGCACGCGAGAGAAGGATGCTTACGTCCTTATGGACACGCCCAGAGGTCGGTACTGGGAGCCATCCAACAGCCACGGCGGATCGGAGGTGCTCGCGCAAATCGCCGAAATCGAAGCCAAGTATGCGGCAGGTGCACCAGCTCCTGTCCATAAGGGCGAGGTGGTCCTGGATTGCGGGGCCAACGTTGGAGTGTTCACTCGGGAAGCCGTAAAAAGAGGGGCCCGGCTAGTGGTCGCGATCGAGCCAGTCCCAGAGAATTTGGAATGCATACGCCGCAATCTGCAGGCTGAAATTGCATCCGGCCAAGTCATAGTCTATCCCAAGGGCGTCTGGGATAAGGATGATTTTTTGATCTTAAACGTAAGTAATAACAGTTCGGCAGAGGATAGTTTTGTCCGGACCGAAAACACCCGGCCTGGGGTGGCACTGCCGCTGACCACCATAGACAACCTGGTAGCAGAATTGAAGCTCGAGCGCGTCGATTTCATAAAGATGGACATCGAAGGCGCAGAGCCCAAAGCACTCCTCGGTGCGCCGCAAACCCTCAGGCGATTTAAGCCACGTTTGGAGGTTGAGGTGTCTGGCAATCAAAAAGAGATCCGAGACATCGCGAGACGTGCTTGGCTCGGCTACAGAACTGATTGCCTGGTGTGTATTCTAGACTCGGACCACAAGATACTCAATCCCACCTTGATGAACGTCTACCCATAGAATTTCGTAAGGAGCTCGCCAAGAAGCCGTGGGCAGCGCGGTGGGAGAAGAGGAAGGACGGCAAATAAGCGATGGAGATCTCGCGCGAATTGATCCTCGGACCGAACATCGAGATACTCGGGTTGGAATTGAGCCGTTCGGGTGTAGAGAGAGCCGCTTCGAAGGCGCCTTCAGCCACCTTTGTGCAACGCGACCTGCTGCGGTCGGCCGAAATCCCGTCGCAACATGAGAACTGAGCTACACGCTGTGTGTTCAGAGGTATTGGAGCATTTGGACGACCCCGCACGGCTGCTGGAGGCTGCCAAAGCGTACATGAGGCCTGGCTGTACATTGGTGGTTACTGTTCCGGGTGGCCCGCTGTCGGCGTTCGACCGGCACATTGGCCGCACCCACTACACGCCTGGCAAGCTGCGGTCGCTCCGGAGTGGTTTGGGGTTTAACGTCAATCATGCGGGCGGCGTTGGTTTTCCGTCCTTCAACCTCTATCGCCTCATGGTGATCTGCCTTGGTAAATCTCTGATAAATGCCGCCTCGTCGGCCACCGATTCTCTGCCGGCGCGTGTCGCCATGCGAGTTTTCCGGGCGCTCTTTTGCCTGAATACCAGGTCGCCCTTGCAGATTGCCGCGGAGTCGCACCTGACCGCGACAACACAATCCGGCGTGCGCCCTAACCATCGCGCGGGAACCGTCAAGCTGGGTGGGAGAATTTCTGGATTGGATTCTGGTACCTAATTATTACCTTCCATGGTTTGGGATGGTGAAGCATACGGACACGCTAATTATTGTTTATACGTGCATGCTAACTAACTTCAAACTTGTGCGGTAAGGGCTTTACGCCCTAGCGTGTAAGAGCGGTATCATATGCCCATTTTGTCGGACGAGGCGATCGTGGCTCGAAGTGCGGGGGCATCCGCTACGCCCGGCCAATCCGTTCTTCGGGAATCCGCGCATGGCCTGCCGCTGATGCTCTATGGCGTCTTGTCCGCGATATTCGGGTTCGGCCTTTACACCTTGGCAATGGTGTGGGCGACGGTCCGCTTCGCGGTGGAAAGGGGTAGCACCAGAGCGCTCGAAAACCCGCTGCTGTACCTCAGCGGCATCCCGGTGCTGCTGGGAGTGGTCCTCGTGGCCGCCGAGCTGCAGTTTCAACTGCCCAAGAAAAGAGCGCATCGGCGCGTTGCGATCAATCCGGTACTCGACCCCCACCTCACCGTAGTCCTGACCGCATACAACGACGAAGCCAGCATCGGCGCCGCGGTGTCGGACTTCCGGACGCATCCCCTGGTGCGGCGGGTTCTGGTGGTCGACAACAACAGCATCGACGGAACTCGGGAAGCCGCGGTGCGCGCCGGCGCCACCGTGATACGGGAAGAGGCGCCAGGGTATGGGCACTGCGTCCACCGATCGCTGACGGAAGCGGTGCGGTACACCGATACCGAGCTAGTTCTGCTGTGCGAGGGGGACGGAACGTTTCGGGCCTATGACATCGATAAGTTCCTGGCCTATGCGCCCCACGCCGAAATCGTGAACGGCACACGCATTGTGGAGCAACTGCGTGATCGCGATACGCAGCTTAGCACGTTTATTTATTACGGCAACTTCGCCGTGGGCAAGCTACTGGAGCTGAAACACATCGGGCGCGGCACGTTCACCGACGTCGGGACCACTTACAAACTCTGCCGCACCCAGGCGCTGAAGCGTTTGCTGCCGCAACTCGATCCGCGGGTCAACCTGGAATTCAACGCGCACTTCCTGGATAAGGCGCTTGAGACCGGCATCGATCTGGTCGAGTGTCCCATCACCTTCTTCGCTCGCGTCGGCCGGAGCAAGGGCGGGAATGTGAATAATGCCCGCGCTCTAAAAGTCGGGCTGCGAATGATTGCCGGACTGCTGATCGGCTGGGGGTTTTTGGCGCGGGACTAGATGGCGTATCACGAGACCCGATTCGCACATGACGACCGGCGCAAGGTACTATGGCGTACGCTATGCCATTCTTACTTCCAGCGACTGGTGGCGCCAAGCGACGCGGTTCTGGAACTCGGCAGTGGATACGGCGACTTCATCAACCACATTCAATGCGCCCGCAAGATTGCCGTGGACCAGTGGGCTGGCGCTGTTGATTATCTGGGGCCGGACGTGCAGGCCGAAATCAGCAGCATCGTGGACCTGGGCGCAATCGCGGACCGGTCGATCGACTTTGTCTTCGCCAGTAATGTGTTCGAGCACCTGCGGCAGGCCGAGTTTGCCACCTGCCTCGTGGAAGTCAAGCGCGTGCTGCGTCCCCGCGGCACACTCAACATTCTGCAGCCGAATTACCGCTTCTGCTGCAACGAGTACTTCGACGATTACACTCACGTAGCGATCTACTCGGACCGCAGCCTGTGCGATTTCTTGCGGGTCAACGGGTTGCGCGTCGTCGAATGCAAGCCGCGTTTTCTGCCGCTGACCATCAAGTCCCGGCTGCCGGTGTGGCCGGCACTGATTCGCGCCTACCTAGCCTCCCCCATCAAACCGCTCGCGAAGCAGATGTTCGTACGCGCCGAAGTGGACTGCAATACGTGGCCGGAATGACTGCGTCTTCGGCCCGCACTCGCGCCGATGCGTTTTTCCTGGGCGGGCTGGCGGCGATCTGCGGGCTGGCGGTTGCGGTCGGTATGGCCCCGCTCCGGCTTTTCGAGCACGATACTTTCTTTGCGCTGGACGGCGCCTTCCGGGTGCTCCGCGGCCAGGTACCGCATCGCGATTTCTCCTCAGCGTGGGGACCGATGATCTTCCTGATGGACGCCGCAGGACTGGCGCTATCGGGGCTGCGTCCGGCGGGCATCGGATATGCCAACGCGCTATGGGGTGCGCTGGCCGCCCTCTGGGCTTATGGGATTGCGCGGACGCGCTTGACCTCCGGATTGGCGTGCGCGGCGGGCATTTATACCCTGCTGCTGATCGTGGCGCCGTTTGCCCTGGGCTATAGTCCGCTAGCATTCAGCCACGCCATGGCATACAACCGCTACGGTTTTGCGCTGCTGGGAATCATCCTGCTGGAGTCTTCGGATCGGAGCGGACGGGCAGGCGCGATCTCCAGCGGCGCGAGTTGGGCGCTGCTGGCGTTTCTCAAAATCAGCTACGGGGTGATGGCGCTGCCTTTTTTGCTGATCGGCTGGGGCTGCAGCGACGCGCGCAGGCAACGCCTCCTCTGGCTCTGCACCGGCGCCGGCGTGGTGACCCTGCTCCTCGCGTGTTACTTGAGATTTGACTTGGGTGACATGTTGCACGATCTGGCCGCGGCAGCCAGCGGGCGCAGCCGAACCTGGAGGCCGGGCGATATGCTGAATCCGGTATCGATCGCGGAAGGACTCCCTTTGGTTCTGCTGGCCGCAGTCGTGTGCGCTAGAAGTCCCCGGACAATATGTCTTCGCCTCGGTGCGCTGGCGCTGGCGACACTGGCGGTCAGCGGCATCTTACTCTCCACGAACCACCAGGCGAAGTCTCTGCCGCTCACCGGATTCGCGGCTTTGATCCTTGCGGATGATGCCGTGGCGCGGCGGGACAGTGCTGCGGAGCCTGGCGTGGATCTTTTCCGCAAGCTCGCGGTCCTGGTGCTGATGGGTCTCTGCGTGGTCCCGCTGGCTCTCGAAAACGCCACCGCCCTAGTGGCCGCCGCCGTCGTCGAGGAACGCCGGCTTCCGGCTAGCGTGCCGGGGCGGTTAGTGAGTGAACGCGGCGCGTTGATGGATTTCGAACCGGTAATGTCTAGGCTGACGTCGGAAACCGGAGGCCCCGGCTACGTAGACGCCTTGAACGATGGCTTGGACCTGATCCGGCGCCACACCGAGCCGGACGCAGGAACGTTGGCTATGGACATGTTCGATCCGTTCAACTATCTGCTTGATCGCCGTCCGCCACGGGGCGGATTCGCGGCGGCCGCGTATAACTACGCGTTCAGCGATGCTGTTCACCCTTCGGCGAGCCAATTCTTTGGTGACACCCGCTACATGATAGTTCGCAAATACGGCGCAGCTGCCCAGGACTACGAGATCGAAGCGTATCACCTGCGCGGTTTGGAGAGGATTTACGGGCCGGCACTTCGAGAGAATTTTCGACTGGTCGAAGAGAGCGCGCACTGGTCTCTGTGGGAGCGGCGATAAGGCCCGGCCCTCTCCTTCGCATCGCTTACTTGCTCTCCACGTGGGCTGTACAACTGGGCCATATGTTTCAGCCCTCTCCCGAATTCTGGTTGGCCGGCCTGGTTCGCGGTACTCGGCACACTGGCGCTGTCCATTTGGTGGAAATACCAGTCGAGCCGGCAGGCTGGTCCGTTAATGCACGCCCACTCGAGCGTTCAATCTCTGCATTTCTTGAATGATTTCCTGGTCCTGGGGCGTAGCCGCCAGCACCCGCCGGAAATGCTCTAGCGCATCCTGCTGCCGCCCTGCTCGAACCAATGCAACGCCCAGATTCTTTTGAGCGGGTGTCAGGTTGGCATCTGCGTTTACGGCGGCTCTAAACTCCGCCAGCGCTTTTTCGTTTTCCCCCTGCGACACAAAATACATTCCGAGGTGGTCGTGCGCCTGAGCTGCGAATTCCGGTTTGATCCCGAGTTTGAGCGCTTGCCGGAACGGTTCAATGGCCTCCGGTGCGCGCTGTGCCTGGACCATCATCAGGGCCAGGAAGTAATAGGCATCAGCATAATTGTTCTGATATCGGATTGCCAGGCGGAAACTGTCCGCTGCTTCGCTGTACTTGCCCATCGTCGCGAGCGCCGAACCCGTGGCATAGTACCCGGGCATAGACTCTGGATCAATTCGAGTGGTTTCACGAAAGTGCGAAATCGCCTCTGAGAGCCGGCCCTGTTTTTCCAGGGCCCACCCTAGATGATATTCAGCCAGCATGTTATTTCGGGTCACGGCTATAGCGCGCTCGAACACCGTGGCGCTATCCTTCCAATAGCCGGCCTGAACCCAACTGCACCCGGTACAAAGGAATACCGCGACTCCTGCCAATGCGGCTGCGGTTCTGGGGCGGCCAGAGAAGATATTGCCGGCAGCCCACACAGCCGCGATGAGCAGACCGAGCAAAGGAACGTAGGTGAACCGGTCAGCCATGGCCTGCGCCCCCACCTGCACCAGTCCGATCATCGGTACTAACGCCGCGAGGAACCAGAGCCAGCCCACCAGCAAGTACGGCGCTGTCTTCCGAACACGAAAGACGCCGAACGTTGCCGCCGCCAGAACCACGCCGCAAACCAGCCCTTTCCAGAGCGCCAGGGATCGGTCATACGGGTAGAGAATTGCCAATCCGCGGGGCCAGATCGTGAACTCAAGGTATCGGATGTACGAATAAGCGGCGTTGGCAACTCGAGTTGGCGTGCTGACGTCGCCTAAGATGTCCATCGCCCCCATCCGCTTTGTACCCACATAGGTTAGGAAACTCGAGAGCGTCGCCAGGACGATCAACGGCAGTTTTTCGATCACAAGACGCCTCACGCCTTCGCGCCGATGCCACTCCGGCCGCCTGAGGGGCCAATAGTCGATGAGCAAAAGGATCAGGGGCAGAGTCACCACCACGGGCTTCGCCATCAATCCCGCGATGAACATGATTAAGACGCATTGATACCGCTTGCTCGAAGGCCGCTCCACATACCAGACATAACTCCACATGGTCAGCAGCCAGAGCAATCCGCCCAGCAGATTCTTCCGTTCGGCAACCCAGGCTACAGACTCGACTGCTAGTGGATGTAGAGAGAAAAGCGCCGCTGCCACTCCGCTCCGCCATACGAATCCTGTCATGCGCCGCAACAACGCGAACACCAGCACCGCATTAATGAGGTGAATCGCTACGTTGGTGAAATGGTGGCTACCGGCATTCAGCCCGAACAACTGGCAGTCCAGCATGTGGCTTAGCCATGTCAGCGGCTGCCAGTAGAAATAATCGATGGCTGTGAAGGCCCAGCGCACGCCGTCCCAGGTGAAGCCAGCGGCAACACTTGGATTGTCCGTTATATACGCGTCATCGTCGAAATTGAGGAACTGATAGCGATTGAGCTGCCAGTACACCGCCACATTCAACAGCGCGAGGCCGAGCACTATCCAAACTGACTCGCCCTGACGTTTCGCTCGCGACTTCTGTTGTGTTTGCGGCTTCCAAGCGGGAACCGCGAGGTTTGACATAGGAAAGCCGCTTTTCGGTTTCTGCTAACGCCTTAACACCCACTCGAGGCCGGCGTTCGCAGGAGCCGCGGCGAGCTGGTGAATGCGTGTACCGGCACGCCTCTCGCCGGCGCGCCTCACTGCCGCATTACACCACAGGGAACCATTCAGGACAATACGAGGAAGGTGATTGCTTCGGAGCTAACTGTAGTTAACAGACGCTCTGGTTCGTCAGGCGACCAGAATGTTACAGAGGTTCCAAACGATCAACGCGGCGTACCAGTAATTGATCCAGCGCACCAGATAGGAACGATTGAGCCCGACGCACAACCCGGCAATGGCAATAGCCATGAACTTAGAGGCTCCCACGGCGAAACTCGGGCCGAAGTGCATCAGAGACCGAATGAAGGGGCTGGCTTCGGAAACACCCAACTTCAGGCCCACAAGCGTGGTAAGAAAATCCAAAACTTGCAGGTACAAAAATACCTGAACGTAAACCATCGAGTCCCCTTCAATAAAATTCTCAAGCACCGGCTATGAACTCATTGATTACTTGGAGCCCATCATGGCTCGAACCGCTAGAAATGCCGCCGAGCCTAATGCAATCATTACACCGTGTGGCATTCTCATGGCCCGCGGACTCCTGACGTCGAGTTCCTCGCTGCTGTGATACGGCGCTCGCAAATGGATCACTTCGTTCATAATCCAACCAACGTTCCAGAACGCCTTGCGAACCCGGCCGGCGAACAGCAAAACAATCAGTGCGACTAATCCACCCAGCACCGATGTAAGCACGAAAACCGCCAACCAGTTTCCAGGTCCCAGCATCGAGCCCACCGCGGCCATGAGTTTGGCGTCGCCCGCGCCCATTGCGCGCAGCAGGTACAGCGGAAAATAGACCAAGAGCGCCAATCCCATGCCCAGCAATGCACGTTGAAAGCCGGCCCACTCAAACAGAAAACTGTTCAAACCAATTCCGACAACCAGGCCAATCAAGGCCAGCCAGTTCGGAATGCGACGAAAACGCAGGTCGTAAAAACCCGCTACAGCTACCACGACCAGCAGCAGAAGCTGCACGATCACCGGCAGAAATGTCATTACTTTGAGCCTCCAGTATACCTAAGACAGCATCGCAAATTTATTCGGGTAAATACACTAATTTTCTAAATAACGCCAATATTGTAGTGGATTACCGAAAGTTTGGCACTTATGGAAAGCTCTTGGTGCTCTTTAGCATAATGGGCCTGTGGAACAAGCCCGCGAATGGATCCGAACGGCCTCCCGCGTCGTAGTACTCACAGGCGCCGGCATATCCGCCGAGAGCGGCGTACCCACATTTCGAGGCGAACAGGGTCTCTGGAAGGAACATAAGCCGGAGGAACTGGCGACCCCGGAAGCTTTCACCCGCGACCCCCGTCTGGTGTGGGAATGGTATGACTGGCGGCGCGGGTTGATCTCCAAAGTCGCGCCCAATGGTGGACATCGCGCCCTAGTCGAGCTCGAGTGCCAGAAACGCTATTTTACTTTGGTTACGCAGAACGTGGACGGACTGCACGACTTGGCCGGCAGCGGCAGAATTCTCAAATTGCATGGTGACATCTGGCGGTTTCGTTGCCTGGAGTGCCGGTCCGACTGGCCGGACCGCAGAGTTCCGTTGCCCAAGGTTCCGCCGCATTGCCGGTGTGGGGGCATGGCGCGCCCGGGCGTGGTCTGGTTCGGTGAACCCTTGCCGGACGGTATGTGGCTTGAAGCCGAACACGCCGCGCGCGAAGCGGAAGTACTCCTGGTGGTCGGTACTTCCGGCGTTGTCTATCCGGCGGCTAGCCTCATCACATTAGCTCGCGCGTCCGGAGCAAAAGTGATCGAAGTCAATATCGAAGAAACGCCGGTTTCAAGCGAGGTGCACGTTTCACTGCGTGGGCCGTCGGGTGAGCTGCTACCCAAAATGGTGAAATGAACCGGCCGCGCCGACAGTGCCTGGTTCCGCGATACACTGAATTCGGCCATGGCAAGGAAACGCAAAATCACGCAGACGCGGGTCACGGCTCTGTTGCCGTATTCCATCGAGCTCACTAAATTGAAAAGCGGCAACACGCTCGACGTTCAAGTACGCGCGGGCGACGAATTGCTGGGGACGCTCAAGATGGGGCGCGGCAGCGTTCAGTGGTGGCCGCGAGGCAATAGGATCAACATGCTTTGGAAAAGCTGGCACGACTTCGCCGAAATGCTCAACCGAAATATGGGGCGCCCGCCTCGAGGCGATAAGTCCGCCGGGCATTAAACGCCTCACCGGTTTCGTCTGGTCTGACGGGAATCATTCATGAATCGGATGCCACGCGCGATCCTTTTCACTCTGCTCGTGGCTGCTCTCTGCTTGGCCGATACACCTACAGCGACGCTCAGCGGAACAGTCTACGATTCATCGGGCGGCGTGATGGCAGGGGTGACCGTCATGGTTCGCAACATCGCGACCGGCGTTGCTCGCAGCACCTCCACGAATCAGGCGGGCGCGTATCAGATGCTGGGCCTGCAATCGGGACGATATGAGCTTTCCGCGTCGCAGCCACAGTTCAGTCCAGTGGAGCGCAGCGACATCACGCTTCAGGTCGGTGCGGACGTGCGGATTGATGTGACACTCTCTCCGGGGCCGGCTCGCGAAACTCTGGTGATCACCCAAGCCGCGCCTTTAGTCCAACGTGAATCCGGCACGGCGGCCACCGTTGTGAATGAGCAGGCCATTCAGGATTTGCCCACCGATGGGCGCCAGGTGCAGAATCTGGCACTGGTTGTGCCGGGCATTGATGTGGGCTGGAACCTTTCGACCGCAGCCAACCGTTACGGCAAAGCTCGAGAGAATACAGAGGGCGCTTTCTCGGTGAACGGCGCGCGCAGCCGGTCAAACGATTTCCTGTTCGACGGCATGCCCATGAATCTGCGCCAATACAGCGTGATGAATTTTGAGCCCTCCAACGAAGTGGTTCAGGAATTCTCTGTAGTGTCGGCGGTGCCGGCTGCGGAGTATGGGCGCACGATGGGCGGCCAGGTCAATATCGTGACACGTGCGGGATCGTCGCGTCTTCACGGCTCAGCTTACGAATTTTTTCGCAACGACGTGCTCAATGCCAACGACACGCTGAGCAAACGGGCGGGTCTACCGCGAGGCACCGTGCGCCACCATCAGTTCGGCGCGACACTCAGTGGGTCCCTTTGGAAACAGAAACACTTCTTTTTCGTCAATACCGAACTCTTGCGAAATCTCGAAGGCTCCGAGACGCGCACCGTGAACGTGCCGACGCCCGATGAGCGCCGGGGGCTGATTCCATACACCGATGCGGCCGGTGACAGCCGCGTGCTCGATCTCTCGACGCGCATCTCAGCGCTGAGTGCCCGCCTCACGGCGCTCTATCCGCAGCCGAACGCAGCTTTGCCCGCGGGGAATTACAACGCCGCTCTCGCCATCGGGCTGAATGATTACCAGTATCACGTGCGCACCGATCATCACTTCACCGAACGCGACGTCATGACGCTTCGAACATCGTGGAATTTGAACGATCAGACCTACATCGTGGACCGCTTCGGCGGGCCGTACATTCCCGGATTTCCGCTGGTCAATCCCGAGCGCACCACGAACGGCACTATCGGCTACCTCCACAGCTTCGGTCCGCAGCTCGTAAATGAAGCCAGGCTGGGAGTGAATCGCTACGGCAATATTCTCGGCAATGGGGACCACAGGAGCGCGGCCGAGTTTGGTTTGCCCAACGGGTCAAGTGCCAATGGCATTCCGACGATTGCTTTCGCTCAAGGGGGCTTGGCGGGACTGGGCGGGCTTTCCTGGTATAACCGCGATCAAAATGAATTGACCGTCTATGCCGCCGACACCCTGAGCCTGCTGCGCAGTTCGCATAGTCTGAAATTCGGCGCGGAAGGTTCACGCTACCATTTCAATACCCGTGGCGCAGAGAACCAGCGGGGCACCCTGGCATTCGATGGCTCGCGGAATGATCTCATCCCGAAAGCGTCGAGCAACGCGGAGGCCAACGTCCTGGCGGATCTGTTGCTCGGTTTACCTTATCAGGCAAGCATCACCGTCGGCCAGTTCGGCCGCGGTTATCGCGAATGGGCTTGGGCCTTATTTGAGCAGGATAGCTGGCGCGCCACGCGCCGGCTCACGCTGAATTACGGCCTGCGCTACGAGTACAACCCACCGTGGACTGAGGTGAACCGAAAGCTGGCAAATTTCGTTCCAGGGCGGGGAATTGTCATACCGCAATCGCCGTGTTGGCACGGCCTTTACACGCCGGACCGGAACAATTTCGGCCCGCGGCTCGGTTTCGCATACGATGTGACAGGCCAGAGTCGCACCGTGCTGCGCGGCGGGTTCGCAATTCTCTACGAGACGCTGCTGCAAGCCAGCACCGTGCAGCAGGTCGAGAATAATCCACCGTTCTCCGCTTCCGCGGTCACCAATGCGCCGACCCCTTTCGCGAGCGATTCCGGGCCTTCGCGGACGCTCCTCGATTTACGGTCGAACGCTCAACCCTCGCGTTCCTTGGCAGCCATTCCGCCGGATTTACGTAATCCGTACAGCGCGCAATTTTCTCTGGATTTACAGCAGGAGCTGGGACCTAATTGGTTGATCGAAGTCGGCTACCGAGGCACGCGCGGCGTTCATCTACCGTTTGACTACGATATCAACCAGGTGCCCTTGGGTACTCTCTCTCAGTCCCAGCGCGAACAGATTGCGGCGGCCGTCAATACTGCATCCGGAACCGACGCGGTGCTCGATCCACTTCGGCCGTTTCCCGGCTTCAACTCGATTTTCCTTTTCGAGAATGCCGCGACGTCGACGTATCACAGCCTGCAGGCGAAGCTGGAACGGCGTTTCCGCTCCGGCCTAAATCTATTAGCGAGCTTCACCTGGGCGAAGTCCATCGACGACTCGAGCGATTTTGCTTCCGGCGATCCTTCCGAGCGTGTGCTCGACAACCGCAATCGACGTTTGGAGAAAGCGCTGTCAAGTTTCGATGTGCCCCGACGTTTTACCGCGGCGTTCAATTATCTGCTGCCGGCGCGAGTGCTGAAGCCCATGCTCGGAGGGTGGCAGGTGAACGGGATTGTCGCCGTTCAATCCGGCCAACCGTTTACACCTTATACCAGCCAGTTTGATCCGTATCGCATCGAAAGCTTCAACCGGCTGAACCTGTTCGGCGATCCGCGCCACAACGTGCCCGCCGGTCTGGCATATAACCCCGGCGTGTTTAACTTGCCGACGCTTGGGACGTTTGGCAACAGCGGACGCAATATTATTCGCGGTGACGGGTACCGCAGTCTGGATTTATCGTTGTTCCGTACCTTCTCGCTCAGAGAAGCCGTCCATTTACAATTACGTTTTGAGGCGGCCAACGCCTTGAACCAGGTGAACTATCAAGGGCCGGTCACCGATCAATCCACTCACCCCGGTCTGTTCGTTGCTACTGCGCCGCCGCGGCTGCTGCAGCTTGGCGCAAAGCTTTCGTTCTAAGCGTCGTGACAATGCGTCCCTCTGCGCATTCTCGGATATGCTGGTGAACTGGTGAACGCTCCGGGCAAACCTCAAACGAAAGCACCGTCTCCCCTCGTAGTGCTGTTGGCTTGCGCGGTTCTGTTTGTCGTGACCTCTCTCGTGGCGCGAGCGTACTACCTCGAGCGGCAGAAGCTGTCTCGGGCACACTTCGACCGGGGTCAAAAATTGGCGTTTGACTGCAACTATCGTGCGGCGGTCGACGAATATCGCGTTGCGCTTTCCTTTTCGCATGGCGACAGCAACGATCAAGTAGCCCTGGCTCGAGCACTCATTGAGCTCGGAAGTCTCGACGAGGCAGCGACATACCTCGGAGAGCTTTATCAAAAGGATTCGACGAACGGGATTGTCAATCTGTTGCTGGCTCGCATCGCGGCTCGGGAGCACCGGTCCAACGATGCAGCTGCGCTCTACTACAGAGCGATTTATGGATTTTGGCCCGAGGCCGGCGCGAAAAACCGCATTTCCGCGCGCTTCGAGTTGATCGACCTGCTGGCGAAGGCGGGTGACAAAAATCGGGTGCTTGCGGAACTGCTGCAGCTCGTCAGCGAAGCGCCGGATAATCCGGATGTAGAAAAGCGGGTGGCGAAATCTCTAATGGCATTCGGTTCGCTGAACCGCCCAGCCGCGGTGTTCCGTGAGGCCCTCGAGCTTGACCCCACGCTGCCCACACTCAGCGCAGGCCAGCGGCAGCAGCGAGCTCGCGATTTGCTGGACAGAACGCTGACGCTCATGGAGAGTTGTACTTTCGGTTCGGGAAATCCTCAGTCCGGGCAGGCTGAAGAACTTTCGAATGCCGCGAAAAAGCTGCTCTCATCCCAACATCCCGGCATCAGTGAGGGCTTTACGCCTCAGGCGCTCGCTCTGGCAGAACAGCTCTGGAAGACCAGATCGGCGATTTGCGGCCCGGTACCCGACACACAGAAACCAGTGGCGATTGTGTTGGCCAAACTGTCAAGGTAATGCCCGAACAAACTGGACGGTCACAACTTTTCTCTAAGAGGCGCCTCCGCTTCACCATGAGCGAGACACAGCGCTTCTTGCTCCTAGCCCTCCTGATCGGTGTGTTCGCCGCTCTGTTGGTCGTCTGTTTTCACATCGTCATCGATTTCATCTCGTGGTCCTCGCTGGGCACGCTCACCGATCGTTTCCGATTCAAGCGCTTGATTCCTCCCACTCTGGGTGCGCTCGCCGCCCTGGTGCTGGTGCGCCGCTTCTTTCGCGCGGCACAGGGTAGTGGCGTCAATCAGACCAAGGCGGCGCTCTACATCTCCGACGGGTACGTGCCCGCAAGCACCGTGGTAGGAAAGTTTGTTGCTTGCTCCGTGGCCATCGGCACCGGCAATTCACTCGGGCCGGAAGATCCAGCGCTGCAAATGGGCGCGGGCATCGCGTCGCTGGTGGGCCGGTCATTTCGCCTGCAGCGAGAGAGCATGCGGCTCATTGCGCCCATGGGAGCCGCTGCCGGGATCGCCGCGGCGTTCAACACTCCCATTGCCGGCGTTCTGTTCGTGATGGAGGAAATCGTCGATGCCTGGAACGCTGGCGTGGTCAGCTCCATTCTGCTTGCGTCTGTTTCCGCCGTGGTAGTGGCGCGCTGGTTCCTCGGAGATCAGCCGATTTTTCACGTACCTGCATTTGAGTTGATCCACCCGTCAGAGCTGTTGGTCTATGCAGCCGTCGGTCTCGTCGGTGGGCTCCTTTCGGTCTTATACGTCAGGTCCATCGAGCTCTTGCGCGAGCGATTGGATCGGCTCCCCAAGTGGTCCCGCTACGTTCAGGCGCCGGCCGCCGGCTTTCTCATTGGTTGTTTCGGACTATGGCTGCCGCAGGTGATGGGTGCCGGTTACCCTGCGATTGATAGCGCTTTGCATAATCAGTTTCCGTGGCCCATGCTGCTTTCACTGGGTCTGGTGAAGATGGTGGCTACCTGGCTGTGTTTCAGCGCAGGTGTTCCGGGAGGCATGTTTGCGCCCACGCTTTTTATCGGCGCCATGATCGGCGGAGGGCTCGGCGGAGTCGCGCATCAGTACTGGCCTTTTCCCACGAGTCCTCCAGATGCATACGCGCTTGTCGGGATCGGTACTTTCTTCGCCGGTATTTTCAGAGCGCCGATGACCTCCATCTTCATGACATTCGAAGTGAGCGGAAATTATGTTGTCATTCTGCCGGCAATGGTGGCCAATATCGTGTCCTACTTTGTTTCACGCTGGCTCTATCCCACTCCGTTTTTCACCATGCTCGCGAAGCAGGAAGGCGTGGACCTGCCGTCCGCTGAGGAGCGCCGGTCGATTCCGATCCTTCGTGTAGAAGATGCTCTGCGACCTGGAAATAGCACGGTGCTCCGGTCGAACACACCGATTGCACGAGCGCTCGAGGAGGTGGAAAAAACTGGGCGGGATCATAGCCTGGTCGAACGTGCCGGCGGTAAATGGTCCTGGATTTCCAGAAAGGCCTTGTCAGAATTGGTCCGCGACTCGAATGGGAATCAGACGCTGGAGCAGGGAATTGAGTTGCCCCTGCTTCCTTGGGTCTATCCGGACCTTCCGCTGGACGTCGCGTTGCGGCTGTTGGGTTCCTATCCGCTGCTGCCGGTAACCGACCGCGCGCATCCGGAGCGGTTACTCGGTACGCTGACGCTCGAAGACGTGCACCACGCGTACGGCATTTCGTGTCCGCCGCAGGCTTCCAGGTAAACTGAATTCTAGATCCAGTCACGTGACTCTGCGCAGCCCGATTTTCCGAAAACTCCTCTTCAGCGCGTTTCTGCTGATTGCTGCGACGCTTCTTGCCCTGGATTTTTATTTGACCCGCTACACCGCTGCCCGCCAAACCGAGCAGGTGCAGCGACGATTGACATCCGAAGGACTGGTGCTCCTACCCGAAGTGAGCGATGTGCCACCGAGCCAGCTCGAGGACTGGACCAGGCAAGCGGCCGCCCGCGCTCGCGCACGGATCACCGTGGTAGACCCGAGCGGAGTTGTGCTGGCCGATTCCGAGCATGACCCCGAAACCGTGGAGAACCAGGCCGTGCGCCCGGAGATCCGCGAAGCATATCAGGGCCGCGTCGGCGCTTCGGTGCGGCACAGCGACACGCTTGATCGCGATTTATGTTATGTAGCGCTGCCGGTTCGCTACAGCACCAAAAGCGGGTTCGTGCTGCGTTTGGCGCTCCCGCTTGAAGAGTTGGACACAGCAATCGCCGCAGTTCGCTGGCGCATTGTGCGGGCTTCTGTGCTCGCGTTTGTTGCAGCACTTTTGCTGGTTTATCTTTTTTCGGCGAATTTCACGCGGCGCGTGCGGCGGCTGCAATCCTTCGCTGAAACTTTCGTGCATCAGCGAGGAACCGGGACACTTCTCCCCGACGCCGACGATGAGTTGGGCGCTCTAGCTCGCTCTCTCAACCAGATGACCGCCGAGACGCAAGATTTGGTCGAGAGGCTCAAGCTGGAATCGGCGCGCCGCGAAGCCATCCTTTCCAGCATGGTGGAAGGCGTTCTGGCCGTGGATCATGCCGCGCGCATCACTTTCTGCAATGAATCCTTTACGCGGATTCTCGGCTTGCCGGCCGGTAATCTCGAGCGGAGGCCACTTGTCGAGTTGGTTCGCGACCCGGAGCTGCTGGAAATGCTCCATCAGGTAATCAGCTCCGGCGCGGCAGTCAAGCGCCGGCTCGAGTTGCCCGCGGCCGACGGCCGTTCGTTCGAGGTGCAGGCAGCGCCTTTAACCGCGTCGTCGGGCCGCGGCGCCATAGCAATCCTGCACGATACGACGGAGCTCGAGCGGCTGGAGCGTGTCCGCAAGGATTTCGTCGCCAACGTATCGCACGAATTGCGGACGCCGCTGACTGCGATCCGTGGCTATACCGAAACTCTGCTCAATGGCGCTCTGGAGGATCCGGAAAACAACCGGAAATTCCTTGGAATTATCGACGCCCAGGCTGCGCGTTTGAACAACATCGCTTCCGATCTGTTGGTTCTTTCCGAGCTGCAGTCGGATAAACACGCACCGGAAGCCGAGCGCATCTGCGTCCGCGAAGTCATCGAAGCCGCGCTGCTCACGGTGGAGTCCGAGGCCGGCGTTCGAACCGTTCGTTTGATCTGCGGACCCATCGCCGACGTGAACGTATTCGGTCAGAGAATTCGTCTGGAGCAAGCTGTCGTAAATCTGCTGACCAATGCCATTAAGTTCAATCGTCGGGATGGTGAGGTACGATTAACCGTCGAGCGGGCCGAAAACGGGGACGTTCGCATTACCATCGCCGATACTGGAATTGGCATCCCTTCTCAGGACCGTTTGCGGGTGTTCGAGCGTTTCTACAGGGTCGATAAGGCACGGTCTCGAGAGGTGGGCGGAACAGGTCTCGGTCTTGCAATCGTGAAGCACGTTGTAGAGCGCATGAAGGGCACCGTCAATGTGCAAAGCGAACTCGGCAAAGGATCGGTCTTTACCGTTTCCTTCCCGTCGTGCTGAGCTAGTCTCGCCCTAAGAGAGCGTTGCAGCATACTCATACTTCCTGTTGTAACCGTTTCGTAACACTTTATTCATCCGCCGGTAAAAATCAAAGCGCATTGTGGAGCTTAGGGTCGTCAAATCAAAACAACTGAGAGTAAATGAATGCTTAAGAGAATGCGTGGACGCCTGCGACGCACTACTTTGCTAGGGTATGTTGCCGGCTTCGTATTACCGGCTTTTGCGGCCGACTTGGCTCCGGCCGCCAGGGGTGGAATCGATCAGTCCACCATGAAGTCCGCGTCCCAATCCGAAATCCTGGAGCTCAAGTCTCAACTTCTAGAACAGCGGCGCATGATCGAGCAGCTCCGGCTCGAACTGGAAGAACAAAGAAAGTTGATTGGCCTTGCCACAGCCGGGCCCGCGGACGTACCCACCGGACGCCAAGCCCGCAGTTCCGGCGAAGTGGCGAGCACGGCACCAGTGGTTCCAGCGAGAACCTTACCCCTCGCAAAATCCACGCAGGCGACAGTAGCCGCGGCGCAGAAAGGTGATGCAGAGCAGGCGCCGTTGCAGTTGCATATTGGTTCGGCCACCCTCACACCGGTGGGCTTTATGGATTTCACTGGCGTGTACCGGTCCACAAACCCGGGCACGGGCATCGGCACGAATTTCGGGAGCGTGCCGTATAAGAACACGGTGCAGGGCAATCTGGGCGAATTCCGTCTGAGCGCTCAGAACTCACGAGTGGGCTTCCGCGTCGACGCCAAAGTGCGCGGGGCGAATGTGCTCGGTTATCTGGAGTCGGATTTTCTGGGCTTTGTGCCGGGCAATGCGGCGGTGACCAGCAACAGCGACAATTTGCGCATGCGGCTGTATTGGGTCGATGTGCGAAAGGACAAGATCGAGCTCTTTGGCGGCCAGTCCTGGAGCATGCTGACGCCCAACCGCAAAGGTCTTTCCGCGCTGCCTTCCGATCTTTTTTATACGCAGGATATCGATGTGAACTATCAGGCGGGCTTGGTCTGGAGCCGCAATCCGCAGTTCCGATTCATCCTGCATCCTTCAGCCAAAGTCGCCATGGGCGTGTCGCTCGAAGGCCCGGAACAGTACATCGGCGGCTCGGGCGGAGGCGGCTTGGTGACGCTGCCTTCGGCCCTGTCGACACCTTATGCGACCCAGTTGAACAACGGAAACACCGCCCTTTCGGTGCCCGATGTGCATCCGGATGTGATCGCCAAAGTTGCGTTTGACCCAAGCCGTCGGGCGCATTTCGAAGTTGCCGGTTTGTTCCGCACCTTCAAGGTCTACAATCCGCTGAATCAAAATCATTTCAGCGCGCACGGCGGCGGCGCTTCGGTAAACTTCGGTTTCGAACTGGCGAAAAACTTCCGCTTCTTCAGCAATAACTTCTACAGCGATGGCGGCGGCCGTTGGATCTTCGGTCTGGCTCCGGATCTGATTGTGCGGGCCGATGGAAGCCTCTCTCCCATCCACTCTGGTTCTACTCTTGACGGTTTCGAGCTGCAGCATGGAAACACGCAGTTCTATGCTTATTACGGCGGGGTTTACATCGCCCGAAACACTGCGCTGGACACGACCGGCAACAAGCTGGCGCCCGTGGGCTATGGTTTTTCGGGTTCTTCCGGTGCTCAGAATCGCGTGATTCACGAGCCCACATTCGGCATCACGCAGACCTTCTGGAAAGATCCCAAATACGGCGCGCTGCAGCTCATGCTGCAGTATTCATATGTACTCCGGCACCCGTGGTTTGTGGCCACGGAAGCCCCCAAAGATGGGCACAGCAACATGGCTTTTGTAAACCTGCGTTATTTGCTGCCTGGGTCGGCGCCCCACATCGAGTAGAACATGGGTTCACAACGGAACACATTCGTAACCGAATTCAAGTTCTTATTTGCAG
Source organism: Acidobacteriota bacterium (assembly GCA_003223115.1). Lineage (GTDB taxonomy): Bacteria > Acidobacteriota > Terriglobia > Bryobacterales > Bryobacteraceae > QHXW01. The sequence goes on from QHXW01000148.1 coordinate 43,024, forward strand.
ACAATGGAGACGTGAGCATAATGAAACAAACGTGCGTGGCTGGCGCAGTTGCTTTCGCCCTGATTATGGCCGGCTGCAATTCGGCTTCGAATTCCGCCAACGCCAAGCTTGAAAACAAGATTCGGATCAATGGCGCCGGGGCAACGTTTCCGAACCCCATCTATGCCAAGTGGTTTGACGAATACCACAAGCTCCATCCGCACGTCGAGATCAATTACCAATCGCAGGGATCCGGAGCCGGCATCAGGCAGCTTCTCGCCGGAACGGTTGATTTCGGCGCTTCCGATATGCCGATGACAGACCAGCAGCTCAGCCAGGCTAAGTTTGCGGTTCTGCATTTTCCCACCGTCCTTGGAGCAGTGGTGGCGACTTATAACATCCCGGGCGTCACGCAGGAGCTGAACTTCACTTCTGGGGCGCTGGCTGGAATCATGCTGGGAAAAATCAAGAAGTGGAACGACAAAGAGCTGACCCGGTCCAACCCTGGAGTGACCATGCCGGCAAACGATATCGTCGTTGTGCACCGTTCTGAAGGCAGCGGAACAACCTTCGTGTGGACCGATTATCTTTCGAAGGTCAGCCCCGAGTGGAAGAGCAAAGTAGGAACCGGAGCCTCGGTGAGCTGGCCCGCCGGTTTGGGCGCCAAAGGCAACGAGGGGGTCTCGGGCTTAGTCAAGCAGACGCCATACTCCATCGGCTATGTCGAATTGGTGTACGCTATTCAGAACCAGATGCCGTTCGGGAAAGTGCGCAACGCGTCCGGCGCCTTCGTCAAAGCGGACTTGACCAGCGTGACCGCCGCGGCTGCCTCCGCGAAAGTGCCGGAGGACTTCCGCGTTTCGATCACCAATCCTCCCGGGAAAGAGGCATATCCCATCGCCAGTTTCACGTGGCTGCTGATTCCCGAAAAGATCCCCGATGCGGACAAGGAAAATACGCTCAAGGATTTCCTCAAGTGGATGCTCGTGGACGGTCAGAAAATGACGCAGGCGCTTTCGTACGCTCCATTGCCATCGGAAATGGTCGCGAAAGAAACTGCCGCGATCCCGAAAATTCAATAGCGTGCCGGTGGAAACTGCGGTCCCGGCGCCGGAGCAACCGGGTAGCGCTTCAAGGTCCTTTCTGAACCGGCTGCGCAGCGGCGATGAAGTTGCCCACTTTACGACGCTGATGTTTGCAACAGCCGTGATTTTGATCGTCGTTCTGCTCGTAGTGGAACTCTATCGAAATTCCGCCGAGTCTCAAAGTAAGTTTGGGTGGGCATTTCTGTCTAGCAGTAAGTGGGATCCCGTCGCCGGCGCATTCGGAGCATTACCATTCATCTATGGCACGGTCTTCACGTCGGCGGTGGCGCTTCTGATTTCAGTGCCGCTGGGTTTGGGCGCGGCGATATTCCTGTCAGAACTGGCGCCTCCCCGTGTGTCCGACGCTCTGATATTCGTCATTGAGCTGCTCGCGGCAGTCCCGAGTGTGATTTACGGGCTTCTGGGAATATTTGTGCTGGTTCCACTTCTTCGCGATCCGATTGAGCCTTTCCTGGCCCGTACGTTTGGATTTCTACCTCTATTCCAGGGTCCGGCTTATGGTGTGGGCTTTTTGGCGGCCGGTTTGATTCTAGCAATCATGGTGGTGCCGTTCATCATTTCGCTTTCCCGTGAATCATTGTTGGCCGTTCCGCGCGAGCAACGCGAGGCAGCCTTGGCGTTGGGCGCAACACGCTGGGAAGCCACATGGCAGGTCGTGGTTCCGTACGCGCGATTAGGCGTCATCGGCTCGGTTTTTCTCGCCCTTGCGCGCGCCTTGGGAGAAACCATGGCTGTGACCATGGTCATCGGCAACGCACCCCAGATCAGTTTCTCCTTGTTCGCTTCCGGTTACTCGATTGCTGCCATCGTCGCCAGCGAGTTTACGGAGGCCACCACGAATCTCCACAGCAGCGCTCTCATTGAACTCGGGTTGGTGTTGTTTTTCTTGACCATCATCATCAATGGCCTCGCCCGTCTGCTGGTCCTGAGCACTCAACGCCGGGGGACGACGAATCCATGACTTTGCGATACCGTACGAGGAAACTCACGAACGCGCTCATGTTCAGCTTCACTGGAATGTGCGCCCTGGTAAGCGTGTCTGTGCTCTTTTTTATTTTGGGCTATTTGGTGTGGAACGGCGGAAAGTCCCTGAACCCGGATTTCTTTACGCAGCTTCCGAAACCGCCTGGTGAGGCTGGAGGCGGAATGGCAAATGCGCTAGTGGGCAGCGCCGAGATCGTCTTGATAGCGACCATGATCGGACTACCTGTCGGCTTTCTGGGCGGTGTGTACCTGGCCGAATTCGGAGGTACTATGTTTCCGTTCCTGGTCCGCTACGCCGCCGACCTTCTGAACGGGGTGCCGTCCATCATCCTCGGCATGTTCACTTACTCTCTGATCGTGGTGCCCATGCATCACTTCTCGGCGCTTGCCGGTGGAGTGGCTTTGAGCGTGATCCTGATTCCCACAACGGTGCGGGCCACCGAGCAGTTTCTGCGCGCGGTGCCCCAGCCGTTGCGCGAAGGAGCATTGGCATTGGGCGCGAGCAAATGGCGCGCTGTCAGCAGTGTCGTCGTCCCGGCTGCTCTCCGTGGCGTGGCGACCGGTATGATCCTCGGCATTGCGCGTATCGCGGGCGAAACTGCGCCGCTGCTTTTCACCAGCTTCAACAACCGCTACTGGAGCACGGGGTTGAACCAACCCGTTGCGTCCATGCCGGTGATGATATTTACCTACGCTATCGCGCCCTATGCGGACTGGCATCGGCAGGCTTGGGCCGGAGGACTGGTCCTTTTGCTATTCATGCTTGGAACTAATATTTGTGCCCGGTTGGTCTTGTCTCGAGGACCGTCCTGGAGAAATTGATCGTGCGGACCACCTTCCATTCGTTGACGAAAGCTTCTTCTCTCGAAGATACGGACTCGAGTGTACGCCAGCAAACTTTACCCAAGCTCAAGATCTCCAACCTGAACTTTTACTATGGCTCGTACCAGGCACTGCATAATATTTCGCTCGACATTGCAGCCAACCGGATCACTGCTCTCATTGGACCGTCGGGGTGCGGAAAATCTACCTTTCTGCGTGTGCTCAACCGTATGCATGAAACCATTCGCGACACACGTGTCACAGGCGAGGTGCTGGTGGACGGGGAGAGCGCGCTGGCAATGGACGTTGCCACTCTCCGGCGCCGCGTCGGTATGGTATTCCAGAAGCCCAACCCGTTCCCCAAATCGGTGTTCGACAATGTAGCTTATGGCTTGCGCCTGGGCGGCGTCAGGGGTGCCGAATTACGACATGCCGTCGAACGCAGTGTGAAGCGCGCGGCGCTGTGGGACGAAGTGAAGGATCAACTGCATCGCTCGGCCTACGATCTTTCCGGCGGTCAACAGCAGCGGCTTTGCATCGCCCGGGCACTGGCCGTCGATCCGGAAGTGCTTTTGCTCGATGAGCCGAGTTCGGCGCTCGATCCCATCGCTACAGCCAAAATCGAAGAACTTCTTTTCGGTTTGAAGGATAATTGTACGATTGTGATTGTGACTCATAATATGCAGCAGGCGGCGCGTATCGCTGACGACACCGGGTTTTTCCTGCTGGGCAAGTTGATCGAATTCGATAAGACTACAGTCATCTTCGAAACACCGGCCAGAAAAGAGACCGAAGATTACATCACGGGCAGGTTTGGTTAATCGCGTCGAGGGTAAATTTGCGTCACTTTATCGAACAACTGAATTTATTACAGAACCGGCTGCTCGAAATGGGCGGCCTAGTCGAATCGGCCGTCCACCAAAGCGTGCTTGCGGTGGTGGAGCGCAGCGAGGAACTGGCGCGGCGAGTCCTCGACAACGAAGACCGGATCAATCACCTGGAAATCGAGATCGATGAAATGGCGATCCGCCTCCTGGCGCTTCAACAACCAATGGCCGGAGACCTGCGCCTGCTTACTGCGGCAATCAAGATCAATACAGATCTGGAACGGATGGGAGATCTGGCGGTGAATATCGCACAGCGAACGTTGACGTTGCTTCATTTGTCGCCGGTAAAGCCACTGATCGATATTCCGCGCATGGCAAACCTGGTGGAATCGATGGTCCACAAGAGCTTGGATGCGTTTGTAAAACGGGAGCCTGACCTGGCCCGCGGTGTTCTGGTTTCCGACGACACCGTCGATCATCTTCGCGACTCAATCCATGAGGAACTGATCGCTTTTATGCAGAGTGATCCAACCGTCATTCCGCAGGCGGTCGACCTGATTCTGGTGGCGCGTCATCTGGAGCGCATCGCAGATCACGCGACCAACATCGCCGAAGACACGCTGTTTCTGATTAAAGGCATTGACGTTCGTCACCACGCTGAACCGAAGCTCTAGCTTCCGATGTGCGATTGGACACATGAGCGGTCCGGCTCGGCGCTACTCGTGCCGATGCTGGCGATCACATACGAGCAAAGCGGATGACCGGCATGCGACTTCGTTACTCTCGCAGAAAATCAAGCGGTTGTGCACTGACTTGTTTTTGACGAAGGACAACGCCGGCGTATGAGAAGAATCGTCTGATCGTCGGTCTGCTTTCCGTGGCGGCGTGGGACCACATCGGCGCGCGCCTGCCGCAAACGGCGGTACTGCTCGGACAGGCGGCGGACGCGGGCGCGCTGATCCACGCCCAGCGAGCGCATGCGCGTTCGGCCGGCCTCGCTCCAGGAAAGCACCGTGGCCGGATGGCGTTGGCCGCGCGGAATAGCGCAGTGGCAACCCGGATTGTCTCGATTTGATAGACCGAGCCTTTGATCAATTCGCCGACCTGGAGAATTTGCCTCAACTGGCGGCCATACTCTGCCGCCAGGTCACCAAGGATCTGTCGTTGGTCGGCGGCGACATCGGCAACAGGCGCGGGTGCACTTCATGGCTTTATGGCCAATCAAAGCATCGCGTAAAGCTAACTTGGCCACGATACACTTTCACGGTACATGATTTCTTTTTGAATGTTCTGGAGCTGACCGAGCTGACCGGCCAACTCTGTTTGCACCTCGGTTGTCAGCGTAAGCGATCTTAGAATCAAACAGATTGGTCGGTCAACCAGCAAAAAATGCAGGCGTCGCGAATTTTTAGTCGAATCGCCCTGCGCAGTGTGTGAAACGCAAGTCAAAATAAGGTCTGACTCAGGCCGTCACCACTGCTCGACGCACCGAACTGAGGAGCATGCCGGGGCTGGTTGCGTTTGTGCATGATCAGCAATTCGCGCTACTGAAAACAAATGCGTTGATTAGGCATTTTTGCGCCGGAAGTCCGGAAATGCTGGGGTTGAGAGCGAGACGGGAGTTCGGATCGAGGCGAGTGCCAATTCGGCGAAAAGGCAGACCACTCCCGGCGCCGCGAGAGATCAGTTCTGCGGACCAAAGTGTGATGGTTTTTGCGGATCGCCGGTAAGATTTAGCCGCATCCGGAGGGCTTAACACAAGCGATGCTGGTTATCCAGCCTGAGGTCCTAACAGCGACAGTATGGATCTTCGACCCATTGGGGCCCGCGGTGGCTTGACCAGCCTTGGCGGAAGCTCACGGTGCGAATCCTGCTGACGATTTATAACCCGCTCTCCCAGCTACTCGGCGGCCGGGGTCACTGCCACCTGAAAGCCAAGTTTTGTCAGTCGTTGCACCAAGCGGCGTTTCACGTGGTCTTTGTTGAGAACATCGAAGAAGTCAGCGCCCAACTCCCGATAGCGTTCCTTGTTCCTGAGGATCTCGTAGGCCACTACCAAGAGGCTGTGGGCGACAGCGATCAGGGCGCGTTTCTTGCCCCGCCGAGCCGCAATCCGCCCGAACTGAGCGGCAAAGTAGGTGAGGTGTCCTTGCTGTGCGCCGCAGCCCACGCCGCTTCACACATCGTCCGACGTAACCACACATCTCCCTTGCGTGTCTTGCCGCTCATCCGTTTCCCCGCACTCTCGTTATTGCCCGGACATAACGCCGCCCAACTGGCCACGTGGGCCGAGGTGGGGAATTGCTCCATGTTCACTCCCAGTTCGGCCACCATGCTGGAAGCGGTCGTCAACCCAATGCCTGGCAATTCCATCCAGAGGCGGATGGCTTCCTCTCGCGGTGACGGCGGCAGCGGTGCGTCGGCAGGGATCCCGATCGATGTGCAAATCGCCGACTCCCAGCAACCCTCGTACTTTCTTGTGGCTTTGCAAATGTCCATGCACGCGCTCGTAGGGGAGTAATTATGCCTTTCGCGCGAATCGCTCCAGGTAATCACTCCACCATCGCGCGCGCCCGGCTGCGTCGAAGGAACTCTGCCAATACCGAGTCAGCTC
>QHXW01000149.1 GCA_003223115.1 Acidobacteriota bacterium
TTCTGGAGCAGGCACGCGGCGCGGCGACGGAATTTCTGGCAGCCCCGCAATCCGAAGAACAGCAACGTGCGTTGCGTTACGTGCAGGATCATTGGGAGCGGCGCTACGGTCTGGTCGCAGTGGGGTAAGTGTGCGGGGACGCAGGCAGGAATGCCTGGTAAAATCCTGGATCTGAACGCACACCCAAGAACGCCTATTCTACTGTTTTGACATGCGCGTCATTGCTGGAGAATTCCGGTCACGGCGTTTGAAAACACTTCCGGGCCTGGAAACCCGGCCTACACCCGACCGCTTGCGCGAGACCTTGTTCGACATTCTCGGCGCGCGGATCGAGGCTTCGGTTTTTCTGGACGGGTACGCGGGGACGGGTGCGGTAGGCATTGAGGCGCTGAGCCGGGGCGCATCGCGCTGCATTTTTCTGGAGCGCGGTAAGGCGGCGGCCAAAGTGATCGCCGAGAATCTGGCGAGCCTCGGGCTCGAAGATCGAGCCGTGATTGAGCAGGCGCCGGCGCTGGCGGCAATCCACCGCTACGCGGCCGACATCGTTTTTCTCGATCCTCCGTATCGTTTGGAAAACGAATATGCGACCGTGATGGGCCTCGTGAAACCACCGCGGTTGGTCATCGTCCAACATTCGGTGCGCATGTTACTCGCAGACGCCTATGGCCAACTCCGCCGAACGCGTGCGGTGAAGCAGGGGGACAACGCCCTCAGCTTCTATTCGCCCATGTAAACTGCAAGTCGTTTGTATTCCTTTGTAATCTAATATACTATAAATGATATGTCCAAAGTCGTGACCATCCGTCTCGGAGAGGAAGAATACAATCGTATCAAGGCAGCCGCCCAAGCCGACAACCGCCCGATTTCAAACTTCATGGAAACCGCGACGATTCGCTTTCTCGAACAGACAGAATTTGTTGACGAACGCGAGATGGCCGAGATTCGCGCGGACAGGAAATTGATGAAAAGCCTGCAGGCTGCGTCCGAGGACATCAAGAAAGGCCGTTTCAGGATTGTGCGAAATCGCTGAGACGGCCGAGTTCCGCAAGCGTCTTGCAGATCTGTCTCTGCCCGAGCAGCGGCGAATCACCCAAAAACTGACGGATTACATTTATCCCATCCTTCGCGGCAATCCGTTCAGCGGTCCCAATATCAAACGCCTGTCGAACTATAGTCCAGCCACGCGGCGTTACCGGCTCGCACAATACCGTATTTTTTATCAGATTCATCCACGCATTGTGTTTGTCGTTTCGATTCAGAAAAGGAAAGATGCCTACGGTTAACGTTGGCGACGGAGATCACAATATCCGCAGTTCCACTGGCGCACCCACGCCGCAGCCCAGCATTTTGGCCGCGGATGTCTGGCTCGCGGAAACCTCCAGGTATCCCGAGCTGCCGACGATCACGAAGAGCTCTCCCGGTCCACGCTCGGCGTAGTTCCTGGCGAACGTGCCAACGGTCTCGAGCCCCACGGATAACTCGAACGCCCGGGCTTCCAGGTCTGGAAAATCTGCCGCTGGCAAATTGGTGATGAGGTTTCCGAACCGGTCAATCTTGAGAATCGCGCCCGTCCAGCCACGACGCGCCGTGCGGACGGGTTTTTCGAAATTCAACCGCATGTAATCCGTGATGAGTTTTCCGAACTTCGCGGGAGCCGCGCCCCGCGCCATGTGCGCTCCCACAGGTGCGAAAATATCGCGGCCATGAAACGTTCGGCTCACCGGCTTGAGGAAATATTTTTCGGACCGAACCCAGCGGACTTTGTGTTTCTCCCGCAAGTAAATCATGGACAGCACGCCGTTATCGGGCGCGACAAAATATTGGTCGGCAGCTTCCGCCAGGATGGGGCGTCGCGCTGTTCCCACACCCGGATCAACCACCACCACATGCACCGTGCCGCGGGGAAAGTATCGGTAGGCCTGTGCCAGCAGGAAGGCGCCTTCAGTGATTGCGAATGCTCCTACCTCGTGGCTGATATCCACGATCCTGGCCTCCGGGCAAATGCCCAGAATCACGCCCTTCATCGTCCCCACAAAGTGATCTGACAGGCCAAAATCAGTGGTCAGAGTAATTACCGGACGGCGCATTGTTAGAATGTGAGTAAGTGCAGCGTTATTACTTCGACCACAACGCGACGACGCCGGTCTCGCCGGCTGTGCTCGCGGCCATGGTGCCGTGCCTGGGCGAAGTGTATGGTAACGCGTCCAGTATCCACCATTTTGGCCAGATGGCCAAGCAGCAACTGGAGCAGGCCCGGCGCCAGGCGGCCACTCTGGTTCACTGTGGACCTCAGGAAATCGTGTTCGTCAGCGGCGGGACCGAAGCGGACAACCTGGCGCTGCTCGGCGCTGTCAGGGTTTTCAACAAGCGCGATAAGCACGTGGTAACCACGGCCATCGAGCATCCCGCGGTGTTGAATACCTGTACGCAACTGGAGCGCGAAGGGGTGGCCGTCACCTATGTTCCCGCTGGCCCTGACGGCGTCGTAGAGCCTGACGAAATTCGCCGCGCCATGCGCACTTCCACGGTGTTGGTTTCCGTCATGCATGCCAACAACGAGCTGGGCACCGTTCAGCCTATCGCGGAAATTTCCCGCATTTCGCGCGCAGCCGGTGTGGCGCTGCATGTGGACGGAGTGCAGGCGCTCGGCAAGTTGCCAGTGGATGTGTACGCTCTCGGAGTCGATCTCTATTCCATGAGCGGTCACAAGATTTATGCCCCGAAGGGCGTTGGCGCGCTGTTTGTGCGCAAGGGAGCGCTCATCGCCTCCATTCTGTTCGGCGGCCACCATGAGCGCGAGCGGCGCCCCGGCACCGAGAATGTGCCCGGTGCTGTAGCTTTCGGCTGTGCGGCTGAGTGCGTGGGGAGCGATCTGGATGCTGAATCGGCGCGGCTTGCCGCGTTACGTGACCGTCTGGAGCAGGGAATTCTGGCGCGTATAGACTCGGCTGGAGTGAATGGTGCCCGGGCCAATCGCACACCGAACACTACAAATATTTACTTCGCTGGCATCGAAGGCGAGGCGCTGGTCATTGCGCTCGATCTGCGCGGCTTTGCCGTCTCGAGCGGCGCCGCCTGCTCGAGCGGAGCAGTGGAGCCGTCACACGTCCTGCTGGCGATTGGGCTTCCACCCGAAAGAGCGCGCGCCAGCATCCGTTTTTCACTGGGCCGCACGAACACTGCTGAACAAGTGGATGCCCTGATCGATGCCGTTGCGGAGTCGGTGAAGCATCTCCGAAAAATTTCTCCGGTGGTGCCGGCGCATGCCTGATTCCTCCATTTCGTCTAAGCCCATCGCAGTGGCCATGAGCGGTGGTGTCGACAGCTCCACGGTAGCGGCGCTGCTCGCGTCGCGCGGCTATTCCGTCGTCGGGCTCACGATGCAGCTCTGGAACCAGCGGCGGCTGCCCGAGCTTGCGAATGATGGCGGTGCCGGCCGTTGCTGCTCGCTCGATGATGTGTACGATGCGCGACACGTCGCCGAGCAGCTCGGCATTCCCTATTACGTGGTCAACTTCGAGACACAATTCGAGCAGCAGGTGGTTGAGCCGTTCATCCATGAATACCTGGCGGGTCGCACGCCCATACCCTGCACGCTCTGCAACAATTTCATCAAGTTCGACCGGTTCATCGAACTCGCGGACGGTGTGGGCGCGGCGCAGATCGCTACGGGCCACTATGCGCGCGTGAGGCGTGAGCCGTCTACGGGACGATACCAACTGCTCCGGGCCGCCGATCACACCAAGGACCAGAGCTATTTTCTGTTCGGTCTCACGCAGCCGCAACTTGAGCGCTCGCTCTTTCCTCTGGGCGAAATGACCAAACTCGAAGTCCGGGCGCTGGCTCGCGAGCTGGGTTTGGCGGTTGCCGAAAAAAGCGAGAGCTACGAAATCTGTTTTGTGCCCAACGGGGATTACGCAGCGTTTCTCGAGGCTTATTTGCGTTCGAAGGGACGGGAGCCCGTTTACGCCCGCGGCGATCTGGTTACGAGCGATGGCGTGAAAATCGGCGAACATGCGGGCGTGCATCATTTCACCGTGGGCCAGCGCCGGGGCCTGGGCATCGCCGCCGGCGAGCCGCTGTACGTCATCGCCACCGACCCCAATACGCAGCGCGTCACAGTCGGTTCAAATGACCAACTCTTGCGCGCCGCGCTCACAGCGGCGGACGTCAACTGGGTGTCGTGGCCCACGCTTTCGGCGCCCGCGCGTGCGCAGGTGAAGATCCGGCACAGGCACGAGCCGACTGCGGCAGTGCTCTATCCGGTGGAGTACAGTACACGCGTCGAGGTCCATTTCGATGAGCCGCAGCGGGCAGTTACTCCCGGCCAGGCGGCGGTTTTTTACGATGGAGACTTGGTACTCGGCGGCGGGTGGATAGAATGACTCTTTCATGCGTCACCGCTCCTGGCTGCGCGATGTGTTCGAATACTGGATCGCATTAGCGATTCTGATTTCCCTCGCCTACACTCCTCTATCTGTTTCGAACTCGCTGGCACGCTTCTATACTCGCCTGCTGGATCTAGCAATGCCCCGGCTGCGGCGCGTGGCTTTTCGGAATCTCCAGATGGCGCTGCCGGACCTGAAACCGCTCGAGCGAAGTGAAATCGTAGATGGCGTATTCGGCTCGATCGCCAGGCTGCTGGTGACCTTCGCGCGATTTCCCAAAATCAATCGCGGCAACGTCAAGCGTTGGATCTGCTATGAAGGCTACGAACATTTCGAGCAGGCGCAGCGTCGCGGCAAGGGAGTTCTGTTCGCCACCGCGCACCTGGGGAACTGGGAGTTCAGCGCCTTCGCCCATGCCTTGCTTTCCGCGCCCATGCACGTTGTGGTAAGGCCCCTCGATAATCCGCACCTCGACGCGTTGGTGGCACGCAGGCGCACACTATCCGGGAACCGTCTCATCGAGAAGAAGGACTTTGCGCGAGGCATCCTTCAGGCTCTGAAGGCGAATGAAGCGGTGGGAATTCTCATTGACCAGAACGCGTCCATGGATAATGGGGTATTCGTGGATTTCTTCGGCATCCCGGCTTGCGCCAGTACCGGGTTGGCTCGATTGGCCGCGCATAGTGACGCCACTGTGATTCCGGGTTTCGCACTGTGGTCTCGAAGCGAGAGGAGATTTGTGCTGCGTTTTTATCCACCTGTAGAGATTACCGGCGACATTCACCGGGACACCGCCCGCCTGCAGGCTGTTCTCGAAACCGTCATACTGCAGTACCCCGATCAGTGGCTCTGGATTCATCGGCGCTGGAAGACACAGTCTCCCGACGCCCCACCGCTGTATGATTAATCACTCGACTCGCAAGAGGGTGGCGCGCCGTGTAGTAAACTTTTGGGCAGCGGGATCGTAATGATCCAGTCGGGGCCCCTTTTTCCTCCGCTCCGTGCTGGCAATACGTCTCCCTGCGCTGGCTCTGCTGATTTCGTTAGCGGTGGGCCGGTCTTGCAGTTCGATGTCATTTCTCCCGGTCGCGACGTTCGCAGCGGTCTCCTATCACGGAGGGCGCACTGGAACGTCCGGCATCGTGGCTTCGGGTTTCATGGCAGTCTTCTATGTCCCACCCGCCGGCTCCTTGATGATGATCGACATCGGTAGTATCGGCAATATTGCGCTGTACATCGCTCTAGCTCTTGGTGTCGTCTACGCCATCTATCGATTTCGCGCGCGTTCCGGGCTCATGTCCCCCATCATGTCCGGCATCGCAGAGGGCATCATTTCGACAAACCGCCAAGGCACGATTCGCTACCTCAACCCCGCCGCCGAAGAACTCACCGGTTGGAGCAGGTCCGACGCCAGCGGCAAACCCGCCGCCGAGGTCCTTCGTCTCTTGGACGAGAAGACTCACGAGAGCGTCGAAGACCCGGTGATGAAGGCGATTCGAGAGAACAAAGCGGCTCGGTTGCGCAATTACGTTCTGCTCGCACCCAAAGACGGAGCCGAGGTGCCGGTTGAGGTGACCGCCTCGCCCCTGCGCGATCACCGCGGCAAGCTTCTGGGTGCTGTGGCCGTGTTTCAAGATGTGTCACGCCATCGGCAGATGCTGGACCAGGCGAGTCATTCACAGAAGATGGAAGCTGTCGGGCGGCTTGCGGGAGGGGTCGCGGGAGATTTCAACAACCTGCTCACCATTATCACCGGTTACAGCGAGCTGCTGAGGAGCCAGCTTTCTGTTGGCAATCCATTGCGCCGATTCGCGGACGAAATCCAGCTCGCCAGCGAAAGAGCCGCCGGATTAACGCGCCAGCTTCTGTCCTTCAGCCGGGGGCAGATAGCACAGCCGCGGCTGCTGGACCAGAACACGATCCTTGCCAACATGGACACCATGCTGCGCCGGCTTTTGGGTGAGAGGATCGAACTGGTCTTTCTGCCAGGCCCCGGTTTGGGGCGAGTGAAATGCGACCCCGGTCAGATTGAGCAGATCATCGTCAACCTGGCGATGAATTCGCGGGATGCCATGAGCGCCGGCGGCAAATTTGTCATTGAAACTGCGAACGTCGATATCGAGGAAGGGGACAGCACGCGCCGCACCGGCGTGGAACCCGGCGCTTACGTCATGATGGCGGTCAGCGACACCGGCTCCGGTATGGATAACGAAACCAGGTCGCGCCTGTTCGAGCCGTTCTTCACCACCAAAGCACAGGGTAAAGGCACTGGGCTCGGACTTTCGATCGTTTATGGAATCGTGAAGCAGAACCAGGGACAGATCACCGTGTACAGCCAGGTAGACTGCGGCACGATATTCGAAATTTATCTGCCGCGCGCCAAGGAAATGGTGGAGACGGTGCATCGCGTGAAGCCGGCGCGTCTGCGGGTGGGCACCGAAACCATCCTTCTGGTGGATGACGAAGACGGCGTGCGAAAGCTCTGCTCAGCCGTACTGCAATCGAACAGATACACCGTCATCGAAGCCGGCGACGGCGCGGCGGGCCTTGCCGCGTACGAAAAAAATGCCGGCCGCATCGACTTGCTGCTCACCGACATCGTCATGCCGCACTTGAACGGTTTCGAACTGGCCGAACGTCTTTCACAAAAAGATGCGCGCCTGGGTGTGCTCTACATGTCGGGCTATCGGGATAATCCCGTCGGCCCACCCGGCAAAAGAAGCGAACGCACTTTCCTGCACAAGCCCTTCACGCCCGATGTTCTGCTGTCGAAGGTGCGCGAATCTCTTGATGCCCGCTCGAGTGGTGCTCCCGGAGAGGTGCGAGGCGAGCAGCCGCCGGCAGCCTGAAACGCAAGTTCATTGCTGCGCTTACGGTATACTGGAGAAAAAGTGGGCCTGTGGCGCAGTTGGGAGCGCGCTTCCATGGCATGGAAGAGGTCGTGAGTTCGAATCTCACCAGGTCCACCAACATTCCAACGCACTTACACGCGAAACCAGGCGGCAGCAGCAGTGATCAGCTACTCTAACTCTAAGGCTTACGGAAGTTCGGAGCAATTCCGACGAATAAAAGGCGAAGACTTCAAAATGCTTCCCACCTCGAAGGCGGCGGAGGTTTGTGTTTGGGCGATGGAAAAACCACCAGTTGCCTTAATACGCTTATCACAACTCGGACTGCCGGTGCAGACTCGAGGACTCTGCCCGACTTCATACAAGCCCTGTGTAGAGAGTTTTTGAATTGCACAAAACGCCGCAGACGTGTATGCGGCGATGCAGAAGGAAAAGTCCGATTTTAAGCTTGACGAGACAGCCGTCAACTCATGGTCCTACGAGCTGATGGCCGACAACCACCTGCCCGAGGCAATCGACTTGCTATATCCCGGCTCGGGCAATGCGTACGACAGCATGGGCGAGGCCTACCAGGGGGGATGTCATCCGGCGGCAAAATCATACTAGTCCCAGACGTCTGGCGAACATTTCGAGGTACGTCCACGAAATGACGCTTGAACTGTTCAGCGTCCCGCCAACTGGTCGGATTCCCCAACGTCAAGGCAGGCGGAAAATTCTGTCATCTTATTCCGGCACCGACACCCCACTCCGCGCTACCCACACACAACCCAACACGATAAACGCCCGAGCGCGGCTTCGGCATGGCGAAAAGTTTTTAACGCGTGTTGTTGTTCGCTGGAGACGAACAACATCTTGTCTTCTATACTTTCTATACAGGATGATGAGTATTTGATTACCGGGTCGGATCAGTGCATAGCCGTTGCCGGGCATCACGAACCAGTGGATAGACGTAGATGTCTTTGATGGCTCGGCCGTGGTTTTCGTGCTCTCGGTCCATGCGGCCGCGTCCAGTGGTCTGCCCGATATGGATCCAGTTGGCGGCTCGGTAGCAGGTTCCTCGAAATCGGGTGGCATCCACAGTGGCATCCACCAGCGTTTCCAGCAACACCGGACGATGCCCATATCGGGCTTGCCAATCGTGCGGTAGTTGTCGGGCAATCAGCGCCAGGATTTTGCTCGCCAGCCCTTTGACGCGCACCCAAGGCAAAATCAGGAACCGTCCATGGTTGACGATCCATTGCAAGTTACATTGCCGCCGCTCATCGCTCCACCCGATCCAAGCATCGCGTGCCTGCATCTTCCAGGCTGGCGATGTCCACAGCAGGCAGGCCAGTTCCCGATCTCGATTCCGCACCCAGTAGCGCAAGTTCGCGCCGAAGGGCACGCGGCACCCCAGATAGTGATAGCGTTCCACGTGCTCGCGCCACAGCCGGCTCTCCGCTGGGCCTTCCACCAGAGCCAACTCCAGCGGTTCGCATTCTCGCTCCAGGCACTCGACCGGCTCTGGCTCCAAGCGTTGCTGCGATATGCCACGCGGCGCGGACCTTTCCCGCCCAAGTGCCGCAGCGCCGGCACGGCACTCGGGATTCTTCAGCCCGCCACTGGGACGCTTCCACTCCAGCAGTTCGCAGATGGTTCTCGCGATCTCGGTCACTCCCAGCCCGGCATAGTCCTGCGCTACAGTGCGCATCAGTTCCACTTCTTGCGCCGTGAACGTGCGCCCACAAAAGGTCACATGCAAAGTTGGATTCATAGCAAACCCGGCAACCAGGGAATCTGTATTTGTCTACTCGGGGGTGACTGCCCAAGGCCTTTCGCTTCGACATCAACCTGAACTGAAGATTGGCCGAGCGGCTGGCTGTTGCATTGGGGACAGCAGCACTTCCACACAGACTGGGAAGGAGATGTGCGGATCGTGTCCCGATGATTTCCGAGGCGCGTTTCGGCTGCCCGCATTTGTGCGGTTGGACTCCCCGCCTTTGATGTCGTAACCCTTGCTGCAGAATGGCTGCCGCAGCGGCGTGGGGCAAACCCTGCTCTTGTTCATCAGCACTCCCAGAGTCAAGGCTTCTGGCCCCACTTGCACCGCCGCCGGCTCCGATGGCATCGCAGGTTTGCAGCGGATGACGCCCCTGGACTCGCTTGCCGCACTGCGCACAGCTGCAGATCGGAATATCAAACCGCCGTATCCAAGTGCGCCGCACGATTTCTTCCTGATACTGTGGTTCGATCCTCTCCACCGTTAGCGCTCCGCTGCACGCGGGGCACTTCTCGGGAACTGATACGGCGATCTGTTCGTCCACGTGATCCGGGATCGGTCGCCGGTGGTGTGCGCCGTACGCTTTCCCTGACTTGCGTCCCGGGGATTGCGGTGGGCTCTTCCGCTGGCCCCGTGAAAACGGAGCCGCCTGGCGCCGGCCGGCGCGCTGAGCAGTCTCCAGTTCCTTTTGCAGGCGCTCATTCGCTTCTCGCAGTCGCGCGTTCTCTTTCTCCAGGCGCTGTCTTTCTCGCTCTGCTTGATCGAATTGCTCCCTGGTCCGGCGCAGTTCCTGCACCAACTCTCTGATGTGGCGAACTGGGTTTAGCCACTTGAGAAACAAACCATACTTTAAACCTTTAAACCAAGACGCGACTTCTGTCCAGCCTCATGTCAAAACCCAATGTTTATAGCGCTTTCAGCGCGGTAAACAAAATACGGAAGAAACTCCATGACATCCGGCTGCCCTCTACGCTGCTGCTGGCCTCCGGGTGCTTTCATCCACCATACTGTAGCCGAAACGGAGAACCTTGTTCAGCGAAATCTTTCCCTACACTGAGTTCACGGACCTTTCAGGATGATAAATAATACGAAGTCCCGACTTGCTCACCGCGGCGATGTCTTGCGAGACGCAGATGCAACCTCAGGCAAGAGTGGCTCGCTCGGACTTTGGGGGTGCCGGTTAAACGCCTCCGCGAACTGGCACCCTGTTTCCGTTCCCCGGAAGCGTTCCATCTCTTCGTGTAACGGCCACCAGCCCTGAACCGTGAGGGTGTTGGCGTAGCAGGCCGCTTTCTTGCGCTCGGCTACTTCGGTGATGTCTACGTAATGAGTCGGAGAGAAATCCTGCGTTTGCTGCCCCAGTTCCACCTCGTAAAAGTAAAGCGGGAACTTTTTGCCACCACGCAGCCAGGCGTCGTACGTGAGAAGCGACGCTGCCCGATGATCGGGATGAGTGTCGATAGGCCAATGCGTGAAAACGACATCCGGTTTCTGATCCAGCAAAATCGCCCCAAACTCTTTGTAGCGTGCCATCGTCACTTCGGTGCGCCTGTTGATATAGTGCAAGGCGAGCATACGACATTTCAGAAGTTCACAAGATCGCAGGGCGTCCGCATGTCTTTTGGCGGCCAGTTCCTGCGGAGGCATGTGGAGGCTGGCCGCGATGCTCTCAGAGTCTCCTCGCGTCAGAGAGAGCGCGATGACTTCGTGCGCCAGGTCGGCATAACGCGCCATAGTGCCGCCGCAGCCAGATTGCGGATCATCCACGTGGGCTCCGACCACGATGACCTTCAACCGACGTTGGGCCGGCCGCGCCTCGCCTGTGCCACCGGATATCATGAACGGGATGGCCAGCGACCCGGTGACACGGGACGACCGGCCAAGCAAAGATCTCCGGCTTAGTTTCTTCATCAGCTTCCTGCCGGGTTCGTTGAATCCAACGAGGATGGTTGAGTCATGAATGCTCACCAGGCTATATGAATGTACAAAGTCCGCTTGATGCGGCCGAGCCGCGCGTGAGCAAGCGGTTATTGGCGGTGCTTATTTCAACAAACTCCTACGGCGCGCCGGGTTCTAAAATGAGTACCGCAATGCGAATTGGAGCATCCTCGGGTCCGTGACCGTGCTCAGAATCCGGCCGAAATTGCGGTGGGTCAGCGTACGGTCAGGCCTGCCGTAGTTTGGATGGTTGAAAAGGTTGAACGCTTCGGCACGGAAGTCGATACGTTGTGTCTCGGCAAAATGCCCGAACTTCAGCGGGAACGCCTTGCTGAGCGAAAAATCGAATGTCGCGACGCCGGGGTTGCGAAGAATGTCACGGCCGGAAGTGCCGAACGTTCCGGGAGCATTGAAAGCGAACGCAGCGGTGTTAAACCATTTGCGCAGCTTTGCCGCTTTCGGGCGGTCACCGGAGAGATGGGGATCACCGATGAGGTCTGCCCGGTCGATGCCATTACCACTGTAAGAATAGTCCAGTCCAGAGAGCACCGAGAACGGGAACCCGGCGCGCAGCGTCAGGATTCCGCTGGACTGCCACCCCCCAATCACATGGCGCCCGAAAAAGCCAAGCGACCTGGCGGTTGGAAGCTGCCAAACATAGGATCCGATGAACTGTTTGTTGACATCCACACTGGAAAGTCCGCGGTCGAACTTGGGATCGCTGGTGGTATAGTCGCTCTGCCCCAAACTGGTTCCGGCTCCGTTGAGATCATCGAGCATCTTTGCCCAGCGGAAGCCCGCTAGAAATGTCAGTCCCTGCGTGGCCCTTTTTTCCAGAGAAAGCGTTAAGCCGTTAAAGCTCGCCGTACCGGTGGCCGTGTTAATCGAGTTACTGGTAAAGTACTGGCCCATCGGACGGCGATCCTGCACGTTTTCAAAAGTGGATTGACCGGGAATGTACACCGCTGCGTTCTGCTCGACTCCGCCAAACAGATGATAGCTCTGCATTCCTTCATAAGCAGCCCTTACCATAAAGCCTTTTGGTAATTGGCGCTCGAAGGCGAGGTTCCACTGCTGAATCACCGGATAAGCCAGCGATGGATCAAACTCATTGCCGAAGAACGGAAACGCAAAGGTTTGTGAATGAGCGAAGGGGCGAAACGCCGGAAATGGAACGTCGTGCTCTTGATACGGATCCTTCAGGCTTACCGGGAACGGGATGTCCACTGAAAGAGCCCACGGCGGTGCAGAGATCGTGTCGTTATTGGAATTGACATTGATAAAGTCGTGGTAAATACCGAAACCCGCGCGAACGCTGGTGCGGCCGTTGCCGAAAACGTCCCAGGCCAAACCGATCCGCGGATCAAATATGTGGTAGAACGACTTCACAGCAGTCTTCAACACGCCTGGGTCGCCAGGGACCAGCTCGCCCGGCGGTAGGTTCGGGTACACGGCGGAGCGCACTCCTTTTGCGGCATCCCCTATCGTGAAGATCGAGATTTGGTTGGCCTGCTCGTAAAACATCTTCCAAGGCTCCCAGCGCACACCGAGATTTACAGTGAGTCTTCTGTTGGCCTTCCAGGAATCATTGACATAGAGTGCTGGGAGAGTTCGGTACAGACTTTCATAGATGGGGCTGAACTGTTGGAAATCAGTCGGCTTGCCCAGCATGAAATCGAGCAGATTGTCGCCAGAAAGCTGGCTTGAAAAATCAAAGTACCCTTGCGACAGAAATATCTGAGCCAGGATATTCTGCTCCCGGATAATTTCTCCGCCGAACTCGATGGTATGAGGTCCTCTTATGTAGGTCCAGTTATTCGAAATATCGTATTCGCTCCGCGGAACACGATAGAGCGGGTCCCACTCGGCGCTGAAATAGCCGTCGACGGCGAGATAAAAGCCTGAACCTCCGGAGACATCAGCGCCGGCAACTTCGTCCGCGACGTTGACACCTAAGCCGACCCAGCCAGGAACCTTCTTCGGGCCGAGCTGAATGTTGACCACCCGATTGTAAGTCAGGGTCAGATTACCTACTAAGTTGGGCCGCGGCAGATAAGTACCGTTCAAAGTGATGTTCTGGCTTTTCCAGTAAGCGTCGTCAGAAACACTCAGAATGTTGTTATTGATAAACGAACCCGGCCGGTCGAGCCGATCGTAAAGATATCTCGCGGAGACGCGAAACTTCTCGCCGAAGTTGTGGTCTGCGCGGAAAACCCACTGGTTGTCATTCGTTTGCGAATGCGTCTGGTAGAAGGATAGTCCGCTATCCGCTGCGCCCACTGGCACCGTGCTCAGGACCTTCAACGCAATCGGGTCGAGCCTGGATGAGGGGATTTGATTCCCCGCAAATGGAGCGTTTGTGTCCGGATCCACGAGCTGAGTGCCGATTGCCGAGAAGTCGCCGGCTAACTGGGCTGCGGTCGGCGTTACAGCCACGTTCTGCGTGGGAACCGAGCGCAGTTTGGTACCTTGCCAGGAGGCAAAGAAGAATGTCTTGTTCTTTTGCACTGGACCGCCCAGACTGAAGCCGTATTGGTTCCGTTTGAGCCCGTCATCGCTCGTCGCGAAATAATTCTTGGCGTTGAAATTGTGGTTTCTGACAAACTCAAACGCCGATCCGTGAAACTGGTTGCCTCCACTGCGCGTGGCAGCATTCACCACGCCGCCACCGCGTCCTCCGAACCTGGCGCTGTAACTGTTGCTTTGGACGCTGAACTCCTGGATAGCGTCCGGATTCGGAAAAATATTCGCGATCTCGGTGTAGGGGTCTTCGTTGATCCCGCCATCCAGGTAGAACGCAGTTTCGTTGGAGCGCGCTCCGCTGGCCGATACAAACGTCACTTTGGACTCAGGCCGCGATGCGCCCTGCCCGAAACATCGTGACCCGCCGGGGCTCACATCGGGCGCGAGGGTCATCAACTGCAGAACGTTGCGTCCGTTCAAGGGCAGCTCGCGAGCCATCTGCGGGGTGATAACGGTGGTGAGAGTTTGCGTGCGCACATCGACCAGCGGTGGCTCCTCGGTGATGGTCACTGATTCCGCCTGGCTCCCAACCTTCAGCGCCACGTTGACGGTCGCAGATTGGTCCACCTGAAGAACAATCCCCTCCTGCACGTAAACCTGAAAGCCGGCGTGCTCGACGCGCAATGAGTACATGCCCGCGGTCAAATTGGGAATTTGATAGAAACCACTGTCGTTCGAACGGGTCCTGGTCGTGGTCCCGGTGGAAGCCTGGACGGCCGTGACTTGCGCGGCTGGCACAACGGCACCGGTGGGATCCGTCGTCGTCCCGGAAATGGCGGCCGTATTCCGCTGCCCGAAAATCGGAAATGACAGACACAAACATGCAAGCAGAACGATCAACTTGCGCATACCCCGGCCCTCCAATGGGGTTCACTTTATTGCGGAGCGGAAGATAAGTCAAGCGCCAACTAAGATTTTGTCAAGGCAAAGTAGAAATGTCGCCAACTAAGATTTTTGTACAGCAGGATTTTCGGCCGCCGGAGCCCGACTTGTGAAGGTTCAAGCCTTGGGCGGACTAGAGGTTGGGGAAATGATGCTGCCGCGTTGATAAGATGATCGAAGCTTCCTTGAAGAACAGGGGATTCACGCCGGTGCGAGTTTTCGTCGGCTCGAATGGACATCCGACGCGCTGCGCGTTCTTGAGACGCGCCTGCCTCGTGCTCTTTGCGTTTGGCCGCGCTTCAGCTTGGGAGTGCCCCGTGACGGAACTCACTACGCAGCAGAACCAGGCGCAGTTTCAAGCGCTGGACAGAAAGGCTCAGGTCGAATTTCGACGTGGAGAATTCTCCCAAGCCGCTGAGATATTTCGCCAGGCAACCTGCGCAGCTCCTGAAAACGTTCGCTCGTACTATGAACTTTACGGAGTCGCCACCGCAGCTCTGGCCGCGCGCAATTTTGCTGTGGCGCGCCAGGCCTTGCAATATGCTGACCAGTTGAAGCCGAATTATGCGCTGCCGCTGGCCATGCTGATAAAAGTAGGTTTGATTTCGGGGGACATCGAAAATGTAAAAACCTCCCTGCTTGCGGCGGCGCAACGCTTTCCGCGGGACTCCAGACTCCATGCGGACCTCGCGCAAGATCTCACTCATGAGAAACAGAACGATTTGGCGCTAGCGGAGGCTCTTCGCTTCGACCAGAGCGGTCTCAAAGACACGCAGGGTACAATCAACCTGGCTGTTCTCGAAAATCAGGCGGGCGCGTACGATGACGCCATACGGCACGCAACTGCCATCGAGGAACAAACTGAAATTCCCGACAAAGTCAGAGCCTCCGGCGCGGCTGTTGCAGGGCTCAGCTATGAACGTCTGGGGGAGTTTCAACAGGCAATTCAGCATCTCACGTCGGCCATCTGGCTGGCTCCCGATCAGGAGAACGCATATCTCGCTGCGGCGCGGATTTACGAAAAGGAGCAGAACTACAGAGCAGCCGTCCAGATCCTCGAGCAGGCGCGAAAGCAGATCCCTGGTTCTCCGCAAATCTTACTGGCGCTGGGTTCAAGTCTGATATCAGCGGAACAGCATCGTGATGCCGCGCGGCTGCTGACCGAACTCATACAAAGCTCTCCAGACCAGTTCGAGGCCTATCCGAAACTGGCCCAGGCTTACCGCAACATGGGCGAACCCGCCCTGTCCACACGAACGCTGCGAAATCTCGCTCGACGCAAGCCGGATTATCCAATGCTTCATGTCGCCATCGCTCAGTCCATGCTGGAAGAAGAATTGGTAGACTACCCGGGGGTGCTGGAGGAACTGGCGCTGGCCGAACAGACCTCGCCCACCGACTACTACATATCCTATTTCCGCGGGAAGGCGTACCTTGCGATGAACAAGTTCATGCAGGCTGTAGCAGCTCTGCGCCAAGCGGTCGAGTTGCGGCCCCTAGAAGCAGGCGCTCATTACCAGCTCGGCCTGGCGTATCGTAGGGCAGGACAACCGGCCCTCGCCAAAGAACAATTTGAAACCGTGGAATATTTGAAGAGCCAGCCAGCGACTATCAAAGCCCGAGATTGAGCGGCCGCGCGTTTCCCATTTTCCTCTGGTGAAATCCGGGAAATCCACTGCAGCGCTCCTCGAGGCGACCGATTGCTCGCTCAGAGGTATGATGACACTCCAGGTGGCCACATCGTATACGTCCACTGGTATCTGCATCCGGTTGCGAACCGCTCTGACGAACTGGTGCAGCTCGACGTAGTCCTCGCCGACGTGGCTGGAGCTTTTGGCCGCTTCGCCCAAGCGCCTTCCACAGAAAATGTTCGTACTGTTCGTAATAGGGAGCCGTATCTTCCCACTTGTGCAAGGGCTGCGGCCGTCGATATGAATTTTTTCCAGACTGCCGAAAAAGATCCCCTCCGTGCCTTGCAGCCGCTGAACCATGGGGGGTATTTTCGTGTCGCCAGAATCTGAATACGGCCGAGGCAGTTGCGTATCGTGATTGAGCGTGACGGTCACGCCTTTTTCCGTCATGATGAGGCTGGTATTGACATCGCCGTCAGCGAATTGGCTGGTCGCATTGATGTTTGTCGGGGCCAAACTGTTTCGCGGCGTAGTGGCTCAGGCCCCGAGACTTGCTGCTCATCGAGGTTAGATATGTGAAACGGTCGCCGCGGTTGATGCCCGTCCACCAGCCAATCGGGCCGATCGGATGCGTGGGATAGAGATTGGCGTTGCGCTTCAAAGCGTAGCATCATGCAAGGCACGCCGGTTTGTTCAGAAATGTTCACCAGCTCCCAGCATTCTTCCAGCGTGAGAGCTGCCGGAACCTCAGTGGCGGCGTACTTGCCAGCTTCATGGCCGCGACAGCGATGGGAGTGTGCAGTTGTCATGGCGTACCGTCATCACAGCGTCCAGGCCTCGTCGAGAAAAGTGGCCGAAAACGATTCTGACCAGGCCGGTGCCGCGATTCCCTACGCCCACGAAACCTATTCGCACGGGCTTCTCCTCGCCCGCAAGCGAACCGGCTATTGCGGCCGCACCGGCCAGCTTCAAGAAATCGCGCCGTTCAACCTGGTCTGACATAAAACCTCCTCAGCGTAACGCGTTGGCATTTCGCCGCACCGAACAGCGCACCGGTGCACAAAAGTTCAGCTCATAAGCGTCTGTGCGCATGGGGTCGCGGTTGAGCGGCTGCTCGTGGCCGGCATCGTCGGTGGCGCGGCTCATCAGTGTATGCTCGCCTGGTGTAGCCGACCACATGAATTTCCAGCGAATCCATGCGAAGGGCTTTGCGCGCGATTCGAGCTGCGCAGGGATCCATGTCTGGCCTCCATCGGCGCTGAAGCCGACACCGCGAATGCGGCCGCTACCGGTCCAGGCGAAGCCACGAATCTGGTATCGGCCCACCGGCAGTCGGGTGTTGTCGGCGGGCCAGGCTACAGCGGACCTCACCTGAATTTCCGTCAGACGCGTGACCTTCAGCTCGCCCGTCGCACTCTTCGCCATGCGATTGTAGACTCTATTCATCCCGCTCGACTGGAAGTCCGGCGCTCGATCGGATGGTCCCAGCACCACGATGCGCTCCAGCCACTTTACTGAATCCATGCCATACCAGCCAGGAAACAAGGCGCGCGCGGGGAAGCCGTTCTGGCGTGGAAGGAAGCGGCCATTCAGCTTGAATGCCAGCAAACTTTCGGGGCGCAGGCATTTCTCCACCGGAACCATCTGGCAGTATGGCAGCGCGGGGAAAGCGTGCATGAGCCGACCCCTATCGGCGCCCTCGAGCAGCACGGCCACACTGTCGCTTCCGACTCCAGCCTGGTCCAGAAGGTGCGCGAGTGGCACACCCTGCCACAGCGCATTACTCGCTGCGGAACCGCCGGCCGGGTTGCCGGCGCATTCCAACACGGCTTCCAGCTCTTTGGTTGGCGATTCGAGAATGTCGGCCAAGCTCAACTCGACGGGACGCCTCACACGTCCTTCGATCTTGAGTCGCCAGGTGCTGAGAGAGAGTTCGGGCTCGCTGAAATGGTCACGGACAAAGAAAAGTTCAGTGGGCGTAAGGGACGCCTCGATGCCCTCGAGTGGAAACGATAGATTCTGCGGTTCCGATAAACCCAGTACCTGCGCCAGCATGGAAGAGCCACCCGGAAGCAGAAATAATTCTCTGCGCGTCATATCACAGGCACGATGCTGCCCGCTTCAAGAATCATTCTACGGTCATTGGCGCAGCCAGGTGCACGTTCGATCAGATCACCTCGTCAAACCACCCGGCGTGCACACGGCGGCCGGCCGTGATAGATTCGCTCCAATGAAACGGAACTGCCTGCATCTGGGGTTGCTTAGCCTGTGCATATCAGGCGCATTTGCGGCGGAGTCAGAGTGGATCACCATTCCATCCATTTCGGGACCGCTCACGATCGATGGTAATTTGGATGACGCGGCATGGCAGGGCGCGCGCGCTTTGCCTTTGACTTTCAGTTTCCGTTCGCCGTTTCCCGGTTTCCGTTCGCCGTTTCCCGCCGGCGGCGAAGCTCGTGTAGCCACTCGAGGAGGCTTTCTGTGTCTCAGCGCGCGGATTCCGGAACCGGATCGCGTGGTGGCACATTCGACTGGTCGCAATCCAGATTGGTGGTCTGAGGATCTCGTCACTTGGAACATCCGCGTACAGGATACCGCGGTGCGCCGCCACTTGAATCTCTCTCTCACGGTCAATCCGCTGGGCGCCTACCGCATGCAGGGCGCGAATGGTGTCGAATCCCTCGAAGGAGCCGCCAAGCTCTTGGTCGCAGCCAGGCTCGGTCGAGGCGAGTGGGCTGCTGAGGCCGCGATTCCGCTCGACCGGTTCGAACAGATCGGATTCATCGATGTCCAACGTGTGCGCGCTCCCAGACCCAATACCCCGGAGCTGCAGTGGCATTGGCCTCGAGCCAATGAGAGCGCGCCATTCCTTTTCGCTGCCCTGACCAACCAGCCCTCTCCGGGGTTTCGTCGGATGGAACTTCGCTCCGGCACCTCGTCCGAGCCTGCGAGACATTCCCTCTCCGAACTCGCCTGGATACCGAACAACGCCTGGACTGACGAGCAGCGCAATCAGCTTCATGTGCCTCGCATGCTCGCCAACTCCCTGCTGGCGCGCATGTCTACGATTGCAGACCAGGAGAAGCGCGCGTGGCAGCAGGTTGATTCGCAAGACGCCTGGGAACGCTTCCGGGACCCGCGCCTGGCTGCATTACGAAAGTGGATGGGGCCGATGCCTGAGCGCACGCCGCTGCATGCCATGGTAACGCATCGAGCAAAATACGGCGATGGCTTCGTCATCGAAAACCTAGCTTATGAGAGTCGCCCCAACCTGCTGGTCACCGCCAATCTTTATCGTCCGGAAACGCCATCAGGCAAAATTCCGGCCATCATCGTCGTGCACAGCCATCACGCGCCAAAGACGCAATCCGAGCTGCAGGATCTCGGGATGACTTGGGCGGGGGCTGGAACCGCGGTGCTGGTGGTGGAGCAATTGTGCGCCGGCGAGCGTTCGCAATCGCAGCCCTGGCCTCGTGAGAGCTACTACGGGCGGTACACGTTGGGCAATCAGCTTCTTCTGGCGGGCGAAAGTCTCATGAAATGGATGGTCTGGGATCTGATGCGCAGCGTCGATCTTCTGCTCGAGCGTCCGGATATCGATCCGCGCCGGATCGTCATGCTTGGCGCCGTGGCCGGAGGAGGTGATCCCGCCGCCGTGACAGCCGCGCTCGATCCGCGTATCGCCGCGGTGATTCCGTTCAATTTCGGCGAAGCCGGCCCCGAGGAACACTACACGGAAGGCCCTCGTGGATACCCATTCGATACGGCGTGGCCCGGCTGGGGAGAATGGGAGACTACGCGATGCCTGCCGCGAAGCGCGGTGGACCAATTCTTCCCATGGTTGCTGTGTGCGTCGGTCGCGCCGCGCCCCTTTCTTTATTCCTTCGAGATCGGCTGGCCTGAAGACGTCGAACATGAACCGGCTTGGGCACGCTACAAGAAAGTATTCGCGCTGTACGGAGCGCGGGACCATCTGGATGAAGTTCACGGATTTGGTCCCTTTCCCGGGCCGGGCGAATGTACCAACGTGGGGACGTTCCTTCGCAAACGGATTTACCCGATCCTGACTCGCTGGCTCAATGTTGCCACGCCCGAGGTCGAGTACCACAATCCGCTGCCGGAATCCGCGCTGATGTGCCTCACGCCCGCGTTGGCCGCGGAACGCGAGTTCAAGCCGGCCAGCGCGATCGCTGCTGTGCTTGCGCGCCAGCGCCTGGCGTTGTCGCGGGCCAAGAGTGCCTCTCTGAACCAACTGCGGATCAATCTCAAAGACAAGCTGGGCGACATCGAACCGCCGGCAAATATAGTCGCGAAGCCGCTTTGGACAAAGTCGAACTCCAACATCACGGTTGATGCGCTGTCCATCGAAAGCCAGCCGCGCATCACGCTGCCCGTCTACCTGCTGAAGCCGGTGAATCCAATGGCGAAACGGGCGCCGGCTGTTCTCGCCGTCGGCCAAGGCGGAAAAGGACAATTCCTTTCCGAGCGCGGCGAAGACATCATGACACTCGTGCGAAAGGGCGTGGCCGTCTGCCTGGCTGATGTTCGGGACACCGGTGAGATCGCCTCCAGCGCATCGCGCGGGCCAAACGCCATGGGCCTGGCTGCCAGCGAACTCATGCTCGGCGGCACTTTGCTCGGAGCACAACTGAAAGATATCCGGACGGTGTTTCATTATCTGTCGACGCGCCCGGACATCGACCCCGCGCGCATCACAGTCTGGGGAGACTCTGCTGCCGTAACCAATCCGGATGATTTCGCGTTCGATCAAAGTGAAATGCAGGTTGCCGGTCCGTTTGTGCAACACCGAGCTGAGCCGATGGGTGCATTCCTTGCGCTTCTGACGGGCTTGTATGAGGATCGCGTAACCGCGGTAGCCGCCCGCGGCGGTCTGATTTCTTTCCTCTCCGTTCTCGAAGATCGTTTCTGTCATGTGCCGGAAGATGTCATCGTGCCGGGGATTCTCGAGATTGCCGACATTTCCGACATCGTGGAGGCTCAAGGTTCGCGGCCCATTCTGTTCGAAAGATTCGTGGACGGGCGAAATCGAGTCGCGTGGAATCAGGCGCTGAAAGCCTCGCCGCTGCTCACGGTCCGCGAATCCTCGCAAGACCCAGACCTTGCAAGCTGGCTCGCCAGCCAGTCCAGACGCAAAGAACAATAGTCATGCCGAACATCAATTCTCATCAGAACATGCATTGAATGCGACCCCCATCACTGCGCATCGAAGCCCCGTTTGTGTTGAAAACCTTCATGTCGATTTTCTGCCTTCTGTACATCGTCTCGGTTCTTGCCGGTGCTCAGAACGCCACCGAACTTTGGCCCAAGGGATACGCAGTCATCCCCACACCGCGTGCAGTCAACTTAGAAGATGGCGAGGTTCAGATCGACAACCGTTGGGTGATTGTTCCTACGGGTATTGATGCGCAGGAGATATCCGTGCGCAGCCTGCGGCGTGATCTTACGGACTGGTATCGCCTGAATCTGAACACCGGAGCGCAAGGCGACTACGTCATTCGACTTTTGATTCAGGCCGGCGCCGTGAAGACCGCTGCCGACGCCGAGATCGACAAACAGGCATACCGGCTGCGCATCAGCGACCGCTCGACTGAAATCACCGGAAATGACGCGCCAGGCCTCTTCTATGGCGTCCAGACGCTTTTGCAACTCGTCAGGCAGCATAGCTCCGGTGCTTTGTTTGTGCCCAAAGGCACGATTTCGGATTGGTCGCAACTGCAGCTCCGCTTTCTGCATTGGGACACCAAGCATCACCAGGATCGCATCGAAACTTTGAAGCGGTATCTAGACTGAGACTGGTCTGCCCGTTTCAAGGTCAACATGATTGGATTCGAACTGGAGGACAAGTTCGAGTACCCCTCCCATCCCGTGATCGGCGCCCCGGGTGCGTTCACCGCGCGTGAGCTGCAGGAAATCGTCAACTACGGGTTGGAGCGCCACATTCAGGTTGTGCCCGAGATTCAGGCTCCGGCGCACATGTGCTACGTTCTGAAACATCTCGAATTCGCTGGTCTGCGGTCGGACGGAAGCAACTATCAAAGTTGTATGTGTGACCCGAAGGCTGTGGATCTGATCTTGTCGATGTATGACGACGTGATCGCCGCCACACGCGGCGTGGAGTATCTCTTCGGCTCGACGGACGAGGTCTACTACGCTGGCATTTGCGCCAAGTGCGAGCGCCCCTATAGTCCCGTGAACCGCAGCCTGGCCTGGGTGGATTTCGTTCGGAAGGCTCACGAGCACCTGACGAAGCGCGGCCGGAAGATGCTGGTGTGGGCCGAATTTCCGCTGCTGCCGGAGCATGTCAAGCTGCTGCCCTCAGGCATCATCGACGGGGAAGCAACGTATCCCCAAGCGGAAGTCGAGCGGGGCATTCGCGAGCTTGCATACATGGCCATGCAAGGCGCCGAGCTGCTTTTTCCGGATCATTTCTCGATGGACGGTCACAAGGGTCATCTCGATCAGGCCTTCGAGATCGCCAGCACTGGAAAACACTGGCAGGGTAATCCAATCGGCTCATTTGGCGCAGCATGGGACGACTCGGGCCTGCACAATGAAACGTTTTGGCTGGGCTGGTCGGCCGCGGCGCGATATGGCTGGAACCGTGGCGCGCCGGCCATTGATCAGCACATCGCCGAATTCATGCGCGTCTACTACGGCCCTGGCAGCACTGGAATGGCTGAGGTCTATCGCGCGATGCAGCGCCAGGCCCGGGCATGGGAACAAACATGGGAACGAGTGCCGTCAAAGGTGATCCTGACGCGCTACGGTAGTTACTTCGGCAAGGGCATTGGCACTCACCGGACAGATATGACTCTGTCGCTTCCTCTGCTCAACGATTTGCCGGACTGGTTTCCGGACCCATTCTGGACCGACCGCTACAAGGACTGGATTGCCGAGGCGCGTCTGCGGGCAGCGGAAAACGAGCAACTCGTGGCGGCATTGCTATCGCAGATGGGACAGGTGAGCCGCAATCACTATAACCTCGAAGTCCTGCTGTCATTGGCGCGATTCATGGGCCACCACTGGCGCTTTTCCTGGATCTCTCCCGGGCCGAGGAACAGATCAAGCAGGGGCAGAGTCTGGCGCTCGAAGGTCATGCGGACCAGGCGTTGACTCTTCTCTCGGCGGCGTATGACACTGTCGATCAACTGCGCAATGACGGCCTGACGACTTTCGAGGATCTGCGAATCGTTTTCGAAAAGAGCCGTTATCCGAAGGGACGCTCGGTGGGCGGGCGGCAATTCCTCCACGTCTTCGACGACGTCAAAGATCATTTCGCCGATCGCCGCGCTGACCTCAGCTACATGCTGGCTCCCGAGGACAGCCTGGGCCTGGATCGTTGGTTGAAGGACCTGGCGCGGTCCATGGAACTGTACGCGAAAGAGAATAATGTACACATCCCGCCAAAGTAGAACAGGCATTCTTGCCTGTTCGCTGCTCCTGGCACTCGTGCCCGATCCCATCCACGGCCAGCGGACACCTGCCGAGCGGGCCCAATCTCTCATCAAGCAAGGCCGGGCCCAAGACGCCCTTCACATTTTGCTCGATTTGCGTCGCGCCCAGCCATCCAACGCGAACCTTTGCCAGCAGATCCGGAATCGCATATACGCAATTGCATGACCTGGCGCAGGCCGAAAAGTTCTATCGTAAGGCGGTCGAGCTCAATCCCCAATTTTGGGCGCCCGCAAGAATCTGGGCACGGTGCTCTGGTTCCTGGATCGCAAGGACGAATCCGAGCGCGAGTTTCAAGCCGTCACAACGGTGCAGCCCGCAGATCCCGTTCCACACCTTTACCTGGGCCTCGCGGACCACGCACGGCGGGAATTCCCGCGAGCAAAGGGACATTTCGAAAAAGCGGGGTCCCTAGCATTGGAAAATCCGGAAGTATTGCCGGCCGTTCTCGAAGCGTACCTCGCCAGCCACGAAAGCGGCAACGCCGACTCGCTGGCCCAGGAAGGCGATCGCACGAAAACCGTGACAGCCAAAATGGTCGAGCAGCAAGCCACTCCAACTGAGAGACGCCCAGCGCAAGCCAAGGAAGGTTCCACGCCGGTTTGAGCAGGCCGGCTTCCATGAAACTGTTTTCGCCCGCTGGTGCTCAAGAACGGTGTACCATGTGTGGGCCGTCGATCGATACGGATGGCAGGGTTCAGCAACGGTTCGCGCGCTGCGGCGTCACACAAGGTTTTCTGCCCCAGGCATTCCGTTTGTGCAATGCTGCCTCGAGTGGTAAATTCACTCCTACTTGGCCGGAGGATTGGGCAACGTAGGGGTGCGACCCGCGCGCCGGCTTGAGACGGCCTAAAGATGCGGTTTTAAGAGTGGCCGGTACTCGCGTTGCGCCAATCGTCGGTGAAAAATTGGGCAGCGGCCTGTCTGAGAACAAGAAACCCAAACGAGTTGATGGCCAGAGTGATGGATAACCCGATCACCCCGAGTCTAACCGTCACGTTCATGCTGAACACCGTCGATTCTTGGCGAACACATGTCCACACTGCCTCCAATCTTTGCGGCCGCTATCAGCAGCCGCGCGGCCCGGCTACTGCTCCCGGTGCGGGCTGAGGCTCAGAGACAACACAAGCCGAACAGCCCGTGCGTCATCGGATGCCGTTCCCACGGAGTACCAATTCTGGCTGGCCGACGCCATTGGGGAACTGTTGGCCAACGCTTCCCGGATACAGCCGGAACGGCTTCGAGATTGTGCCCGGGACGCTCTGTTGGCATATGCCAATGTGTTCGCGGAAGGCAATCGAACCGCGGTCGCTGACATGGCCGGCTGCCGGAGAGGCATATTCTACAGCTGTTCAAAGGTGATCAAGTGCCGCGGATCGATACATTATTGCGTACGTGGTATCAACTGATGCTACCGGTCGCATGCCTTCTCGACGGCGACTATCCGGGGTTGCCCCCAGAAGCGCAGGCAAAGAAGTCACTGGAGATCAGGAACGCCCGGGAGGTAGCGCCGAAGCGCAGGCGTGAGCAGATCCGCGCCGCACTGGAGGAAGCGCTGCATGAGGAGCCGGCACCGAGCTTGACCAAGATTGCGCGCAGACTCGGATACGGCACGAGCACTCGCCTCCGCGAAGCGGATGCCAGCCTCTGCAGACAGATCGCCTTGAATTGAAGTATCGGAAGTCCGGTCGCAGCCACTGGTGGCGGAGGCGCGGGGCCAAGCCGATCTGCGAGCGGCCTCGAATAAAAAAGGTCCTTGAGGAGTACCTGGCGAGCGACAGCCCGATGCCGCCGCTCCGCTGGACCGTATTGCCGCAAGTCTCGGCTATGCGGTCGATCGCTCCCTCTGGCAGAAGTGCCCGGAGTTGTGCCGCGCTCTCGGGGAAAATCGAGGGACAGAGGAGAGCGCGTGTTGCGGCGATCGAGCCGACTTTGGAGCAGGCGCTCCAGGAGAGTCCGCCGCCGAGCCTTCGGCAAGTGACGAAACGACTTGGGTTCTCAGCCACCTGCGTTCTCAAGGCCCATGCACCAGACCTCTACGAGAGACTGAAGACGCACTGGCAGGCCTATGCGCGGATACGCCGCACAGAGTTGCAGAACAAGCTGAAGGCGGTGTTGCAAGAGAAGCCGCCGCCTTCTCTCAGGTCAGTCTACTCACGCCAGGGTGTGACCGAATCGATCGTCAACACGAGCTTTCCGGACCTGCGCCGGGGAAATTGGATTGCGACATCTGCAATATCAGCGGCAGCAGGTCCAGGCGCGTAGGGACTCCGTTCGGGCTGAGGTCCGAGAGATTGTCGGGATGCTTCACGCTCAGGGCATATGCCCTCAGTTCCGCGCGTAACCAGTCTACTGAATAGCGGCTCGCTCCGGGAATGGAGAGTAATCGGCAAGGCGGTGAACGACGCCAGGAGGGAATTGACGACGGATTGACACGCTGACGCCTTGTGGCTCAGGACGTCCCGGGACCCGCACCGTCGTTCCTAGGAGAGCAGGAGTTCGAGGTCTTCCCGACGCAGGTTCCGGATCAGGCTGTTGTCGGCACTGATAATAGCTGCGGCCAGATCGCGCTTGGTCTTCTGTAATTCGAGGACCTTCTCCTCAACAGTGTCTCGTGCAATCAGCTTGTACGCGAAGACCTGTCGCGTCTGCCCGATGCGGTGAGCCCGGTCCACCGCCTGCGCTTCCACCGCCGGATTCCACCAGGGATCGAGAAGGAACACGTACTCGGCGGCCGTGAGGTTCAAACCCAGGCCGCCGGCTTTAAGGCTGACCAGGAAGAGCCGGCAATCTGCGTCGTTCTGGAAGTGTTCCACGCGCACCTGCCGGTCGCGCGTGGCGCCGTCCAGATACTCGTAAGCGACACCGCTGGCATCTAGGTGGTTTCGGACGATCCTGAGCATGCTCGTGAACTGCGAGAACACCAGCGCTTTGTGCCCTTCGTCGATGACCTCGCGCAGATGCTCCAGGAGCACGTCCAGCTTGGCGCTCCCTTCTCCGTGGAGCTTGGGGTCAATCAGACCGGGATGGCAGGCGGCCTGTCGCAGGCGCAGCAGTGCCTCCAGCACCTGGATCTTGGATTTTGCCAAGCCCTCGGTCTCGATCCGCTTAAGCAGCCGGTCCCGGTAGTGCTGGCGGAGCTCGTTGTAGAGCTTGCGCTGGGCAGGCTCCATCTCGCAATAAACGGTCTGCTCGGTCTTGGACGGGAGTTCGCGCGCCACCTGAGCTTTGGTACGGCGCAGAATGAATGGCCGCAGTGCGTGGGCCAGGAGCCTGCGGGTCTCTTCGTCGGGATTGCGCGCCGCCCCGCCGGCCAGCTTGAACACACTGGCGGCGCCCAGCATACCCGGGTTGAGAAACTCGAACAAAGACCAAAGCTCGCCCAGGTGGTTTTCGACCGGTGTGCCGCTGAGCGCCAGGCGATGTTCTCCGCGCAGCAGTCTGACGGCTTTGGCCGATTCCGTATCTGCGTTCTTGACG